>NZ_JBWKCC010000031.1:0-131255 GCF_056436655.1 Streptomyces sp. NPDC043427 | reverse complement strand
CGCCGTGACCCCGTACTCCGCCGGCTTGGCCTTGCCGCCGTCCCCACCCTTCACGCCGCCTTCGCGGGCGCTCGGCGCCGGGGCGCCTCGCTGGCCTCGAGCGGCTGCGCCGGCCTCCGACCGGCGGCGGTGTTCGGGATGCCGTCAGACCAGCGGGTCCGGCGCCGCCGTGACCCCGTACTCCGCCGGCTTGGCCTTGCCGCCGTCCCCACCCTTCACGCCGCCTTCGCGGGCGCTCGGCGCCGGGGCGCCTCGCTGGCTTCGAGCGGCTGCGCCGGCCTCCGACCGGCGGCGGTGTTCGGGATGCCGTCAGACCAGCGGGTCCGGCGCCGCCGTGACCCCGTACTCCGCCAGCTTGGCCTTGCCGCCGTCCGGGGCCGTCAGGACCAGGGGGCCCTGCTCGGTCAGGGCGACCGAGTGTTCCCAGTGGGAGGACCACGTGCCGTCCGTGGTGATGACCGTCCAGTCGTCCTCGAGGACCTCGGTCTTCGGGGTGCCCAGGGAGACCATCGGCTCGATGGCGAGGCAGAAGCCGGGGACCAGCTTGGGGCCCTTGCCTCGGCGGCGGTCTACGTAGTTGAGCAGGTGGGGGTCCATGTGCATCTCCGTGCCGATGCCGTGGCCGCCGTAGTCCTCGATGATGCCGTAGCGGCCGCCGCCGGGCTTCGGCTGACGGCGGATGTACGTCTCGATGGCCTTCGACACGTCGACCAGGCGGTTGCCCAGCCTCATCGCGGCGATGCCCGCCCACATGGACTCTTCCGTCACCCGGGAGAGCTCGACCAGTTCCGGGGCGTGACCGGAGCCCACGAAGGCGGTGTACGCCGCGTCCCCGTGCCAGCCGTCGACGATCGCGCCGCAGTCGATGGAGATGATGTCCCCGTCCTTGAGGACGACGTCCTCGGAGGGGATGCCGTGCACGACGACGTCGTTCACGGACGTGCAGATCGTCGCGGGAAAGCCGCCGTAGCCGAGGAAGTTCGACTTGGCGTTGTTCTCCGCGAGCACCTTGCGCGCGACCTCGTCCAGATCCTTGGTGCTGGCACCCGGCACGGCGGCCTCACGGGTCGCCGCGTGGATCGCGGCGACGACCAGCCCCGCCTCACGCATCTTGGCGATCTGCTCGGGGCTCTTGATCTGCACCATGGGGACTACGGCCTTTCTGGACCGGGAAGGGACGGACGCTTTCCACGATACGGGGACGGGCCAGCCCTCCCCACACAGCAGCCGCGGCCCCCTCTCGGGAACCGCGGCTACGGCGACGTATGAACGACTACTGGGTGGCGTCGGCGTCCTCGCGCTTCAGCGCGCCCAGCGCGCGTCGGGTCACCTCGTCCACCGGACCCAGCGCCGAGATCGTGACGACCAGGCCCTGCGCCTTGTAGTAGTCGATGATCGGCTCGGTCTGCGTGTGGTAGACCTCCAGCCGCTTGCGGACGGTCTCCTCGGAGTCGTCGTCACGCTGGTACAGCTCACCGCCGCACACGTCACAGACGCCGTCCTTGGCCGGCTTCTTGTACGTCTCGTGGAAGACGTGCGACGAGTCGTTGCGGCAGATGCGCCGGCCGGCGATCCGCTTGACGACCTCCTCCTCGGGCACCTCGAGGTCCAGCACCGCGTCCAGCTTGATCGCCTCGGTCTCAAGCAGCTCGTCGAGCGCCTCGGCCTGCGAGACATTGCGCGGGAAGCCGTCGAGCAGGAAGCCGTTCTCGGCGTCGGGCTGCTCCATGCGGTCCTTGGCCATCGCGATGGTGACCTCGTCGGGGACGAGGTTGCCGGCGTCCATGTAGGACTTCGCGAGTTTCCCGAGCTCCGTCTGCTGGCTGATGTTGGCGCGGAACAGGTCGCCCGTGGAGATGTGCGGCACGCGCAGCTTCTCGGCGAGACGAGTGGCCTGCGTGCCCTTTCCGGCACCCGGCGGCCCGACGAGGACGATTCGCATCAGCGGAGGAACCCTTCGTAATTGCGCTGCTGGAGCTGGCTCTCGATCTGCTTCACGGTCTCGAGACCGACACCCACGATGATCAGGATGCTGGTCCCGCCGAACGGGAAGTTCTGGTTTGCGTTGAAGCCAACCAACGCCATCGTCGGGACGAGAGCGATCAGACCCAGGTACAGCGAACCCGGCCAGGTGATCCGGTTGAGCACGTACGAGAGGTACTCAGCGGTCGGCCTGCCAGCCCGGATGCCCGGGATGAAGCCACCATACTTCTTCATGTTGTCGGCGACTTCCTCGGGGTTGAAGGAGATCGCCACGTAGAAGAACGCGAAGAACACGATGAGCAAAAAGTACGCACTGATGTAAATCGGGTGGTCGCCCTTGGTCAGGTTCTGCTCGACCCAGCGCTTCCAGCCCGAGTCACCGCTGGAGAACTGCGCGATCAGGGCCGGGATGTAGAGCAGCGACGACGCGAAGATGACCGGGATCACACCGGCCTGGTTCACCTTCAGCGGGATGTACGTGGACGTACCACCGTAGGAGCGACGGCCGATCATCCGCTTCGCGTACTGCACGGGGATGCGGCGCTGGGCCTGCTCGACGAAGACCACCAGGCCGACCATGACCAGGCCGACGAGGACGACAGTGCCGAACTCGATCCAGCCGCCGGCCAGGGTGCCCTGCTTCTTGATGGCCCACAGCGCGGACGGGAAGGTCGCGGCGATCGAGATGAACATCAGGATCGACATGCCGTTGCCGATGCCGCGGTCGGTGATGAGCTCACCGAGCCACATGACCATGGCCGTACCGGCGGTCATGCAGATGACCATGACGATGGTGCTGAAGATCGCGCGGTCCGGGACGATCTGGCTGGCGACCGTACAACCGGAGAAGAGGGCGCCGCTGCGGGCGGTGGCCACCAGGCCGGTGCCCTGCAGGATCGCGAGCGCCACCGTGAGGTAACGGGTGTACTGCGTGATCTTCGCCGTACCGGCCTGGCCCTCCTTCTTGAGGGCTTCCAGGCGCGGGATGACCACGGTCAGCAGCTGGAGGATGATGCTCGCCGTGATGTACGGCATGATGCCGAGCGCGAAGACCGTGATCTGGAGCAGCGCGCCGCCGCTGAACATGTTGACCAGACCGAAGAGGCCCTGGTTGCCGGACGCCTGGTCCACACACTCCTGGACACTCTTGTAGTCGACGCCCGGGATCGGAATGTGGGTACCGACCCGGTAGACCACGATGATGGCGAGCGTGAAGAGCAGCTTCTTGCGCAGGTCGGGCGTCTTGAACGCCCGGGCGAACGCGGTGAGCACGGTGCCTCCTGCGACCCCCGCGCAACTGCGTCAAGGGTGACGGTCTTGAGGTTCGACGGATACGTGAAAGAGCAGTGCAGGCCACCTTACCGGGGACACCGCCCGCCTTGGAACGACCAACCGGGGATACCCCGTGATGAGGTATCCCCGGTCGGGACTGCTTACGTCATCGCGCTCAGACGAGCTCGGTGACCGTACCGCCCGCGGCGGTGATCTTCTCCTTGGCGGAGCCGGAGACGGCGTCGACCGTCACCTGCAGCGCCACGGAGACCTCGCCCTGGCCGAGGACCTTGACGAGCGCGTTCTTGCGAACGGCACCCTTGGCGACCAGACCCTCGACGGTGACCTCGCCACCCTCGGGGTACAGCGACGCCAGCTTGTCGAGGTTCACGACCTGGTACTCGGTCTTGAACGGGTTCTTGAAGCCCTTCAGCTTCGGGAGACGCATGTGGAGGGGCATCTGGCCACCCTCGAAGCGCTCCGGAACCTGGTAACGGGCCTTGGTGCCCTTGGTACCACGACCAGCCGTCTTACCCTTCGACGCCTCACCACGACCGACACGGGTCTTGGCGGTCTTGGCGCCCGGGGCGGGACGGAGGTTGTGGATCTTGAGCGGGTTGTTCTCCGCCATGATCAGTCGACCTCCTCGACCGTCACGAGGTGGCGGACGGTGTGCACCATGCCGCGGAACTCGGGGCGGTCCTCCTTGACGACCACGGTGTTGATCCCCTTGAGACCAAGCGACCGCAGAGTGTCACGGTGGTTCTGCTTGCTGCCGATGTACGACTTCGTCTGCGTGATCTTGAGCTGAGCCATTACGCAGCACCAGCCCCGGCACGCGCACGCAGCAGAGCCGCGGGGGCGACGTCCTCGAGCGGCAGACCACGGCGGGCCGCGATCTCCTCGGGACGCTGCAGGCCCTTCAGGGCCTCCACGGTCGCGTGCACGATGTTGATCGCGTTCGACGAGCCGAGCGACTTCGACAGCACGTCGTGGATACCGGCGCACTCGAGCACGGCACGCACCGGGCCACCGGCGATAACGCCGGTACCGGGGGACGCGGGCTTGAGCAGTACGACGCCGGCAGCCTTCTCACCCGTGATCGGGTGCGGGATGGTGCCCTGGATACGGGGGACCTTGAAGAAGTGCTTCTTGGCCTCCTCAACACCCTTGGCGATGGCGGCCGGCACCTCCTTGGCCTTGCCGTAACCGACACCCACGGTGCCGTCACCGTCGCCCACCACGACCAGCGCGGTGAAGCTGAAGCGACGACCACCCTTCACAACCTTGGCGACGCGGTTGATCGCGACAACGCGCTCAACGTACGCGGTCTTCTCGGCGGCAGCAGCGCCGCCGTCACGGCCCTTCCGGTCCCGCCGCTCGCCGCCACCGGCACCGCCACCGCGGCGCTGGGGTCCAGCCATTGGAATTACCTCTCTCTTTTTCCGCTAGCTACGCGCCAACGATTTTGTCGCTGACGCGACGGGCGACTCAGAACTTGAGTCCGGCTTCGCGGGCGGCGTCCGCCAGGGCGGCGATGCGCCCGGCGTACTGGTTGCCACCACGGTCGAATACGACAGCCTCGACACCGGCGGCCTTGGCACGCTCGGCGACCAGGGCGCCGACCTGCTTGGCCTGGGCCGACTTGTCGCCCTCGCCACCGCGGATCGAGGTGTCCAGGGTGGACGCCGACGCAAGGGTGTGACCCTTGAGGTCGTCGATCACCTGGGCCACGATGTGGCGGTTCGAGCGGGTCACGACCAGACGAGGACGCTCCGCCGTACCGTTGATCGACTTGCGGATCCGGATGTGGCGGCGCTTGATCGCGGCGCGCTTGTAGGCGTCGCCCTTGAGGATCTTCTGTCCGTATGCCATGGCTTACTTACCCGCCTTTCCGACCTTGCGGCGGATGACTTCGCCCTCGTACTTGACGCCCTTGGCCTTGTACGGGTCGGGCTTGCGCAGCTTGCGGATGTTGGCCGCAACCTCGCCGACCTTCTGCTTGTCGATGCCCTCGACCTGGAAGCGGGTCGGGGTCTCCACCTTGAAGGTGATGCCCTCGGGCGCCTCGACGGTGATCGGGTGGCTGTAGCCCAGAGCGAACTCGAGGTTCGATCCCTTGGCCTGAACGCGGTAACCGACACCGCTGATCTCGAGCTTCTTCACGTAACCCTGGGTCACGCCGGTGATCATGTTCGCCACCAGCGTGCGGGACAGGCCGTGCAGGGCCTTGCTCTGACGCTCGTCGTTGGGGCGGGTGACGTTCAGGACGCCGTCCTCACCCTTGGCGATCTCGATCGGCGCCACGACAGTGTGGGTCAGCGTGCCCTTGGGGCCCTTGACCGAGACCGTCTGGCCGTCGATGGTGACGTCCACGCCGGCGGGAACCGTGATGGGGAGCTTGCCAATACGCGACATAGCTGTTTCCTCCGTTCCCTTCCGCTACCAGACGTAGGCGAGGACTTCTCCGCCTACGCCCTTCTTGCCGGCCTGCTTGTCGGTGAGGAGTCCGTGCGACGTGGAGATGATCGCCACGCCGAGACCGCCGAGCACCTTCGGCAGGTTGGTGGACTTCGCGTACACCCGGAGACCGGGCTTGGAGATCCGCTTGATGCCCGCGATGGAGCGCTCACGGTTGGGGCCGAACTTCAGCTCCAGGACGAGGTTCTTGCCGACCTCGGCGTCCTCGACCTTCCAGCCCGTGATGAAGCCCTCCTGCTGGAGGATCTCCGCGATGTGCGACTTGATCTTCGATGCCGGCATCGTCACGGAGTCGTGGTATGCCGAGTTCGCGTTCCGCAGACGCGTAAGCATGTCTGCGATCGGATCAGTCATGGTCATGAATTGGCCTTCGGCCTCTCTCGCCGGGGTTTCCTGGTGCGCCATCCCTCTCCCCGATCCGAGACGGGACGGGTGCGGCGCGGTGGACCTACGGCGTAGTAAGTCGTACGGGCGACCGTCAGGCGCCCAACCCCCCAAGCCTAAGCCATGGAAGGGTCGGCGCCTGACGCGCCCATTGCTTACCGAGAGCCCTGGGAATCCCTAAAAGGGTGATTACCAGGAGCTCTTGGTCACGCCCGGCAGCTCGCCACGGTGAGCCATCTCACGAAGGCACACGCGGCAGAGGCCGAACTTGCGGTACACGGAGTGCGGACGACCGCAGCGCTGGCAGCGGGTGTAGCCACGCACACCGAACTTGGGCTTGCGAGCAGCCTTAGCGATCAGAGCCTTCTTCGCCATCTCGCTCACGCCTCCTTGAAGGGGAAGCCGAGGTGACGAAGGAGCGCGCGGCCCTCAGCGTCGTTGGTCGCCGTGGTGACCACGGTGATGTCCATGCCCCGGGTACGGTCGATCTTGTCCTGGTCGATCTCGTGGAACATGACCTGCTCGGTGAGACCGAAGGTGTAGTTGCCACGGCCGTCGAACTGCTTGGGGGACAGGCCGCGGAAGTCGCGGATGCGCGGCAGCGCGAGCGACAGGGTGCGGTCCAGGAACTCCCACATGCGGTCGCCACGAAGCGTGACGTGGGCACCGATCGGCTGACCCTCACGCAGCTTGAACTGCGCGATGGACTTGCGGGCCTTGGTGACGGCCGGCTTCTGACCGGTGATCGTGGTGAGGTCGCGGATGGCGCCCTCGATCAGCTTGGAGTCGCGGGCGGCGTCGCCCACACCCATGTTGACCACGATCTTCACGAGACCGGGAACCTGCATGACGTTCTCGTACTTGAACTCGTCACGCAGCTTGCCCGCGATCTCCTCGCGGTACTTCGTCTTCAGACGCGGAGTGGTGGTGGTAGCCATCAGATGTCCTCACCCGTCCGCTTGGCAACGCGGATCTTGTTGCCTTCGTCGTCGAAGCGGTAACCGACACGCGTGACAACCTTGTTGCCGTCCTTCTCAACGACCAGCTGGACGTTGGAGACGTGGATCGGCGCCTCGGTCGTGACGATGCCGCCGGCCTGCGAACCCTTGGCGGTCGGGCCGGCCTTGGTGTGCTTCTTGACCCGGTTGACACCCTCGACCAGGACGCGGTCCTCGCGGGGGAAGGCCGCGATGACCTTGCCCTGCTTGCCCTTGTCCTTACCGGTGATGACCTGGACCAGGTCGCCCTTCTTGATCTTCATGCTTACAGCACCTCCGGAGCCAGCGAGATGATCTTCATGAACTTCTTCTCGCGCAGCTCACGCCCGACCGGGCCGAAGATGCGGGTGCCGCGAGGGTCGCCGTCGTTCTTCAGAATGACGGCGGCGTTCTCGTCGAAGCGGATGTACGAGCCGTCCGGACGGCGGCGCTCCTTGACGGTGCGAACGATGACCGCCTTGACGACGTCACCCTTCTTCACGTTGCCACCGGGGATCGCGTCCTTGACGGTGGCGACGATGACGTCACCGATGCCCGCGTAGCGGCGACCGGAGCCACCGAGCACACGGATGCAAAGGATCTCCTTCGCACCAGTGTTGTCGGCGACACGCAGTCGCGACTCCTGCTGGATCACGTCTATCTCCTGTTTGTCTGCCGGTTCCCCGGGAGCCGCTCAGCGAGCGGCTCCCGGAGCCTGGCGGAACTGTCCTGCGAGTTTGCCCGCAGGATGATTACTTGGCCTTCTCGAGGATCTCGACGACGCGCCAGCGCTTCGTCGCGGACAGCGGCCGGGTCTCCGCGAGGAGGACACGGTCGCCGACACCCGCGGCGTTCTGCTCGTCGTGCGCCTTGAGCCTGCTGGTACGGCGGATGACCTTGCCGTACAGCGCGTGCTTGACGCGGTCCTCGACGGCGACGACGACGGTCTTGTCCATCTTGTCGCTGACGACGAGACCCTCGCGGGTCTTGCGGAAGCCGCGGGCCTCTGCAGTCTGCTCAGTCACGTTGCTCTCACTCATCAGGCGCTCTCCACCGTCTCGATGCCCAGCTCGCGCTCACGCATCAGGGTGTAGATCCGCGCGATGTCCTTACGGACGGCCTTCAGCCGACCGTGGTTCTCGAGCTGACCGGTCGCCGCCTGGAAGCGGAGGTTGAACAGCTCTTCCTTGGCCTCGCGGAGCTTGTCCAGAAGCTCCTCGTTGCCCAGCTCGCGCAGCTCGGACGCCTTGGTACCGGCCGACATCACGCTTCACCTGCCTCGCGCTTGACGATCCGGCACTTCATCGGCAGCTTGTGGGCCGCACGAGTCAGCGCCTCACGGGCGATCTTTTCGTTGGGGTACGACAGCTCGAACATCACGCGTCCGGGCTTGACGTTGGCGATCCACCACTCCGGAGAACCCTTACCGGAACCCATGCGGGTCTCGGCAGGCTTCTTGGTGAGGGGACGGTCCGGGTAGATGTTGATCCAGACCTTGCCACCACGCTTGATGTGACGCGTCATGGCGATACGAGCGGCCTCGATCTGACGGTTCGTCACGTAGGCCGGGGTGAGCGCCTGGATGCCGTACTCGCCGAACGCAACCTGCGTGCCGCCCTTGGCAGCGCCGCTGCGCTTGGGGTGGTGCTGCTTGCGGTGCTTGACCCTACGGGGGATCAGCATTTCGGTCAGGCCTCCGTTCCGGTGCTCTCAGCCGGAGCGGCGGCGGGAGCGTCGGCCTTGGGGGCCTCGGCAGCCGGAGCCTGCTGCGGCTTACGACCGCGCCCACCACGCTCGCCACCGCGGCCACCACGGGCCGGGCGGTCGGCGCCACCACGGGCCGGGCGGTTACCCGCACGGGCCGCGGCGTTCTCGGCGCGGACCTCGGCGATGTTCTTGACGTCGCCCTTGTAGATCCAGACCTTCACACCGATGCGGCCGAAGGTCGTCTTGGCCTCGAAGAAGCCGTAGTCCACGTTCGCGCGGAGCGTGTGCAGGGGCACACGGCCCTCGCGGTAGAACTCCGAGCGGGACATCTCGGCGCCACCGAGGCGGCCACCGCACTGGATCTTGATGCCCTTGGCGCCGGCCTTCATCGTGCCCTGCATGCTCTTACGCATGGCGCGACGGAAGGAGACGCGGGAGGAGAGCTGCTCGGCGACGGCCTGGGCAACCAGCTGAGCGTCGGTCTCGGGGCTCTTGACCTCGAGGATGTTCAGCTGGACCTGCTTGCCCGTGAGCTTCTCGAGGTCACCGCGGATGCGGTCGGCCTCGGCGCCACGGCGGCCGATGACGATGCCCGGACGAGCGGTGTGGATGTCCACACGCACGCGGTCACGGGTGCGCTCGATCTCCACCTTCGAGATGCCGGCGCGCTCCATGCCGGACGTCATCATCCGACGGATGGCGACGTCTTCCTTGACGTAGTCCTTGTACAGCTTGTCGGCGTACCACCGGGACTTGAAGTCCGTGGTGACACCGAGCCGGAACCCATGCGGGTTAACCTTCTGGCCCATTACCGGGTTCCTTCCTTGCTGCTGACGACCACGGTGATGTGGCTGGTCCGCTTGCGGATCCGGTAGGCACGGCCCTGGGCGCGCGGACGGAACCGCTTCAGGGTCGGGCCCTCATCGACGTACGCCTCGGAGATGAAGAGGCTGTCGACATCGGTGTGGTCGTAGTTGTGCGCGGCGTTGGCGATGGCGCTGTCCAGCACCTTGCCTACCGGCACGCTCGCGGCCTGCGGGGCAAAACGCAGGACCGCCTGAGCCTCCGCGGCGTCCAGACCGCGGATGAGGTCCACCACGCGGCGGGCCTTCATGGGCGTGACGCGGATGTACCGCGCCTGGGCCCTGGCTTCCATGGTTGTCCCTTCAGTGTCTGTCATGGTCATTCACCCCGCGCTTAGCGGCGCTTCGACTTCCGGTCGTCCTTGACGTGACCCCGGAAGGTGCGCGTCGGCGAGAACTCGCCGAGCTTGTGGCCGACCATGGACTCGGTGACAAACACCGGGATGTGGGTCTTGCCGTTGTGCACCGCGATCGTGTGCCCGAGCATCGCCGGGATGATCATGGAGCGACGGGACCAGGTCTTGATGACGTTCTTGGTGCCGGCTTCGTTCTGGGCGTCCACCTTCTTGATGAGGTGGTCGTCGACGAAGGGCCCCTTCTTGAGACTGCGCGGCATCTAAACCCGCTCCTAGCGCTTCTTGTTCGTCTTGCGGCGGCGGACGATGTACTTGTTCGAAGCCTTCTTCGGCGAACGAGTACGACCTTCCTTCTGACCCCAGGGGCTGACCGGGTGGCGACCACCGGAGGTCTTGCCCTCACCACCACCGTGGGGGTGGTCAACCGGGTTCATCGCCACACCGCGAACGGTCGGGCGGACGCCCAGCCAGCGCTTGCGGCCGGCCTTGCCCCAGTTGATGTTGCTCTGCTCGGCGTTGCCGACCTCGCCGATCGTGGCGCGGCAGCGCACGTCGACCAGGCGGATCTCACCGGAGGGCATGCGGAGGTGGGCCATCGAGCCCTCCTTCGCGAGCAGCTGCACGGAGGCACCGGCGGAGCGGGCGAACTTGGCGCCGCCGCCCGGACGGAGCTCGATCGCGTGCAGCGTCGTACCGACCGGGATGTTGCGGAGGGCCAGGTTGTTGCCCGGCTTGATGTCGGCCCCGGGACCGTTCTCGACGCGGTCACCCTGCTGCAGGTTGCGCGGGGCGAGGATGTAGCGCTTCTCGCCGTCGGCGTAGTGCAGCAGCGCGATGCGCGCGGTGCGGTTGGGGTCGTACTCGATGTGCGCGACCTTCGCCGGCACGCCGTCCTTGTCGTGACGACGGAAGTCGATCACGCGGTAGGCGCGCTTGTGTCCGCCACCCTGGTGGCGAACGGTCACACGACCGGCGTTGTTACGGCCGCCCTTGCTGTGCAGGGGGCGGACCAGCGACTTCTCCGGCGTGGACCGCGTGACCTCGACGAAGTCGGCGACGCTGGCGCCACGGCGGCCCGGCGTAGTCGGCTTGTACTTGCGGATTCCCATTTCTCAGTCCTCGTCCGATTCCGGACGATCCTGACCGCTTACGCGGTCGGACCGCCGAAGATGTCGATACGGTCGCCCTCGGCGAGGGTCACGATCGCGCGCTTGGAGCCGGCACGCTGACCGAAACCGGTCTTGGTGCGCTTGCGCTTGCCCTGGCGGTTGATCGTGTTGACCCCGGTGACCTTGACCGAGAAGACCGCCTGGACGGCCTGCTTGATCTGAGTCTTGTTGGCACTCGGGTCGACGATGAACGTGTACTTGTTCTCGTCGAGAAGCGCGTAGCTCTTCTCGGACACGACCGGCTTGATCAGGACGTCACGGGGGTCCGTGTACGCCTTGCTCGCCGGAGTGACGACGGTGTTCTTGCCCTCGGCGGCGTGGCGACGCGCCTTGGCGACGCGCGCGGCCTTGGCGGCCTTCGCAGCCTTGGAGGCAATGCTCGGGTGACGCGTAGCCATCAGGCCTCGCTCCCTTCGGTGTCGTTGGCCTTGTTCGGGCCGGACACGAAGGACTCAAGGGCGGCCTGGGTGAAGACCACATCGTCCGAGACGATCACGTCGTACGTGTTCAGCTGGCCCGGCTCCAGGATGTGGACCTGGGGCAGGTTGCGGGCGGACAGCCACGCGGCCTCGTCGGCGCGGTCGACGACCAGGAGCAGGTTCTTGCGCTCCGAGATCTTGCCGAACAGCGTCTTGGCGGCCTTGGTGGAGGGGGTCTCGCCCTCGATCACGCCGGTGACGACGTGGATGCGGTTGTGGCGGGCCCGGTCGGTGAGGGCGTGGCGCAGGGCCGCGGCCTTCATCTTCTTCGGGGTCCGCTGCGAGTAGTCACGCGGCTGCGGGCCGTGGACGACGCCACCGCCGGCGAACTGCGGGGCGCGGGTCGAACCCTGACGGGCGCGGCCGGTGCCCTTCTGGCGGTACGGCTTCTTGCCGCCACCACGGACTTCACCGCGGGTCTTGGTCTTGTGCGTGCCCTGGCGGGCAGCGGCGTTCTGCGCGACGACGACCTGGTGGATCAGCGGGATGCTGATCTTCTCCACGCCGAAGTACTCCGCGGGGAGCTCGACGGTACCGGCCTTCTCGCCGGCAGGCGAAAGGATGTCAACAGTGCTCATCGGTTACCTCAGGCCCCCTTGGCCGCGGTGCGGACCAGGACGAGGCCGCCGTTCGGACCGGGAACCGCGCCCTTGATGAGCAGCAGACCCTTCTCCGCGTCAACGGCGTGGACGGTCAGGTTCTGGGTGGTGACCCGCTCGTTGCCCATGCGACCCGCCATGCGGAGGCCCTTGAACACGCGGCCCGGGGTGGCGCAGCCACCGATGGAACCGGGGGAGCGGTGCTTGCGCTGGGTGCCGTGTCCGGCGCCGAGGCCCTTGAAGTTGTGACGCTTCATGACACCGGCGAAGCCCTTGCCCTTGCTCTTGCCGGTCACGTCGACCTTGATGCCGGCCTCGAACACCTCAGCGGTGATCTCCTGGCCGAGGGTGTACTCGCTGGCGTCAGCGGTACGGATCTCGACGAGGTGGCGGCGGGGAGTGACGTCGGCCTTGGCGAAGTGGCCCTTGAGGGGCTTGTTCACCTTGCGCGGGTCGATCTCGCCGAACGCGATCTGGACGGACTCGTAGCCGTCGGTGTCGTTCGTGCGGACCTGGGTGACGACGTTGGGGCCGGCCTTGACGACGGTGACCGGAACAACACGGTTGTTCTCGTCCCACACCTGCGTCATGCCGAGCTTCTCGCCCAGGATGCCCTTGATCTGCTTAGCCATTCTCAGATCACCAGCCCTCAGAGCTTGATCTCGATGTCGACACCGGCCGGGAGGTCGAGTCGCATCAGAGAGTCAACGGTCTTGGGCGTCGGGTCGAGGATGTCGATCAGGCGCTTGTGCGTGCGCATCTCGAAGTGCTCGCGCGAGTCCTTGTACTTGTGCGGCGACTTGATGACGCAGTACACGTTCTTCTCAGTGGGCAGCGGCACCGGGCCCGCGACCGACGCACCAGTGCGAGTCACCGTCTCGACGATCTTCTTCGCCGAGGAGTCGATGACCTCGTGGTCGTAGGCCTTGAGCCGGATGCGGATCTTCTGTCCCGCCATGGCTACTCAGTAGTCCTGTCTCTCGTAACGCTCTGGAACCCGGTGTTCCCTTGACTTCTTCCGACCCACGCGGTCGGGCGTGTCGCGCTTCCACTGACACAGATGTCCCTTGTTCGAACATCCCTCCACGGAATGAACACGGCCCTTCCGGAACCGCAAGCCAGGGCCAAAAAAGCCACCGGGTGCCTGGCCGGTGCCGCACTGACACTTCCCGGAAGATTCCCGTACGTCCGTCCCAGCGCTGCCTTTCGACAGTTGGAACGACGAGTACTGTGGGACTCGCTTCCGGTCCCCCCGGCGGGAGGCGCGCAGCATCAACACTCGACCGAGCAACCCCGCTAGTCTGCCATACCAGGCTGGGGCTTCGCCAATCGAGCCGGAGAGAATACCCCGGACGTGACGAAGGTCAAACACGTGCGCGTGCCCCCCCGCCCATGCCGTAAACCGCTGGCCCCCAGCCGCCCGACGTTCCTAGGCTGATCGGGTACGAGCCGCCACGGGGGACGTTCACCATGCGTACGCACTATCCGCGGACCCGGCATCTGCCCTGGTCCCCCGGCGCCACCGCCGATGACCTCAGGATCACCGACCTGTCCGGCCTGCGCGGCCGCGAGGTGGTCGTCACCGAGAAGCTCGACGGCGAGAACACCACGCTGTACGCCGACGGCCTGCACGCCCGCTCGCTCGACTCCGCCCACCACCCCTCCCGCACCTGGGTCAAGGCCCTCCAGGCACGCGTCGGCCACGCCGTCCCCGAGGGCTGGCGAGTGTGCGGGGAGAACATGTTCGCCCGGCACTCGATCGCGTACGACGACCTGGAGAGCTGGTTCTACGGCTTCTCGGTGTGGGACGCGGACGGCCGCTGCCTGGACTGGGACCGGACGGTGGCCTTTCTGCGCGGGCTCGGCGTTCCCGTACCGCGGGTGCTGTGGCGGGGCGTGTTCGACGAGCGGGCGTTGCGCGCTCTGCGGCTGGATCTCGGGCGGCAGGAGGGGTACGTCGTCCGGGTCGTGGACAGGTTCGGCGCTCAGGAGTTCGGGGAGCGGGTGGCCAAGTGGGTGCGGGCCGGGCATGTGCGGACGGACATGCACTGGATGCACGCGGCCGTCGTCGAGAACGGTCTCGGCCCGGCGGCCGCGCTGTGGGCGGTGCGTTCGGGGGCGGCCGTCGACGCGGCGGCGCTGGAGGAGGCCGTGGGGCTGCCCGGTGAGGGGGACCCGCGGGCTGTCGCCCGGTTGGATCCGGCGGGGCGGTCCGGGGACGACCGGCTCGTCGGCGTGCTGGCCGCGCTGCTGCACTCGGGCGGGCGGGCACGGCTCGCGGCGCGGCTCGCCGGGGTGGTGGGCATGCCGCTCGCCCGCCGGGTCGCTGATCTCGTGGGGCTGCACCCCGCGCTGCACCGGCCGTATCCGGACGAGGACCGGCGGGCCGGCCTGGTGCGGTTGTCCCACGCAGCCGACCTCGTTCTGCTGCACGCGGTCGCCCGGGCCACCGCGGCCACGGACGAGGCGCGCGAGCAGGTGGAGTGGTCGGCGCTGCACGCCGAGGACACAGAGAGCATGGACGAGAGGGCGCTGCGTGAGGCGTTCGCCGGGCTGCCGACGGACGCGGCCGTCCGGTGCCGGGCCGAGGCCCGGGAGGCGTACGCGCGGGGCCGGATCAGCGGTGTCGACGAGGCTGTGGCGGCGACCTGGCGCTGGCGCTCCGGCGCCTTCCCGAAACTGATCCAGACGGTCGGCCCGGCGGGCAGCGGCAAGAGCACCTTCGCCCGCGGACTCCCGGGCGTGGACGTGTACGTCTCCCTGGACGATCTGCGCGAGGCGCGCGGCGCGCGAGGCGATCAGCGGGCCAACGAGGCCGTCCTGCGCGAGGGGCTGGACCGGCTGGACAAGGCCCTGGCGGGCGGAGGGACCGTGGTGTGGGACGCCACGTCCCTGAACAAGCAGCAGCGCTCGCTCGTGCACGCGATCGCCCACCGCCGCGACGCCCTGATCACTCACGCCGTGGTCCTGGTCGAAGAGGACGAGCTGATACGGCGCAACGCCCGCCGTGAACACCCGGTGCCGCCGGAGGTGCTCACCGCCCAGCTGCGCCGCTTCGGCCCGCCGTATCCGGGCGACGCGCATCGCACCTGGTACGTCGGGGCGAGCGGGACCGTGGAGGAAGAGATCTGAGGGGTCTGAGAGCCCTGAGAGGTCGAGGTCCGAGAGTCTGAGAGGTCTGTCCGGTGCGTACGAGCGAGGAGATCTATCACCGGGTGCGCTGGGATGCGCGCTTCGACCCGGCCCGTTTCGTGCTGGGCATCCTGCAGCGCGGGGCGGCGCCCAAGCGTGTCCCGCTGCCCGCCTTCGTGCCCGGCGGCGAGATCCCGTGGCACCGGGTGCTGTTCTTCGAGGCCGACGGTGAGGTGGTGTGGGACCGGGCCACGGGTGTGGACCGGATCGACGCGACGCGGGCCGGGCGGGTACGGGAGGCTCGGCTGCTCCGAGCGCCGTTCTTCACGGCCCGTACGCCATATGCGTGGGACGGGGAGGACTGGGTGCCCGCGCGCTCACCGCGCAGGAGCGCGCCCGGCTCCGGAGAGGTGCGCGTGCTGACCTGGAACGCCCTCTGGGACCGGTACGACGCCGATCGCATCGACAGCGCCCGGCGCAGGCCCGAGCTGCTGCGGGCCCTGCGCGACGCCGACGTCGACGTGATCGCGTTGCAGGAGGTCGAAGCGGAACTCCTCGTCCCGCTGCTGCGCGAGCCGTGGGTGCGGGCGGACTGGACGCTGGGAACGGATCCGCGCGAGCGGGACGTGGACGAGTGCGGTCTGCTGCTCCTGAGCCGGTTGCCCGTGCGCGAGGCCGCGTTCCATGCGCTGGGCCCGCACAAGGCGGTGACCGCCCTGGTCGTGGAGACGGGTGCGCGTCCCCTGGTCGTCGCGGCGACGCATCTGAGCAGCGACCACTCCGACAACGGTGCGGTCCGACGGGATGCCGAACTGACGCGGATCGCCGAAGGGTTGGCGGGTCTGGAAGCCGATCTGATCCTGATGGGCGACTTCAACGACGGCGGTGACACACCGCAGCTGTCGTTGGGGATGCGGGACGCGTGGAGCGAGGTGCACGGCGCCGGCGACACGACCCCGACCTTCGACCCGGGCACCAACCCGCTGGCCGCGATCTCGTCCCTGACCGGCCGGGCCTCCCGGCTGGACCGGGTGCTGCTGCGCGGGGAGGGTCTGCGGGCACGGTGGGCCGAGCTGTACGGCGACGCACCCACGGCGGAGGGACTGCACATCTCCGACCACTACGCCGTGCGGGCCGAGGTGACGGCGGACGCGGAGGATGCGCAGGGCGAGGCGGGTGCGGCCGCCCTCGGTCCTCTGGACGTGCGGCCGACTCCCCGCACGGCCCTGGCGTGGGTCCCTCCGCAGGAGGTGTGGCCGCCGCTGCAGGACATCCGCCGCGATCACGACCCACAGATCCGCCGCTGGCCTCCGCATGTGAACCTGCTCTTCGGATTCGTACCGGAACACGCATTCGAGCAGGCCGCAGCGGTGCTCGCGACGGCCACCACGGCTCCCTTCGACGCCCGGCTGGAGGGCGTGCACTGGTTCGGCCACCGGGACGACGCCACCGTCTGGCTCGACCCCGCGGCCGCCGATGAGGAGCCGTGGACCGCGTTGCACAGCGCCCTCCTGCGCCGCTTCCCCGGCTGCCGCGGCCGCCACGCGGGCTTCACCCCCCACCTGAGTCTGGGCCGCACCACCGACCCGAACACCCTGGCCGCCACCTGCGAGGCCCGGCTCACTCCGATGGCGGTCAGGGTCGGCGAGCTGGCGCTGCTGTCGCGGCGCGGGGACGAGCCGATGAGGGTGCGGGGCACGGTGACGCTGGGGACGGGGGAGGTCCGCTGGCGGGAGGAGGCCGCGCAGTACGCCTGCGAGCCCACCGACACCTCTGCCGCCGATCTGATCACGGCCCGCATCACGGACGTGCTCTGCGACGGTGTCGTGCGCGTCGTCGGCTCCCGGCGCATGGGCTGCGCGCTGCCCGGTGCGGACCTGGACCTGGTGGCGGCGCTGCCCGGCACTGTCGAACTCGCCACCGTACAAGCGACGTTGATGGCTGCACTCCCCGAGGCGACCGATGTGCGTGAGGTGGTCGGGGCCCGCGTACCCGGCCTGCGGTTGCGGGTCGACGGGCTGGACGTCGACCTGGTCGTCGTCGCCACCGGCTCGCTGGACCCCGCCGAGGCGGTGGCTCGCCGGGCCGAACTGGGTGAGGCGGCGGCGATCGCGCTCAGCGCGGTGAGCGACGCCGACGCGGTGCTCGCCTCGGCGGGCGCACACGTCCCGGCCTTCGCCCGGCTGGCCACGCAGGTCAAGGCCTGGGCGAAGGCGCGGGGCCTGGACTCGGCACCGTTCGGCGGCCTGCCGGGCCTCGCCTGGTCCGTCCTGGCGGCCCGCACGACGAGCGAGTCCGGCGACCTGCCACCGGCCGATCTGCTACGGCACTTCTTCGCGACCTGGGCGGCATGGGACTGGCGCGAGCCGGTGGGGCCGATGGGCGTTCGGCCCCACGCCCTCCCCCATCCGCTCCCCCTCACCATCACGACACCCTCCGCCCCCGTACGCCCCTGCACGGACCAGGTCACGCCGGGCATGCGTGACCTGATCACCCAAGAGCTGTTCCGCGCCTGGGAGTTGGTGGACGCGACCACGGACCCGTACCCATGGGCCGAACTCCTCGCCCCTCCCCCACTCCACCGCCGCCACGCCGCCTGGGCTGTCGTGACGGTGAACTCGGCGGCGGACGAGGGCCGGGTGCGAGGCAGAATGCGGGCCCTCATCACCGACCTCGCGGCAACGGCCCCCGACTGCCACGCCTGGCCCCACCCCTTCACCACCGACCCCACCCGCTACGCCATCGGCCTGGGCTCCACACCACCGACCACCGAGCACCTCGCCACTGTCGCGGAACGCCGCCTGAGAGGCCTGCCGGGGGTCACGCTGACGAGGGCCGAGGGCGGCGAAATTCCCACCCTGCGCTGATCATCGGGGCGTCGCCGCACCCTTACAGCTTGCCCAGGAGGAGCCCCCGCCAGGTCCAGCCGGAGTTGAGTACGGCGTTCCGCAGGGGATCGCGCAGGTCCGTGCCGTCGAAGCGGAAGGTCTCCGTCGCTTGGAGGCGGCCACTGCTTCCGCGTTCGATCGTCCAGGTGCGCGTGACGGTCCTGTCCGGCCCGCGTGAGTACTGCCTCGACATCGCCAGCCTCGGCGGATTTCCGACGCGGGTGACTTCCCACTGCTCCTCGACGGCGCGCACCTCATGGTCCTCCTGGACCAGACGCATCCGGATCCGCAGAGCATGGCTCAACTGGGACTGGACGAAGAAGTGCTGCCAGGTGGGCTCCGCCAACCGCCACTCCGCCACCAGGTCGGCGTCATCCGCACCGCCGTCGCGGATGACGTACGGAACATCCGGGCTGTTCAAGCTGAGCAGGGCTGCCCGCACCTCCTCGGCGGCGACTGGCACAACACCGTCTGCGGGGTGCTGAGTTCCCGTCAACTTGTCGAAGAGGCCCATGGGGCCAACCTACGAGCCGCCAGGACTTCCCTACAAGCTTCGCTGGGCTCCACAGCTCCGGACCTACTACGCCGACGCACCGCTGTCCAGGCGAACAGAACGGACGAAGTCCCGAAAGTCGTCCAGGACCGCGGAGTGCTGGGACGCGGTGGATGTGAGGACCAGGCGGATCACGACTCGCTTGCGCGGATCGGTGACGTCCTGCATGGCCAGGTACGCCTGCGACTGGACCAGGTCACGACTCACCCCGTCTACGACAGCCGGGAAAGCCAGGGTCTGCGTAAGGCCTGGCGCCTCCACGGAACCAACCTCGCGGCGCCCTCTGACCGTGACTGATGTGACGGATTGGTCCAGGCGCTGCACCGACTCGTCGGCAATCTGGGGCAGCGTCGCGTGGTCCGGACGGTACTCGCCGTCGATCGTGATGTTCGCGGTGAATCCGGCATCCGACGGCAGATGGATCGCGACGAACGCCGCGCCTGGCACTCCGACTTCGTCCGGTGGCGCGGCGCGCCAGCCTTCCGGCAGTTCGAACTCGATCGGGATCGGCAGGGTCGTGGCCATGTCGCTCCCTCCTTCCTGGAATAACCCAAGGCTGTGGATACGGGCGGGTTTGGATCAGAACAGGTCAGTGATGGCATCGCCGATGTCGCCAACGGTGTCGGCAACCTTCCCAGGGTCGACGGTGAACTCGAAGCCCACTTCTCCGCCGAGAGCGGGGGAGAGGCCCACTTTGGCGGTGACTCCCCATTTACCCTCGTTGTTCTTCCCGATGTCCCAACCTGCCTCGGCGCCAGGACCGGCCCACCCCTCGGCCGTGACGCCTGCCGAGATCCCTCCGATGTCGGCACCTACGGTACCGCCGCCCTTCGCGCCCGCGAATGCTCCAGCACCCAGGTTCACGCCCTCGCGGTTTACCCCAGCATTGGCACTCGCCTCGGCACCCGTCATGGCCTCGGCCCGCCCATAGACGCCGACCGGGCCCACATCGAAGCGGCCCTTGGCTGAGGCCTCGCCGCCGCCGAATGCACCCGCTTCGCCCTGGGGGCCCTCGTGGGTGATGCCGCCGCTGGCAGAGCCCTTGACACCCGCATACGCTTCAGCCTCGCCATCGAGCTTCATCGGCCCGTTGGTGAGCGAGCCCTCCGCGGTCGCGCGGCCGAGGTCGGCATGCGCCTCAGCCTCACCAAGCTTGCCGGCCCCTGTGTCGGGCCCCTTAGCCTCCGCCCCGACATCCGGGCCGGAAGCCTCGGCCTCGCCGTCGGAGACCCACCCGTCCTTCTTCTTGTCGCCCTTGTCGGCCTTCGCCGCGTCCACGTACGTCTTGATGTCGCCGTGCGCCTGCCCGTTGAAGCCGGTGAGCGTGCCGTCGTTGATGTCACCGTCGAGCACCACCCCCTGGAGGGCGGTCTCGATGCTGGTGTCGGCTTCACCGACATCCTTCACGAGTTGGTCGACGCGCGCCTGCCAGGAGGCGACAGCCGTACGCACGGACTGCTGATAGTCGGGGTCGTGGTGCAGGGCGGTGCGCTCGCCCTCGCTGAGCTTCGTGGTGTCGTACGAGACCACGCCACCCTCCGAGACCGCCATGCCGGCCTCGATGGCATCCGCCCGGGCCGATTCCAGCTTCTTGCGCAGATCGGTGAACTGCGTGTGCGCGTCCCGAAGCAGCGAGGCCACCGCCTTGGCCTCGACCTGGGCGTCCTGAAACTCCTTGAGCGTGACATCGAAGCGTCCACTGGCAGCGTCCGCGCTGAGCCCCGTCCAGGTATTGCCCATGGAGATGCCGTGCACATCCCGCTTGTAGCTCGTCTCCTGCTTGTGGAGTTCCTTCGCCATCCCGTCCCAGCGGTCCGCGGCCGTGGTGAGCGTGGACAGATCGGTAGTAATGATCTCGTGATACGTCGGCATAGGTTCCCCGTTGGCCGTATATGCCTGTCAGTCGGAACAGCGGGTCGCGGTGACCGGTCGCGACAGGCCGGTCAGTAACCGTCGATCACCGACACCGAGCGCGCACTCTGCCCAGCCTGGATGTCGGAGCTCTGCAACACGGTGTTGGCGCCCCGCAGCGCCGCCTTTTCCGACGCGAGACGGTTCATCAGGTTCTGCACCTGCTCGCCCCACGTCTCATGAGCCTTCTTCAAAGCCCCGGACGTCCGCCATCCGTCCCGGAACTCCTTGACGGCCGCGTTCGTCTCCGTGTCGGCCCAGTCGCCGGACTTGCGGGTATCGGGCTCGATGTGATCCTCGATGGCCTTTGCCGCAGCCTTCTTCTCAGCTGGCGAGGAGGCGAGATCTTTCTTCCCTCCGGCCAGGCCTGCGGTGCCAGACGTCCCTCCGACATCGGCGGGCAGCTGGTTCAGCCGCATCATGACGGGCTGTGCCGCTACGTCAGTTCCTGTATGTCTCGGATCCGGCACTGCCATGACTCCGCCTCTCCCCGTATGCCGCCCTGCGACACAGGCGTTCGCTGACCCAGTCGTACAGTAACGCCCAGCCCCATACGCCTCATGGCTTTCTGCTTCGACAGTCGCCTTGGCGACAGCGAAGGTCAGCTTGCCGGGGACGCCTTGTCGTCGGCCTGGAAGTCGAAGTTGATTTGACCACCCTTGACGGAAGTAACGGTGACCGTCACGCCCAAAGTGCTGCCGTCGTTCGCCGTGAGCGTGCAACGGGTGGTGGTACCGACCTTCCCGGCGAGGTCCTCGGGGCAGGTGATCTTCGGCTTGGGCTGGCCCGTCTGTGCGGCGAGCTTTTCGGAGAGCGTGGTGGCCAGCTTGTCCGCAGACAACTTCGGCGTGTCCTTCTCACCCTTGACCGAGGCCGAACAGCCGACGAGCAGCACGCCAACAGCCACAGCCGAGAGGCTCCAAGCCGCTACGGACGGGCGGGCTGTAGTCATGGTGAGCTCCACATTCGGCTGATCAGGACAGAGGGGGACGCCGAAAGAGCATACTGGCCGGGCCGCTTCTGGGAAGGGGAAGCGGTACCGGCACGGCCAACACCTTCGGCGCCCTGCTCATCCAGCCACGACCACGCACACTTCCAGGGCGGAGAAGGGCACCAGCTACATCGCGCTGATCACGATCCCGACCTTCCGCTGATCTTGTACGTCTACCGATGCCCCGAGCGGCCGGCGCTGGTGGACTGATGCCATGACGACGACGCAGGACCACGCGACTCGGCCACCCGCCCCTCACCAGACCTGGTGAAAGGGCGCCCCTCATGGCCTCCGCACCCGGCCTGCCGCTCCTCGCAGCGGAGTACAGCGTGGTTCGGGCTCATGACAGCATGGAACAGTGCGGAGCCCTGATCTACTGGGCCCTGACTCTGTTCACGCTCGCTGGGTCCTGCCGCACCACTGGTCCATGCGGACGTACCGCATCGTGGCGGCATCGCTGGCTCGGTTTGGTGCTCCTACCTGTGCTAACCCTCTCACTGTTGGGGTCGGCGCTGGCCTGAAGCTGAGGGCATCGGGCATGCGCCGACGGCCGTCGGGACCCTTCTCATACGTCCACCGCTTGGACACCGTGGCCGTCGGCCCACGGCCGTACCGCCTACCCGAGTGCTCACGAGAAGGCTCCCACCGCTCCTCGAGAACCCGCACCTCCCGTTTGTCCGGCACGAAGCGCATCCGCGTCTTGAGGATGATGTCCAACTCCCGCACCCGCCGCTCCACCACGAGGTCGGCCCTCTCCTTGGGAAGGGGGTTGGGAATACGGAATGGCACGGCGGGCCCGTTGAGGGCGAGCGCGGAGCTGGGCCGCGAGCAGCGCGAAGATGTCTCTGTCCGGGTATTTGGTGCCGATGTACTTGCCTCTTGGATGGCCCATCATCACCGGTGGTTCTACAACACCTCGTGGAGAGCTCGGGAAGCTTCCGTGCATACCTGTGCCGACAGGCGCAGGAGCCCCACGTGCCGGGCGTTCGCCGTGCGATGATCACGCCGATCAGCGACTTTGCGGGGACGCGACAGGTATGACCGGGTACTACAAGGTCGAGTTCGAGGCAATGGCCCGGCTCGTCGTCGATCTCGCCGAATGTGCGGACACCATGCGGTCGGCGATGAGACAGCTGAAGGACATCGGGCCCAAGGGCGCCGGCTCCAGCGAGCTCGAGGAGGCCTGCGACGACTTCCAGGAGAAGTGGGGTTACGGCATCGAGCTGATCGCCGACGCAACGAGCGGCATCACGGAGAAGGTCGCGCTGTCGGGCCGGCTCTTCCAGCAGTTGGAGGGCGACGTCCACGGACTCATGCAGTCCGTGAAGGTCGCCGACAAGTCCATGAAGGCTGCCGACCAGTGAGGCCCGGCTCCGGCTCCGACTCCACTGAACAGGACGCGCCCTCGGCGTTCCGTTTCCAGGTGCCGTCGGAGTTTCACGCCGTCCCGCTGGGCCTGGGCGCCGACGCGGACGCCTTCGACTCGCAGGTGCGGCAGTTCGCCCGCGACTACTGGGGCGAGCGCGAGGACCTGGAGCCCCTGCGCAAGCTGACCACGGCCATGTACGCGGCGAACGCGCAGAACCTGGTCGAGGGCGGCACCGTGTACAACGCGCTCGGCATCTTCCCGATCGGCGGCAGCGCGGACGGTTCCACGCCGCCCGAGCGCATCAGCCGCGCCACGCTCACCGTCAGCGTGCGCGAGCTGGACAACCCCGACCCGCACTTCACCGCCGCCGGCATCGCGGAGGCGCTGGACAAGGCGGGCCAGGGCGGCGAGGTCCAGCTCGTCTCCCTGCCCGTCGGCCCCGCGGTCGTACACGTCGCCGGGTCCCGCGCCGTATGGGAGTTGCCGGAGGGAGAAGCGGGCGAACCGGGTGAGCAGGAACGGTTCTTCGTACGGATCGAGGTCTGGGTGCCGTTCCCCGGCGAGGACCGGCTTCTGCTGCTCTGCCTGAGCACGGCCGATGTCGAGGACCTCTTCCACTATCAGGCGGTCCTCGCGGACATCGCCGACACCGTCACCTTCGCCGAGGCCGAGGCCGAGGGCGAAGCCGAAGCACCCGCGGCCGCGGTCGCGAAAGAGGCCGCCCCGCCCTCCCCCTTCGGCTCCTACTGATCGCGTCGAGGAGATCGTCCCCATGAACCAGCAGACGACATGAACCCGCAGACGACAGAGACATACGACGCCCTCGGCTTCAACCCCGCCCCCGGCATACCCGCCTCCGTGCACCAACTCGTCACCGTGCTCACCAGCGCAGGCAAGCAGCTCCACGACGCGCACGGAACCCTGACCCGGCTGGGGAAGGCGGACGGCGCATGGGTGGGCCAAGCCGCGTCCGCCTTCGCCGAGAAGACGGGCGTACTGCCGAAGTACCTGGACAACGGGCACGACTCACTGATCGACGCCGCGCACGCGCTGCGCACCTGGGAGTCGCAGCTGGCGGATTTCCAGACCAAGGCACGCCACTACGAGCACGACGCCGCGACGGCCAAGGAGACGCTGGCGCAGGCGCAGAGCAACCCGGACCTGAAGCTCGCGGGCCGGACGTTCGACACGGACGGGGAACTGCAGGACGCACAGCGGCGCCTGGACCACGCGACGAAGCGGGTGAACGAGGCTAGCGACGACCTGGACGCGATCATCAAGAAGGCGCGGGAGCTGCAGCACGATCACCAGGAAGCGGCCCGCCTCGCCGCCCAGTTGATCCGCAGGGCGGCCGAGGCCGCGCCGGTCGAGTCCCTCCTCGACAAGCTCGTCGACGCGATCGCGGGCCTGGGCGACCGGATCAAGGATCTCGCGGGCGACCTCTGGGGATGGATCAAGAAACACGCGGACACGATCTACGAGATCGGGGACTGGCTCGGCTACGCCAGTGCCGCCTGCGACGTCCTCGCGGTCGTCTTCTCCGAGACCATCATCGGCGCCGTAGTCTTCGAGGGCATCGGCATGGTGCTCAACGCCGGCGCCCTGCTCTTCCACGGCGTCGGCTGGGCGGCCGGGGCGAAGAAGGGCAACTGGCTGGACATCGGCCTGGACGTGGTGGGATTCGTCCCGTTCGGGGATCTCCTGCGGCTGGGGAAGGTCGGCAAGGGCATGTTCAAGGGCGTCAAGATCCCGATGAACGTCCTGGACTTCGGAGCGAAGGCCTCCGACGCCTGGAAACGCGCGGACGACATCATCGAGCACGTCGGCGGGACCGCGAAGCTGGGCGACGACGCCGAGGAATGGGTGATGCGCAACGTCAGCGCCCTCGGCAGCAAGGCACACGCGATCCACATCACCGCGGACACGATGGCGGACCGCTTCAAGGTGGCCGTTGCCAAGGAGTTCGGTGACTTCAACCTGTACAAGGCCGGCGCGGGGATCACGGACGTCGCCTTCCAGAGGGTGATGCCCCAGCTGATCGAGAACACCCCGCTGGGGCGTATCCCCGCGCTCGCGGACTCCGTCAAACCGATCGTCGACAACGCCGGCGAGACCGTCGGCCGCTACATCGACCCCCGTTCCTGGACGGCACGCGGCTACGAGGCGGCGCTCGGCGCGAAGAACCTCTACAAGGAAGGCGTACGGATCGCCACCGAGCCGGTCCAATACGGCTCGGAGAAGATCCACGAGGGCATCGACCGGGCCCGCGACACTGCAGGAGATGTCATCGGCCGCCTGGCCGACGCCAACCCGTTTGGATGACCCCGTGGACAACAGCCCGTACATGTTCCTGGTCTCCGGGAACAACCCCGTTCCGGTGTCCGATCCGCAGTCACTGGGACTGCCGCCCGACGCCGACGTGCGCTCGACGATCCGGTTGACGACCGCCCGCCGCCCGCAGGACACCCCGCTGGCCCGGGTCATCGCGCCCCGCTCCGCGGAACGGTGGACCCGCAAGGCGCCCACACCGTTCTCGATCCACGACGGACCGAGCGGCAGCCCCTGGTTCTCCGTCAACCCGACCACGCCCGACACCTACGACGTCCACGCCGCCGACGGCACCCCGCTGGCAAGGATCACCCGCCGCCCCGGCCGGCTCCTGCCCTGGCCCCGCCGCGTCCGCTGGTCCGCGCAGGTCACCGGCGCACCGCGACCGGTCACTGGCAAGCAGGGCACCTGGTACGCCTGGCTCCTCTACGTGGTGACGGCGCCCGTCTGGTTCCTGTTCGCGCTCTGCGCGCTCCTGTACGCCTTCTTCGACGGAACCACGGACGACTACACGTTCGGCAGACCGATCCGCACCCGCTGGCGGACCCAGGGCCCCGGCACGGCCCTGGACTACCGGGGCGTCAACAAGGTCTACCGCTTCGATCCCCAGCGCCTGGACATCCGGGTCGCCTACGCCCTGGCCGTCCTCCAGACCTGGCAGCGCCGGAGCTGAACCGTCCGAGCCGGTCAGCGCACCCGCGGCCGGTACCACTCGGCGGCCTCGGCGAGGCGGTGTTGTCGCCGACGAGAGGTCAGATGATGTCGAGGTTGGCCATCATCCCCATGTCCTCGTGCTCGGCGTTGTGGCAGTGGAAGAGGTAGCGGCCGCGGTAGCCGTCGAACCGGGTGATGATCTCCGCCGCTTCGCCCGGGCGGAGCGAGACGGTGTCCTTGAGGCCCGCGTCGTGGGGGAGCGGCTTCTTTCCGCTGCGCGACAGCACCCGGAAACCGACCAGGTGAAGGTGGACGGGGTGGTGGACGTCCGCGATCAGCCGCCACACCTCGACGTCACCGAGCCGGGTGGTGACGTCGGAGCGGGCCGGGTCGAACGGGAGTCCGCCGATCAGCCAGCCGTGGCCGCCGTGCATGCGTCCGGCGCGGAAGGAGAAGTCGCGGGTTCGCGTGGCGTCCGACCGGCGCCAGGTCGGCAGGTCGTGGGAGAGGACGCGGGGGATGCGGCTGTGGTCGGCGGCCTTGCGTGCGACCCGGAAGGCCATGACGTCCCGGGTGCGGCCGGAGCCCAGCCGGTTGACGATCCGGACGCGGCCGCCGACCGGGGCCTTCGCGAAGTCGACGACCACGTCGTAGCGTTCGGCCGGGGCGATCGGCAGGGTGCGGTGGGTGACTGGCGCGGCAAGCAGGCCCTGGTCGGCGCCGACCTGGACGAGGTCGAGGCGGCGTCCGTCGACGGTGACCGCTTCGAGGTCGTAGTGACGGGCGTTGGAGGCGTTCAGGATGCGCAGCCGGTAGCGGGCGGCGTCGACCTCGTGCACGGGCCAGGGAGCGCCGTTGACCAGGATCACATCGCCGAGGACTCCGGCGAGGTAGGCCTCCTCGACACCTGGCTGTTTGCGCAGGGTCGGATCGAGGGAGGGGTAGTGCAGGTTGCCGTGGTCGTCGAACGCGCGGTCGGCGATCATGAGCGGCAGTTCACGCGGCCCGGAGGGCAGGCCGAGCGAGTCCTCGGCGTCGTCGCGGATGATGTGCAGCCCGGCAAGGCCGCGCCAGATCGCGGGGGCGGTGAAGTCCATCCGGTGGTCGTGGTACCAGAGCAGCGTCGGCCGCTGGTCCATCGGGAACGTGTAGTCCCGCGTCAGCCTGGTCACCACGGCCTTCGGATCCTGCATGCCCGGCATGCTCTGCACGCCCTCCATGTCCTCCATGTCGCCAATGCCGTCCATGTCATCCATGTCCTGCGCGCCGGGCATCATGTGGGACGCGGGCTCCCGCCAGTTCTTCGGCAGGACGAGGTCGGTCGGGTAGCCGTCGGAAGCGGCTGGGGTCCGTCCGCCATGCAGGTGCACGACCGTCGGCACGGGCAGCTCGTTGTGATGCGTCACAGTGACCGGGCGGCCGCGGCGCGCCTCGATCGTCGGACCTGGGAACGTTCCACCGTAGGTCCACATCGGCGTCTTGACGCCGGGCAGGACCTCCAGGGTCGCCTCGCGCTGGGTGATCTCGTAGCGGTCGACGCCGCCCGAGGTGCTGACCGGCTTCAGGACGGACGGCAGCGGCAACGGCACCTGGAACGCGGGCGGCAGCGGCACACCGCTGCGTAACTGGTCGCCGGTGGAGGCCGGGTGGCGCGCCAAGCCCGCCGCGGCGGTCAGCCCGGTGACGCCCATCAGCCCGAGCGCCCCGCCGATGCCGAGGAGCTGGCGCCTGCCGATTCCACGAGTTTCAGCCACTGGCTTCCTCCTTGCGCGGGGCCGATGCCGTGCACGGAGCCGGCCGCGGGACAGGCTGCCGCCATACGGCGATGAACAGCACGGCGAGCCCGACGATGGTCAGCACGCCCAGGGGAAGGTGCAGCCACAGCGCGCCGTCCATCCCGGCGAAGTACTGCACCGTCTCCGCCGCCACCAACACCAGCGTGGCGACGAACGGCCAAGCCTGACGCAGCCGCACCCAGACCACGATGGCCACGATCAACTGCACGTAGCCGATGGAGGTGACGATGTCGGCGCCGGCCGTGTGCCAGCGCAGTGCGTCGTAGTCGCCGCTCAGATAGACGCCGGCGAACACGGGCTGACCGAAGATCGCAACGGTGTGCACGCTGACGACCGCCCGTATGCCCCACCCACAGGACCACCTCCGATGCGCGGCATCGGATCGAGCCGACACGGCCCGACGGAATCTGTCGATTGTGACCATGAGTCGCCCTTCTCACGTGCCGCAAGCGACCTGTACGCCGACGACCTCGACGAACCGGCGCCTGCCAGGGGGAAGTCGGAATGTGCCACGCGATGACGCGGCGGGGGATCAGGGCTCGAGGTCCACCACTCCGGTGCCGCTCAGGATGTCGAGCGGCACCGAGACCTGGTCGTGCACGATCAACCAAGTGCCGTCGGTCTTCCTGAGGCCGTACGTGACCCTGACCCACATACCGCTGATCGCCCTCTCGTCCCTGAGCGTGCCGCTGAGACGAGCGAAGGCGTGCCCGAACGCCACGTCGTCGCCCACGGTGAGCGTCAGGTCGCGAACCTCGTACGTGACAGTCTCGAAGGACGTGAAGACGGGCGCCCAGTTCTTGAGTTTGGCCTCGACCCCCACATGCTGGAGCGGCGGCTGGACGTCGAAGGACACGATGTCCGTTGCGTAGAGCCGCCTCAGGCCATCGAGATCCTTGCTCTGGAGTGCTTCGACGAGCTTGTGGATGTGCTGGCGGATCTTGGCTTCGTCTACCTCGTGTTGTGTAGTCATCGCTCCCCCGACTCGTCCCTTCGCGGTGGAATCTTGGCTTCTCGCGAATCCGACGTTATGACTCGGGAGTTATCTTGTCCAAGAGGAATATTGCTATGGCGTTATGTATCCGGAGGCATGATGGAGCTGAACTCGCTCAGGCAGTTCCTGGTGGTGGCGCGGCTGGAGCACCTCAGCCGGGCCGCCGACGAGCTGCACATCGCGCAACCGTCCCTGAGCCGGACCATCGCCCGTTTGGAGAGCGAACTAGGCGTACCGCTGTTCGATCGGGGCGGCCGGCTCCGGCTGAACGACAGCGGCAAGCTCTTCCGCGATCACGTCGAACGTGCCCTCGGCGAGCTCGACGCGGGACGGCGCGCTGTCGCCGAGGCCACCAGCGAGGGCCTGGGCACCGTGAGACTGGCGTCGGAAACCTTCCTCACCCTCACGGGGCCGCTGGCGGCCTACAAGCGCGCGCATCCCGCCGCTGAGATCGAGCTCCACTGGTCGCCGCCCGAGGACATGGCCCGCCGCCTGCGCGCCCAAGAGATCGATCTGTGCGTCGCCTCGCAGCCGATCCACGCCGAGAGCCTGGAGTCTGCGCAGCTGTTCGACGAGGCGGTGGGGGTGGGCACGCCACTCGATCATCCGCTGGCGGGCCGCACGTCTGTGACCATCGACGAACTGGCCGACCAGCCCCTCGTCACCGCCCGACAGGGACACTGGCTACGCCGGCTGCTCGACCGGCTCTTCGCCGCACGAGGCCTCACCCCGAAGATCGTCTGCGAAAGCGACGAACACAGCGCCATCGCCGACCTGATCAGCGCGGGACTGGGCATCGGTCTCGCCCCCGCCTTCGCCCGCCGCAGCGTCACGCGCGCCCCCGTTGCCTGGATCCCCGTCGACAGCCCCGACTGCCGTCGCACGGTCACCCTCTATTGGGGCGCCGACAACCGCCTGTCAACCGCCGCCCGGCTGATGCGCACCACGATCACCAACTGGGACTGGATCACAGGGGAGCCCAAAGCCAAACCCTGACGATCACACTCACCGTGAAGCTCACCACCACGCCCCGCACCGCGCGGGTTCAGCCCGTGAGCTTGCTTCGCTTTGACGGCTCCAAGCCGCCACGGACAGGCGGGCTGCAGTCATGGCCGCCCGTGCCGAGCCGGCCCGGGCGATCGCAGTCACCCGGGACGCCTACGCCCTGGCCGGCCTCCAGACCTGGCAGCGCCGGAGCTGAACCGGCCGACGCCGGTCAGCGCACCCGCGGCCGGTACCACTCGGCGGCCTCGGCGAGGCGGTGCAGGGTTCCCGGACCGGGTGGGCAGTCGGCCGACCGCCAGATGTCCTCGCTCGCGTACCAGTGATCGAGGGCGACGAGGGAGAGCTGCCGTTCACCGGCCCGTCCCTCGGTCCCGCGCAACGCCTCCAGGCAGCGCTCCCAGGGCCATGGCTCGGTGACCCGGGGCAGTACGTCCAGGTCGGCGAGGGTTTGCAGCAGGGCTCCGCTGGTGACGGGCTCGGGGTGGCTGGCGTGGTGGATGCCGGGCTCGACCTCCTTCCCGTCCAGGGCGAGGGTGACGATGAGGCGCGCGAGGTCCTCCACGGCCACCGTGGAGAGTCGAGCCCTCCCCCCGTTCCACCGTGCCGGAACGCGCCGGACCAGCTCAGCCAGCGCGGGCACGACCCACCGGTCGCCCTCCCCCAGCACCAGCCCGGGACGCAGTACGACGGCCCCCGCGGCCAGTGCGAACGCCTCTGCCTCCAGCCGGGACGCGCTGGCGGCCGAGACCGGGGCCGGTTCCACCTCGTCGACGTCGATGCCGCGGTGCGGGCCTCGCCCGTAGACGGCGGCCGTGGAGAGGTGGACCGTCCGTCCGACGCCCGCGGCCCGTGCCTCCTCCATGAGCGCGGCGGTGCCCAGCACGTTCACGGTGTGGCAGTCCTCCGGGGTCGGTCCCAGGACCCCGCCGAGGTGCAGCAGTACGTCGGCGTCGTCGCAGACCCCGCGCAGTGAGCCGATGTCGGCCAGGTCGGCGTACCGCCACTCGTCCGCGTGCGCGCGGATCTTCTCGGTGGTCCGGCGGGCGAGGGCCCTGACCACCGGCGCGTCCGTCTGCCGCCGCCTCGCCAGCTCCCGCAGGACTGCGGAGCCGATGAATCCGGTCGGTCCGGTCAGGACGATCCGTACGGGGGGACTCAACTCCCAGACCTCCAAACCCTTTTGCCTCATCCAGCCCACAGGGTAGGGCTGCCCCCAGCCCCGATCCACCGGTTCGCCGGATGGTCCGCGCCCCGCTCCCTCCGGCACGGTAAGGGCGAGCCGAGTCCACACGGGGAGAACAAGATCGTGCGCATCGCCACCGCCACCGCCACCGCCGTCGCCCTGGCCCTCGCCGCCGGGGTCGCGCCGAACGCCAGTGCCTCCGGGGGCACCGGGGGCACCACCACCGACGGCCTGTGGCGCATGGACGGCTACGGCACCGTCCTCGACCTCCGCGACGGCACGTACCAGGAGTACCAGACCACCGCCGTGAGCTGCCTCAAGGGCGATTCCGCACGGCGGACCGGCCCCGGCACGTACACCACGGACGGCGTCGTCCTGACCGTACGCCCCGGCCCGGGCCCCGACCGTGCCTCACTCGCCGCGGACGCCTCGGTGAGCCACCGCGGCCTGCGGCGCATCCCGGCACTGCCCGCCGCCTGCACCCGCCCGACGCCCCAGGACCCCCGCACCGCCTTCGACGTCTTCTGGCAGTCCTTCGAGGAGAACTACCCGTTCTTCGCCGCCAAGGGCGTCGACTGGCACGCCGTGCGGGACCGCTACCGGCCGCAGGTGCACGCGGACACCTCCCGCGACGAGCTGTTCGCCCTCTTCCGCCGCATGGTGAAGCCGCTGTACGACGCCCATGTCGTCGTGCAGGACGGCGACCGCTTCGAGGGCGACGTCCGTCCCGGCACGACCGCGCCGAGCGAGGAACTGGACGCCAAGGTCAAGCAGTTCGTCGTGGAACGCGACCTCGCCCACGCGACGTACCGCCAGGACTTCGCGAGCGGCCGGATCACCTACGCCGATCTGCCCGGCGGCCGCGGCTACCTGCGGATGTCCGCCTTCTCCGGGTACGACACGAAAGACCGGTCCCACGCGGCCCAGCTCGCCGAACTGGACCGCACGCTGAACACGGTCTTCACCGCCCCCCGCATCCAGCGCCTGCACGGCCTGATCATCGACCTCCGCATCAACGGCGGCGGCTCCGACGCCCTCGGCATCCACCTCGCCGGACGCCTCACCGACACGCCGTACGTCGCCTACGCCAAGCGCGCCCGCAACGACCCCTCCGACCCGACCCGGCACACCCGCCCCGAGCCGATCCGCGTCACCCCGGCCGCCCACGCACCCCGCTACACCGGCCCCCTCGCGATCCTGACCGGCGGCTCCACGGTGAGCGCCGGCGAGACATTCACCCAGGCCCTCATCGATCGCCCCGGCCGCACGGTACGCATCGGCCAGCCCACCCAGGGCGTCTTCTCCGACGTCATGTCCCGCAACCTCCCCAACGGCATGGCCGCCTGGCTGCCCAACGAGGAGTTCCTGACCCGCACCGGCCGCACCTTCGACGGCACCGGCATCCCCCCGCACCTGACGGAACCGGTCTTCACGGAGGAGGAGTTCGCCGAGGGTCGCGACTCGGCGTTCGACCGCGCGATGCGCCTGCTCAGTGGGCGGAAGCAATAGCGGCCGGGCCGCCCCGTACCCTCTCGGCCATGACTCGCACCACACCCCCGCGCCCCGTCGACGCAGCGGCCCACTTCCCCGAGCTGGCACCGCTGGCCCGGACCACCGTGCGCCTGCACCCGCGCTCCGGGAACCCCACGGCCGCGGACAGCTCGATCGGCGGTCCGCTGCTGTGGCCGGCGGACGAGCCGTGGCCGACCTGCCCGGAGCACGCCGACCCCTGGTACGTCGGGTACGCGCCGGACGACGTCCACGTGAGCCGCCGCATCCTGGCGGCTGCCTGGGCCCGGCCCCGTGCGGAGGGCGAGGACCTGCTGACCCCCGAGGAGCGGGCCGTCGTCGACCGCGCGAACGAGCGGCGGATACCCCAGGACGGCCCCGTCCCTCTGATCCCGGTGGCCCAGCTCTACGCGGCCGACGTACCGGCGCTGCCCTGCCCGGAGGGCGCCGATCTGCTCCAGGTGCTGTGGTGCGCGTACGACCACGACGAGGACTACCTACCCCGCACCGAACTCCGCTGGCGGACGTCCACCGAGATCACGGACCCCCTCCCCACCCCACCCCGCCCGGCCGTCATAGGCGACGACTCCTACCTGCCCGAGCCGTGCGTCCTGCACCCCGAGCCGGTCACGGAGTACCCGGCCCCGCACGAGCTGCCGGAGGAACTGGTCGAGCGGGTCGAGGAGGAGTGGTCCGACGCGATCGAGTACCAGTACGACCTCGGTGTGGCCCCCGGCTGCAAGGTCGGCGGTTACGGCCCCTGGAGCTTCTCCGACCCGTTCCCCATGTCCTGCGCGGAGTGCGGATCCGACGTACGGCCCCTTCTCACCCTCGACGGCTGCGAGTGGGACGGCGGCAGCGGCAGCTGGCGCCCCCTTGAGGACGCCGACTACACCGGCTACCACTCCGACGGCCCCGCCTGCGCGACCAAGCTCAACATCGGCCGCGGCTACAGCATGCAGCTCTACGTCTGCACGGCGTCGTACGACCATCCGCACATCCGGAACATGCAATAACCGTTGTCACGCACATGGCCATCGGCCCCCAGCCGGCCCCCGCCGCTACGTGAGCGCGTGCAGAAAGTCGGTCCAGGCGGCGGGGGTGAGGGCCAGGCGGGGACCGGAGAGATGCTTGGAGTCGCGGACGTGGACGGTGCGGGGCGCTATCGCGATCTCGACGCAGGAGTCGCCGTCGGGGCCGCTGTCCGCACGCCCCGGATGTGCCGCCACGGGGAGGTGGCGGCACATCCGACAGGCGGGCCGCCGGCTCAGGCCGGTGTCAGCTGCCATTGCTGGTTGGCGCCGTTGTTGGCGGTCCACTGCACGACGGCGGCTCCGTCGTTCTTCGACTGGCCGTTCACATCGGCCGCCAGGCCGCTGTCGTGGCTGACGATGGTGAAGTACCCGTCGCCGGTGGTCCGCAGGTACCACTGCTGGTTGGTGCCGCCGGTGGCGGTCCACTGCTGGAGCTGGAGCCCGGCGGTCGAGGAGAAGCCGTTGACGTCGAGCACCTTGCCGGTGGGGTTGTAGCGCAGGGTGAAGGCGCTGCCCGAGGCGCTGAGGGTCCAGGTCCCGCCGCCGGTCTGCTGGACGGCCTTGGCGCCGTCGGCGGTGGAGTTGCCGACGATGGCCAGCGGCTTGCCGCTGTTGCGGTTGACGATCCGGTAGGTGCCCGGCGCGGGGCTCGTGGAGCTGCCCAGGGTGAAGTACTCGACCGCGTCGCTGAACACGGTCGTCCCGGCTTTGCTGGTGGACAGGACGAGGTAGACCCGAGAGCCGCTGGACGGCGCGGTGAACGACACGGTCTGCGTCGCCTTCGAGCCGAGCGGGACGGTGAGGGTGGTGTTCCCGGAGGCGATCACCGGGCCGGTGGCGCTGTCGAGGTGGGCGCTCCAGGCGAAGCCCACGGCGGTGCCGGTGAAGTCGTCGTTGAACACCGAGATCGTACGGTTCACGGTGCTGTTGGCGGCGTATCCGGGGACCGCTTGCGGGAGCGGGAAGGTGCCGTTGGAGTCCGACGCGCCCGAGGCCGACCAGTAGGGCAGGTCGATCGCGGCCACGGGGTTGAACGCGGCCTGGATGCGCTGGATCTGCGGATTGCTCCACGGGTCGGAGAGGTTGTCGGCGCCGTAGATGGGATGGCCGCCCTCTTCGGGGGTGAAGTCGGTGGTGCGGACGCCGGGTATGACGCCCGCCCAGGCGGACAGCAGGGTGTAGGGGCGCAAGTCGCTGGCGTCCTTGCCGCGCTTGGCCACCATCGTGGTGGCGAACCACTCGAAGCCCTGCTTGGTGTTGCACTTCGGCCAGATGTACTCGCCCTCGCCGTCGGGCCGGCCGGGCACCGACACGACCTTCTCGCCGTAGGCGCCGAAGCCGTCCAAGTAGTGCCCGAAGACATCGAAGTTGGCGTACGTCATGGTGGGGTAGGGGTTGGCCGGAGCGCCGACCCACGCGTCGACGCTGACCGGCCGGGTGCCGTCGTTGCCGTTCATCGCCGCGTACAGGTCCTTCTCGAACTGCTCCGAGTCCATACCGCTGCTGCCGGGCTCGTTGCTCTGGCTCCAGCGGATGATCGCCGGGTGGTTGCGGTCGCGCAGGGTCAGCGCGCGGGCGTGGTCGACCATGTTGTCGTGCCCGGCGACGAAGTCCTGAAGGCTGTTGGAGCCTCGGATGCCGGTCTCGTCGATGATCATCAGGCCCATCTCGTCGGCCACGTCGAGCATGTAGGGGCTGGCCGGCTCCTGATGAATGCGGACCACGTTGTAGTTCAGCCGCTGGTAGTTGTCGACCGCCTGCGGCCAGCCGCCGTTGCCCGAGGAGGGCGCGAGGAAGCCGGGCAGGGTGTCGTAGGCGTCGCCCTTGCCGCCGTTGTTGATGCGGTCGAAGTCCGCGCCCTGGAGGTTGTCGCCGCGGAAGTTCACCCGCACGCCGTTGAGGTAGTAGTACTCGCCGTTCTGGCTGCTCTCCCGGAATCCGAAGCGGTAGGTCGCGTCGCTGGTGCGGCCGTCGTCGGTCGCCGCGTGGACCGTCAGGCGGTGCAGTTGGGCGCGATACCCCTGCCGGTAGGGGACGTTGGGCCACCAGTACGAGGAGGAGCCCAGGTTCCACGCCACCGGCCCGACCGTCACCTTGACGGTCGAGTGGGCGGCCACGGTCACCGTGCTGCTCGGCAGCGCCGGGTAGTTGAACGACGTGGCGTTGTCCGATGCGAGCGAACCGGTCAGCGTCACCGTCCGCGCGGCGCCGGAGGTGTTGGTCACCGACGCGTCGTAGGTGAGGGTCTGATTGGCCACGGACGTACGGACGAACGTGTCGCTGACGTACACCGCCGGATACACGCGCAGGAACGCCGAACGGAAGATGCCCTGCGGTACGGCCTCGGCCCAGTCGGCCGCGTCGGGCACCAGATACCTGCCGTTCGCGGGGTTCTTCAGGGCGCCCCTGCCCTTCACATCGACCGTGATGGTGTGCGTGGTACCCGGTGCCGCGTACGCGCTGATGTCGAAGTTCGACGGTGTGAAGGCGGTGGTCCTGGTCGCCACCTTCCGCCCGTCGACCGACAGGGTCGCCTGGTGGTTCACCGCGCCGAACTCGATCCACGTGGACTGCGGCTGCCCGGAGTCCGGCACGGTGATGGTGCGGGAGTACACCGCCTCGTTCACATCGGTGAAGCCCTGCTTGTACCAGCCGCCGCCCGGCACCGTGATCGACGTCGCCGACCGGCCCGCCGGGGTGAAGCCCCACGTGCCGGACAGGTCGGCCGAGGCGATCGCGGCGTTGCCCGCGGTGACGCCGTTGACGTCCGGCGCCGACGCGGTGGGAACGGCCGCCGTGGACGCCGTGGGTCGCGCACCTGCCGCGGTGGCCGGGTGCGTTGCCACCACAGCGGTGAGCAGCACCGCGGTGGTCGCCATCACCGGAGTGAAGCGTCGACGGCGCCACAGCCGAATGTGTTGTCGCATGACGCGAGCTCCTTCGTTGACGGGGTGGGGGGAGACCGCACTGCCTGCTTCGTGCTGTGCGCGGTGCGACCCGGCCGAGGTGCGCGCCCGAGGTGGATGAGGTGTTGTCGCAGTGCGGGACGTCGCACGGCTACCGGTCGGTGAACGAGTTCCGGCTCGCCACCACGATCCGGTTCTGCCGGGGCAGCCTCCGGCGCGGGAGGCTTCGTTGTTCTCCGAGCACACGCGGCAGGCGATGCGGGGTGAAGGTCAACCGGCGGCTACGATCCGCCACTGCTGGTTCGTGCTGTTGCTGTCACTCCACTGGCCCAGATCAGATCCATTGCCGGTGCGGCCCATGCCGTCGATGTACTTGCCGGTGGTGCGGTTCTTGATGCGCACGTTGTCGGCGTCGGTCAGCACCGACCACTGCTGGCTCGTGCTGTTGCTGTCACCGTACTGGGTGACCGCGGATCCGTCCGAAGTACGGCCTGCCCCGTCCAGGTACAGGCCGGTTGCCCGGTTCTTGATGCGCACGTAGTGCCCATCGTTCTCGACGGTCCACTGCTGCTCGTACCGGTTGCTGCTGCCGCTGGCTTCGCCGACGGTGGCCCCACTGGTCGTGCGGCCCTCTCCGTCGATGTACAGGCCGGTGGCGGCGTTGGTGATCCGCACATATGTGCCGCCGCCGTTGCCGATCCCCCAGGCGTACTGCAGGCGGGTCAGTCCCGAGGCGTTCACCAGAGACAGCTTGATGCCCGAGCCGGTGCCGCTCTTGCTGGTCATGCTGTACCAGTCGCCGTCGCGCAGACCCGGCCAGTAGACGCTCCCCATGCCGAGCGTGCGCAGTTCGCTGCTGACACCCCGGACGTAGTCGGCGAAGAACGAGCCACTGGGAATGCTGTAGTCGATGGTGTTGTAGTGGACGCCGTTCTTGCTGCCCGGGCCCATCGGGCCGCCCCACTCGGTGGCGATCGTGCGGGCGGCGTATCCGCCGATGTAGCCGGCGAGGTGGTTCGCCCACTCGGTCTCGTCCTCGTATCCCGCGAAGAACGAGTAGTCGTGCACCGCCAGGAAAGTGCCGTCCAGGCGGCTGTCGCGACCGACTGCGGCGACGTCCTGGGCCAGCCCGGCACCGTCGAGGATCACCCTGGAGCGCGGCACGGAGGGGTACCTTGCCAACCAGCCGCTGTACATGTCGTCCAGGCTGGTCGTGCTGTAACCGTACGGCTCGTTGATGACCTCGAAGTAGGCGTTGGGATTGGAGCCGTACTTCTGTACGACCTTGTCCCACATCTGGTTGAACCCGGCAGTGCTCGCCGGCTTGCCACCGGTGTACGCCCAGTAGGCGAGGATCACGTTTCCCTTGGTGAGGGCCGTGTCGATCGCCCCGGTGTAGGTGTTCCAGTAGCCGGCGACAGTGGGCTCGTTGATAGGCATGCGCACTGTGTTGGCGCCCGTCGTCGCGTACATCTGGCCAACAACCTGGTCCGCCACGGCGGAAGCCGATGAGTAGGTGTCCGACGCACCGAGCCCGGACGGGTGCAGTACGCCGTTGACGAAGTTGTCTCTCTGGTCGGCCCAGTTCACTCCTCTGAACTGCGATGTGGAAGCGTGTGCCGGGTTCGGACCGGCCGCCAGAATTCCTGCGGCGAGTGCGAACACCGCCAGCAGTCTGGTCATCATGGCCGGCTTTCCACGTGTGTTGGCGATCGGGTTTCCCATCGGGTTGTCCCTTCTGTGCGTGCAGTCTTCTCGGAGGCTCGCCGCCGGCTCACGGGGCGGATTCGTGTCTCCTGCGGTCCGCCCGAGGGGCCACATCTGGTTGGTCCGTTGCAGTCCCAGGTGGGCCAGCAGCGTGCCCGCGGTGGTGCCGCACCTGATACGGCCAGGCCTCTTTCCGCACCGAACGCGCACACCTCACCCCCTGCACCGCGGCGGAGTCGACGGCCCGTGTCTGCGCCGGGCTGATCGCCGCGGCCACCAAGGAGGCCGGCCCGGCGACGATCGACCCGTCGGGACCGTCGTGGTGTTGGCCGCCGGGACGTCACTCAGGCGGAACCCGCTAGAGCGCGCGCTGGTTGTCGAAGTACGGCCGTGGGCCCCTGCCGGTCGTCGGTCGTGATGCCTTCAGGGAACTTGCCCCAGCCATTGGGTTGCCTGGGTGAAGCGGCGCCGCTTATCGGGCTGTCCGAGTGTCCAGTGCTGGTTGGCCCCGCCGTTGCAGGTCCACAGTTCGACCAAGGCGCCGTTCGCGGTGGCCCCACCGGTCACGTCCAGGCACAGCCCGGACTGTGCCCCGGTGATCGTGCCGTTCGCGTTCACATTCCACTGCTGGTTCGACCCGCCGTTGCACGGCCAGATCTGCACCTTCGTACCCGGACTGGCGCCCCGCGCGTCGGCGTCCAAGCACATGGTCGAGCTACCGCTGTACACCGTCAGCCGACCGGAGGAAGTACGCGTCCACAACTGGTTGGCCCCGCCGCCGCAGGTGTGAATCTCCACCTGCGTGCCCGCTGTCGTGCGCTGATCCGGTACGTCCAGGCACTTGCCCGCACCCACCGCGTGGACAGGCTCACCGCCGGCAGGCGTCGGCGGCGGCGTCGGGCCGCTCGGGGGCACGTAGGGGCACTTCGGCTGGTAGACCGAGACGTTGGAGGGGTCCGGCAGAGCGGGGCAGAGGAACTGCGTGTAGCGGGTGTCGTTGTCCACGAACACCTTCAGCCACGGGATCAGCAGCTTCATCTCCACGTTGTTCGGACGGGTGTAGTACACGTGGTCCGCTCCGGCGATCTGGGCGAAACCGCTCTGCGTGGTGCCCGGCAGCGTGGCGTACAGACCGCTGAGATACGACGGGGTGACGACCGTGTCGTTCTGGCCGCCGATGACCAGAGTGGGCACCCTGTCGGTGGCCATGCTCAGGCCGTTGCCGGGGAACCCCGGAGCAAGGCCGATCACCGCCTTCAGCGACGGCTGGCGTTCCGCCGCGATGATCGCTCCGGCACCGCCCGCGGAGTGCCCCAGTACGGACAGCCGATTCGGGTCGATCTCCGCCTTGACCGGGCTCTGCGTGGTCAGCCACTTCAGCCCCGCCAGCAGTTCGGCGGCCCGGGCATCGGCCCCGTCGGTCCGGCTGTTGGTCTCGATGCAGATCACCACGAACCCGAATGAGGAGAGCCACGGCCCCATCCACGCCTCCTCGTCGGCGCACCGCGCCGTGTACCCCGGCACGATCGCCAACGCTCCCCACGTGCCCAGGCTGGTGTCCGTCGGGTAGTAGACCACCCCGCCGTTGAACCCGTTGCCCGGCGCCACACCCATCTGCGCCGTGGCGAACGGACCGCGCGACGCCTCAATACCGGTCACGGTGGGATCAGGGCCGCGCTGGTACGGATTGCTCTGGGCGGCCCGCGGCGCGGCGGTGCCTGACGCCGGCAGGGCGGACGCCGGTGCCACCACGAACATCGCAGCGACGACCGCCGCGACGGCTGCCACCGCCGCCATCCACGACCGCCACCGCCTCGTTCCCGCCCTCCCCGCTTCGGCGCCTCCCGGCGTTGATCTCGACAACGGCATGGTGACCCCCCGACGGGAATAGCGAGAGTGCCTGAAATTTTGGGCGTGCACAATGAAGTGAGATCAGACCAAGCACTTCAGTGATGGGATGTATAGCGCGCCGTGTCCACTGCGGGGTGAAGATGCCATAGCAATGCGTCGACTTCAATGGACTGTTCACACTCGCAGTGAAACGAGGAAGGCGATCAGGACAGTCGATCTGCCCCACAGAGATCCCATGTCATGACCGAGAGTGCCCCTGAGAGCACCGTCACTGAGCCGCTGCCGCAGCACCGCCCTTGCGTGCGTGCCGAACGGCTCGATGTGAGCGTCAGGCGGGCGACGTGAGACGCCGCAGGTCAGCATCGCCCCGAACCGCAACGTGGTGTTCCGGCACCCCCATCGAGAACAGCCTGGCCGGACCGCAACCGGCTGCCGCCAATAAATCGGCCGAAACCCCGCACTCCAACGTCACGGCCAAAGGTGACCGTCTGCGCAGGGAACTCGCGAAGATCAGGTTCGACACCACGGCCGACCTCGATTACCTCAACACATGCGATCTGCGGAACGAGCCGCATGCGGTGCCAAGGCAGTCGCGTAGCTCGTATTCGCCGACACCCTGATGAGCACCTCACCCGATGAGGGCTACGTGTGCCTGACACGGCTGGACGAGTACTACCGCTTCATCACCTCCGACTACGAGGCGCTGCGGCTCGAGACGTACGAGTCCAACGTTGCGTCGTTCGTGGCGGCCGAGGTGATGGCCACATCCGTGATGACGTAGACGGGGCCGGAGGCGCACGGCTGGTGACATGCGCGGCGAATCCCTTCCAGCGGATGTGCCCGTGGCGGGCGTAGCGCGCCGTGATGCCCTAGGGAGAGACGAGCGCCGAGGAGGACGGCGGCAGCCCGCTGTCGACGGAGGTGCGCCAGCACAGACGCAGCGTCGCGGTACTAGGACGTCATCATGTGCCCGTCAGGATGACTGTTCAGGGCATATACGCCCCTCCGCTTCGCCGTGAGCACGGAGCGGATATCCCCATTTCATTCTGGCGGCCTGGTGGCGGGCGGGCCGTCGCAGCGCCTCCGCCAGGTCGGCGATGTCCTCGGGTGCGGGCGGGGCTGGTAGCGGGGCGGGAGGAGTGGTCGAGCAGTCCGTTCTCGCCGTGCGCCCGCCAGCGGGCGTACAACTTGGCCAGGCAGTGGCGGGAGATCCCCGGCTTCCGCAGCGACGTCCGCGATCGGACGTCCGGCGTCGATCCGCAGGCACGAGCGCGGACGTCCTTCGGGGGTCAGCGGTGCGTTCCCGTGCCCCCTGCTGGTGGCGCTCCTGGACTCGGCGGCCGCGTTCACCGGGAGCCCTGGGATCTCAGGGCTCCCGCGCGAGCGGCTGTGCGTGGTGTCAGCGTGCGAACTTTTCGATGGCCGCCGGGGTGACGGGGGTGAAGAAGTTGACGAGGTTGCCGTCGGGGTCGCGGAACAGCAGCGACCGGTTGCCCCAGGGCATCGTGGTGGGCTCGTTGACGAAGTCGGTGACGAAGCCGGTCAGGTTCTGGTGAACGCGATCCACGTCGTCGACGAGGAACTCAGTGATCACGCTGTGGTTGTCCGCCGGGCGGGCAGAGCCCGGGGCGAACAGCGGGACGGTGCGGGTGCCGGCGATCGCGAGGGTGGCGCCCGGGGTCTTGAGCTCGGCGAAGTCCTCGGTGGCCCACGTCGCCCGCACTCCTGTGGCCCGCTCGTAGAACTCGACGAGGCGCGCTACGTCGCTGGTGATGATGCGGATCGAGACGAAGTCCATGGGGATCTCCTTGGCTGTGCTGAAGGCGTGCATTGCGCAGGCTAGGAGAAATAGGGGACAGGATCGGTCCGGTATTCGCGTTAGGTTGTGCCCATGCCTCGACCCACTGGCCGCGTGCTGACACTCCTGGAGTTGCTGCAGTCGGGCGGCACCCGGACGGTGGCCGAACTCGCCGACCGGCTCGGCGTCGAAGGGCGCACCGTGCGGCGGTATGTGGACCAGCTGATCGACCTCGACGTGCCCGTGGAATCGGTGCGCGGCCGCTACGGCGGGTACCGGCTCGCCCCCGGGTACCGCTTGCCTCCGCTCATGCTCAGCGACGACGAGGCGCTGGCCGTGCTGCTCGGCCTGGTCGCCGGCCGCCGCGCAGGGCTGATGACGACGCAGCACACAGCAAACGAGACGGCATCGGCGAAGATCCGGAGGGTGCTGCCCAAGCACATCGCCCGCCGGCTCGACACACTCCTGGAATCCCTCGCCTTCACCGACCAGCCCGGCGAGTTCGACACCCCGGACGCCGGGGTCCTGCTCACCATCGCCGATGCGGTGCGCCACCGCCGACCGGTCTCGATCCGCTACACCGACCGCGACGGACGGCGCAGCGAACGCACGCTGCACGCGTACGGGATCGTCGCCCATGCGGGCCGGTGGTACGTCATGGGCAAGGACGCCCGGATCGGCGAGGACCGAACCTTCCGGCTCGATCGCATCGCAGACGCGCGGACCCTGCCCGGCTCATTCGAAGCGCCGGCGGGTCCCGGTCCGGCACAGCGCGTGTTGTCAGGCTTCGCCACGGCTGAGTACCAGCATGAGGTGACCTTGCGCATCCACGGGACGGTCGAGCAGATCCGCGCCCACCTTCCCGCCGGCGTCGCGAGCCTGGAGGAGCACGAGCCAGCGGCAGGCGAGGACCGGGCGACCGAGCGATGGCTGCGCGTCGAGCTGCGGGCGGAGCGGCTCGACTGGTTGCCTCCAGTACTCGCCTCACTCGACCGGCCGTTCGTCATCGAGCGCCCCGATGAACTGCGCGAACTCGTCACCGCGCTCGCCGATCGCCTCGCGTCCTACGCCTGCCAAGCCTGACAGCGAGGAACCAATGTCATGAGCCGACTACCCGACTGGCACACCTAGGGCCTCTGGAAGGGACCCGTAACGCGAAGAGGCCCGTACGACCGAAGTCGTACGGGCCCCTTCAGGAGCTCAGCTCAGGCTGTGCTACCGGGTCAGGCTCAAGATCACTTGTTGATCTTGGTGACCTGGCCGGCGCCGACCGTCCGGCCACCCTCACGGATGGCGAACTTCAGGCCCTCTTCCATGGCGACGGGCTGGATGAGCTCCACCTTCATCTCGGTGTTGTCACCCGGCATGACCATCTCGGTGCCCTCGGGGAGGGTCACGACGCCGGTCACGTCCGTCGTACGGAAGTAGAACTGCGGACGGTAGTTGTTGAAGAAGGGGGTGTGACGACCACCCTCGTCCTTCGACAGGATGTAGGCCTGGGCCTCGAACTCGGTGTGCGGGGTGACCGAGCCCGGCTTGATGATGACCTGGCCGCGCTCGACGTCCTCGCGCTTGATGCCGCGGAGCAGCAGACCGACGTTCTCACCGGCCTGGCCCTCGTCGAGCAGCTTGCGGAACATCTCGATGCCGGTGACCGTGGTGGTGGTCTTCTCCTGCTTGATGCCCACGATGTCAACGGTCTCGTTGACCTTGAGGACACCACGCTCGATACGACCGGTGACGACGGTGCCACGACCGGTGATCGTGAAGACGTCCTCGATCGGCATCAGGAACGGCTTGTCGACGTCACGCTCGGGCTGCGGGATGTTCTCGTCCACAGCCTTCATCAGCTCGAGGACGGACTGGGTCCACTCGGCGTCGCCCTCCAGCGCCTTCAGCGCGGAGACCTTGACGACCGGCAGGTCGTCGCCCGGGAACTCGTACTCGGAGAGGAGCTCACGGACCTCGAGCTCGACGAGCTCCAGGATCTCCTCGTCGTCCACCATGTCGGCCTTGTTCAGGGCGACGACGATGTACGGAACGCCGACCTGGCGGGCCAGGAGCACGTGCTCCTTGGTCTGCGGCATCGGGCCGTCGGTGGCGGCGACCACCAGGATCGCGCCGTCCATCTGCGCGGCACCGGTGATCATGTTCTTGATGTAGTCCGCGTGACCCGGGCAGTCGACGTGGGCGTAGTGACGCGCCTCGGTCTGGTACTCGACGTGCGCGATGGAGATGGTGATACCGCGCTGGCGCTCCTCGGGCGCCTTGTCGATGTTGTCGAACGCGGTCGCCTCGTTCAGGTCCGGGTACGCGTCGTGCAGCACCTTGGTAATGGCGGCCGTGAGGGTCGTCTTACCGTGGTCGATGTGACCGATGGTGCCGATGTTGACGTGCGGCTTAGTCCGCTCGAACTTCGCCTTCGCCACTGGGGTCCTCCTGGGAGTGGTTCTGGTACGCCTTACTTCAACGGCGCCAGGTGATCTTTGCTGTTAAAGCCCGGGCCCGGGGGCATTCTCCACGAATGTGGGTGAATGCCCCTGGAGGCTCCGGAGTCAAGCCTACGGCGTGTAAACGGAGAGTGTTACTCGCCCTTGGCCTTCGCGATGATCTCCTCGGCGACGTTCCGCGGAACCTCGGCGTAGGAGTCGAACTGCATCGAGTAGCTTGCGCGACCCGACGTCTTGCTGCGGAGGTCGCCGACGTAGCCGAACATCTCCGACAGGGGCACGAGACCCTTGACGACGCGGGCACCGGCCCGCTCCTCCATGGCCTGGATCTGACCACGGCGGGAGTTGATGTCGCCGATGACCTCACCCATGTAGTCCTCGGGCGTGGTGACCTCGACGGCCATCATCGGCTCGAGCAGCACGGGGCTGGCCTTGCGCGCGGCCTCCTTGAAGGCCTGCGAACCGGCGATCTTGAAGGCGAGCTCGGAGGAGTCGACCTCGTGGTAGCCACCGTCGATGAGCGTGACGCGGACGCCCGTCATCTCGTAGCCGGCGAGGATGCCGAACTGCATGGCCTCCTGCGCACCGGCGTCCACCGAAGGGATGTACTCCTTCGGGATACGGCCACCGGTGACCTTGTTCACGAACTCGTACGAGGCGTCGCCGCCCTCGATCGGCTCGATCGCGATCTGCACCTTGGCGAACTGGCCGGTACCACCAGTCTGCTTCTTGTGCGTGTAGTCGACGCGCTCGACGGCCTTGCGGATCGTCTCGCGGTAGGCGACCTGCGGCTTGCCGACGTTGGCCTCGACCTTGAACTCACGGCGCATACGGTCGACCAGCACCTCGAGGTGCAGCTCGCCCATACCACCGATGATGGTCTGGCCGGTCTCCTCGTCCGAGTGGACCTGGAAGGACGGGTCCTCCTCGGCCAGGCGCTGGATGGCGACACCCAGCTTCTCCTGGTCGCCCTTGGACTTGGGCTCGATGGCGACCTGGATGACCGGCGCCGGGAAGTCCATGGACTCCAGGATCACCGGGTTCTTGTCGTCGGACAGCGTCTCACCGGTGGTGGTCTGCTTCAGGCCCATGACGGCGACGATGTCACCGGCGCCCACCGACTCGATCTCCTCACGCTTGTTCGCGTGCATGCGGTAGATCTTGCCGATGCGCTCCTTCTTGCCCTTGACGGAGTTCAGCACGGCGGTGCCGGACTCCAGGCGGCCCGAGTAGACCCGGACGAAGGTGAGCTTGCCGAGGTGCGGGTCGCTCATGATCTTGAACGCGAGCGCGGACAGCGGCTCGTCCTCGGACGGCTTGCGCTTGATCACGACCTCGGGGTCCTTCACGTCGTGGCCCTCGATGGCCTCGACGTCAAGCGGGGTCGGGAGGTAGCGCACGACCGCGTCGAGCAGGGGCTGGACGCCCTTGTTCTTGAACGCGGTGCCACAGAACACCGGGGTGACCGTGGTGTCGCTGGACTTGCCGGACGCGATGGTGATGCGACGGATCGCGGCGTACAGCTGCTCCTCGGTGGGCTCCTGGCCCTCCAGGAACAGCTCCATGATCTCTTCGTCGTTCTCCGCGACGGCCTCGACGAGCTTGTTGTGCCACTCCTCGGCTGCCTCGGTGTGCGTGGCCGGGATGTCGACGACGTCGTACATCTCGCCCTTCGCGGCCTCGGCGGACCACACGAGCGCCTTCATGCGGACCAGGTCCACGACGCCCTTGAAGTCGGCCTCGGCACCGATCGGCAGCTGCATGACGAGCGGCTGGGCGCCCAGGCGGTCCGAGATCATGTCCACGCAGCGGTGGAACTCGGCGCCGGTACGGTCCAGCTTGTTGACGAAGCAGATGCGGGGCACGCCGTAACGGTCGGCCTGACGCCACACCGTCTCGGACTGCGGCTCGACACCGGCGACACCGTCGAACACCGTCACGGCACCGTCGAGCACGCGCAGGGAGCGCTCCACCTCGACGGTGAAGTCGACGTGACCCGGGGTGTCGATGATGTTGATGGTGTAGTCGTTGTCCTCGAGCGGCCAGTGACAGGTGGTCGCAGCAGACGTGATCGTGATGCCACGCTCCTGCTCCTGCTCCATCCAGTCCATCGTGGCGGCGCCGTCGTGGACCTCACCGATCTTGTACGACACACCGGTGTAGAACAGGATCCGCTCGGTGGTGGTCGTCTTGCCCGCGTCGATGTGGGCCATGATCCCGATGTTGCGGACCCTGGCCAGGTCAAGTGAAGTGGTAGCCATAAGGCTTCAGTCTTCTCTCGGTCTCGATGTGGGTAGCGACTACCAGCGGTAGTGCGCGAAGGCCTTGTTGGACTCGGCCATCTTGTGCGTGTCCTCGCGCTTCTTCACAGCGGCACCAAGGCCGTTGGAGGCGTCGAGAAGCTCGTTGAGCAGACGCTCGGTCATGGTCTTCTCGCGACGGGCGCGGGAGTAACCGACGAGCCAGCGCAGCGCGAGCGTGTTGGCGCGACCGGGCTTGACCTCGATCGGAACCTGGTACGTCGCACCACCGACACGGCGGGACTTGACCTCGAGGGTCGGCTTGATGTTCTCCAGCGCGCGCTTCAGCGTGATGATCGGGTCGTTGCCCGTCTTCTCACGCAGACCCTCCATGGCGCCGTAGACGATGCGCTCGGCGGTGGAGCGCTTGCCGTTCAGCAGCACCTTGTTGATGAGGGAGGTCACCAGAGGAGAACCGTAGACCGGGTCGATGATGACCGGGCGCTTCGGGGCGGGGCCCTTACGAGGCATTCTTACTTCTCCTTCTTGGCGCCGTAGCGGCTGCGGGCCTGCTTGCGGTTCTTGACACCCTGGGTGTCGAGCGAGCCGCGGATGATCTTGTAGCGAACACCCGGCAGGTCCTTCACACGGCCGCCGCGCACGAGCACGATGGAGTGCTCCTGCAGGTTGTGTCCCTCACCCGGAATGTAAGCGGTGACCTCGATCCCGCTGGTCAGACGCACACGCGCGACCTTACGCAGGGCCGAGTTCGGCTTCTTCGGGGTGGTCGTGAACACACGCGTGCAGACGCCGCGACGCTGAGGGGAACCCTCGAGTGCGGGCGTCTTGTTCTTCTCGACCTTGTCCTGCCGGCCCTTGCGGACCAGCTGCTGGATCGTAGGCACTACTTCTCCGGTTTCTGTGTGCCGAATGGTGAAGCTAACCTGGAACGTCGCCGACCCACGCGGTCGGGTGTGTCGAATCCCGCAGCAATCCCGCCGCAAGGCGAAAGGGCGCAGATTACGGTGGCCGGTCACGGCCCCGATGCGGTTTACAGGCACGCACGAGGGCCAGGGCACACCCCAGGCACAAGGTCTGAGCGTACCTACCTCATTCGCTGTGGTCAAAACAAATGGGCGGGCCCGGCAGAGCCACAGCAATCATCCCAAATTGCCCGGCCTGCCGGGTGCCCGCATCCGGGGACCTCACTCCTGGGTTCTCAGCCCTCCGTCCCGACCCGGCTTCGATCGTGTGTGCGACGGGCCGCCGCGCGCGTGGCGCGCTCCGCGGCGAAGACGTCCTCCAGGCGGAACAGCAGCGCCCGGCCGGCCCGGCCCGCGGCGGTGAGGCGGCCCAGCTGGACCCACTTGCGGATGGTGGCCGGCGCGACCCCGACCTCACGGGCGGCGAGATCGCCGGGGATGAGGGCGGGGGCGGCGCCCTGCCGGTCGTACGAGGTGCTCATCGGACGCCCCCCGCGTGGTGGGCCCGCGCGGTGTCGGCGGTACGGCACTCCCACTCCCCCTCGGTCCAGGTGTGGCGGTAGGCGGGGTCGTCGCGGCAGCCGCAGTGCGGGTCCGTGCAGCGACACGCCGGGTTGACGCAGAGGACGGCGCCGCGGTCGGGGAACGCCCGCAGCGACACCGAGTCGCACCAGGGGCAGCGGCCGGACATCCGCACGACGGTTTCGGTGTCACCCAGGGCGCGGGCACAGCGGCGGGCCATCCGGCGGGCCTCGTCGCGCACGTGTGCGGCGAGGACGGGGTCGGCGGCGACGTCGCCGAGGAGCGCGGCGATGCGGCGCAGCCGCTCGGGGACGGTGGCGCGGCGCGGCCGCGGCAGACCGAGCCGGTCGCGGACCGCTTCCTCCAGCTCCACCACGCCGTCGGTGATGTCGCGCATGGTGTCGGAGATGTGCAGACGCAGCGGGGCCGCGCTGTGGCCCGGGACCGCCAGCCCGTGGCGCTGCTGGAGGAGGAGCGCCTCCTCGCGCTCCTCCCGCAGCCGGGCACCGAGGTCGGCCGGTGGCGCGGAGGCCGGGCGGGTGGTGGCCGAGGCGCGGCCGGGGACGAGTTCGATGGCGAGTTCGGGGAACTGCTGGACGAGCTGGCCGATCCAGAGAGCGGCATGCGCGATCGGCTGATCCTCAGCCAAGGGTGTCTCCCGAGAGGGTGGAGAAGGACATGGAGGAAGGGGTGGAGGCAGGGGTCGGGACCGGGCGCCCGGAGCGCCGGAGCCGGCCCGCACAGACGCCGTCGAACCAGCTGTCGGCCGGGGCCACCGCCTCCTCGCAGGGTCGGCGCACGGTACAGACGGCACAGGCGCGCAGCGCGGGGGCGGCCTCGGCGGGGCGTCGCGAGAAGACGACGCGCGGCGAGAGGCCGACGCAGGCCGCGGCGGAGCGCCAGTGACTCGGGTCGGGCGGATCGGACTGTCCTCGTGGGCCGGTGGTCGGCATGAGGTCCCCCTGTTGGTTCGGGTGTTGGTTCGGTTCGAGCCGAACACACTCAACCGTGCCAGATTGCGTGCGCGCCCGCAACGTACTGTGGATCACTCGCCTCCGCGAAACCTCCTCAAGTTGCACTTATTTTCCTAAGTGCTTGCCCGAGAGCACGTAATTCCGCGCGCGCAAGCAAGCTAAACTTGCCTCCTCCAAGGGAAGCGAGCAGAGATGACCAGCCAGGATCTGGACGCGTTCGCGGCATGGGTCGAGGACCTCATGCGGGAGCGCGGCTACGACATCGACAGCCCTCGCGGTGGCGGCAAGTCCCGGATCGCGGACGAGGCGGGCGTGCACCGCGCCGCCGTCACACGCCTGCTCCAGCGGCAGAGCATGCCGGACCTGGAGACCACCCGCCGGCTCGCGCGCGTGCTCGGCGTTCCGGTACGAGACATGCTGATTCGCTCCGGTCGGCTCACCGCCGAGGAACTTGCCGATCCCCAAGCGTACTTGAGCACACCACATGCGCCCGGCGCGGACATCGCCCGCCGCCCCACGCTCGAGGAGGTGGCCGACCTGCTGGGGGTGCCCGCCGACCGGCGCGAGATGTTCGTCAGGGTCGTGGAGCAGTTCCTGCCGAGTGACACGGAGCCGGCGCCGCAGGTGCCCGAAGGGCCGCGGATCTCGATAGGAGCGGCTTCGACGGCGTCCCCCTCGGGACCCTTCTCGGCGTCATCCGACTGATTCGCAGCACGCTCACGACGTACGGCCCACTTCGCCGCAAGGCCGCCGAGGCAGTGGCATTCGCCCACTGACGGGGAAGGCGGCCCGCGTTGCACCCCCCTCCCTCACCGCTCCATGCGCCCAGCCCCACGGCTCCCGCTCCACGTCCGGCAGCACACTGGCATCGCCGCCCTGACCAGCATCTCTGCCCCCCTCTCGCCGCATCTCCGGGAAGTCATTCACCCAATAAGTTGCGTGCGCGCACGATCTCTGTCACAGTTGGTGCAGCGGCGGAGCTGTGCCCGCGAGTCGGGCGGCGCCCGCCCTTCCCACGCGTACCGCGTCTCTCCGTACGCCGGTACCGGGCGTCTTCCCTTCCGCACTCACGCCCCCGTCCGTTACTCCGCGCCCCGCGCGCCCAGCAGCCCGAGGTGACCCGGCATGACCACGCCCACCCCACCGAGCGCCTTCCCCGACGTCGAGGCCCTGGTCGTCGACATCCTGGAGGCCGACTCCGCACTCTCCACGGCCCTCGTCCGCGTCGACGCGCCGGACGGATTCGACGGCAGGGCCGCCGCCGTGCTCGTCAACCGGCGCGGCGGTGCCTGGATCGGCGAACTCCACGTCGACCAGCCGCTGATCGAGCTGGAGGTGTACGGCCCCACCAAGGAGGCCGCGCACACCCTGGCGAACGCGGCCCGCCGCGCGCTGCTCGCCGCGGCCGGCAACCGCTACGGCAGGAACCAGATCACCGAGGTCGAGGAACAGGACGGCCCACGCTGGCTGCCCGACTACCTCTACACCGCGGCCAATCGCTACGTATGCGTGCTCAAGGTGTTCCTGAACGTCTACTGAGCACCCCGTGGCGCACTCGCGCCGCCCCACAGACCGAAGGCCCCGTCACCCGGCGGGGCCTTCGTCGTACCCGGAGCACCGCTCCAGGTGCGCCCCCCGAAGGCGCGTGCGTCCGCGCGCTGCCCTTTCACACAAGGAGAACCCCAACCATGGCAGGCACCAACTCCTCCGAGATCCGCATCGCCGGCGTCGGCCGCCTCTTCGTCGCGAAGGCCGACACCAAGGTCCCGACGGCCTTCTCCGGCAACTCCGCCACCGACTGGGGCGCCGACTGGACGGACCTCGGCTACACCTCCGGCGACGGCGTCACCTTCAGCAAGAAGGACAAGCTGGAGCCGGTCGACGTGTGGCAGGCCGTCAGCCCGGTGCATTTCGTCTACTCCGACCGGGACCTGACCCTGAAGTTCTCGCTGCTGCAGTTCAACGAGGACACGCTGCCCTTCTTCATGGGCGGCTCCAAGGTCAGCCCGGTGGCCGGCTCCACGGACGTCTTCCAGTACGAGATCGCGGACCGTCCGTACGCCGACGTCCGCGCGCTCGGCCTGGAGTTCACCGACGTCCAGGCGAGCGACGGCTCCGCGGTGACCTACCGCTTCGGCATCCCGCGCGGCCAGGTCACGGCGGCGGACGACATCAAGCTGGCCCGCAAGTCCGCGGCCCAGCTCGGCATCACCTTCACGGCCATGGCAGGCGCCGACGGTTCGGCGCTGGCGAGCTTCGTCATGAAGGACGACTCGTACGCGGCCTGATCCACCGGGCGGGGCGGGTTCGTCCGCCCCGCCCGCCCCTCTCCCCGCTTCTTCGCTGCTTCCACAACCCCGAGGAGTACGTATCCCCATGGCCCGTTTCGACGTCAACGCCGCCCGCGCCCAGCGCCTCGAAGCCCTCGGCCGTACCTGGTCGTTCGAGCTCGACGGCGAGTCCTTCACGCTTCCCACCGAACTGACCCGGGCCACCGCCCGCGCCCTGCGGGACCTCGACGACAACGACGTCGACGGGCTGCTCGGACTGCTCATGGGCGAGGAGCAGTTCGCCCGCTTCGCGCGGCACGATGTCACCATGCAGGACATCGCCGCCATCCTGGAGGCCTACGGCAAGGAGACCGGGCTCGGCCTGGGGGAAGGCTGAGCCTCGTCGGGTTCGTCGACGAACACGCCGAGGCACTCGAGGCGGATCTGCTCCGCTACTACGGCATCGACCTGCTCGACTGGCACCGCGACCACCTCTCCGCCCGGCGGCTCGCGGTGCTCATCAAGCATCTGCCGCGGGACAGTGCGGTCAACCGGGACCTGCACGGGGAGGCCGCGGAGTGGTCGGTGACCGATCATCTGCTGGCCGCGGCGGTGGACCACCTGGCGGCGGCCAACTGGATGTTCGCCACCGTCAACACGGCCGAGGACGGTGAAGGTCCCGAACCCCCGGTACCGGTTCCGCGCCCGGACGACCCGCCGGAGGAGGAGCGGGACGGTCCGGACGGCGCCCCCCGGTCGTCGTCCGCCCAGGACACCTCCGCCCCGACACCGGTCCAACTCGCCCGCTTCTTCGGGTGAGGGGCGGGGATTCAACGGGGCGCGATCGCCGCGGGCGGGGGCAACGGGGGCGGGGGCAACAGGGGCGGGGATTCAACGGGGGCGTCTCGTCCCCGGTCGCGGGTCGCGCTCGTCCGCGCGGTCCTGCGGGGCGTGGTTCTCACGTCCGTCGCGGCGATCGGGACGGTCACGCCGGTCCCGCTCCCCGCGCCCGTCCGGCCGGTCCCGCTCTCCACGTCCCTCCGGCCGGTCCCGCTCCCCGCGCCCGTCCGGCCGGTTCCGCTCTGCGGGACGGTCGGGGGCGTCGTCCTCGTCCCGGTGCCGGCCCTTCGCCCTGCCTTCCAGTTCGTCGGCGAGTGCCCGGGCCTTTTCGGAGAGCCGTGGGCGGTCCTCGGGCCGGGCGTCGGGCTTTTCGGGCGGCTCCTGGTGGCGTTCCGGCGTCTCCGGTCGGCGGCCCTTCTCCCGTCCGGCGGGGTGGTCGCCCGGTCTCGTCAGCGGAGGGACACTGGGACGCCCGTTGCGCCGGACCACCGGACGCCGGTCGGAGGCTGCCGAACGCTCGCGCACCTCGCGGGCGGAGAGCAGTATGTCGTCCCCGTCCCTGCTCTCGTCCGGGACACGCTCCTCGTCCTCCTCCTCAGCGGGCGCACCCTCGTCCGCAATCTCCGGAGTCGGTGCCGGCCCGCTGTCCGCCACCGACCGCTCGCGTTCCCCGCGCTCCTCGACCCGCGTCACCTCCGGTGGAGGCCGCAGGAGTTGGAGGTAGGGCAGAGGGATGACCTCGCCGTCCTGTGCGTCCTGCGGCCCACGGGCTCGACGGGGCCTCCGACCGGTGCGGGCGTCCTCCTGGCCCTGGACGTACGCGGCGGTGATCCGCTCCTCGTACGCGCGCCGGATGGCGGGCAGCTGCTCGGCGACGACGTCGGCCCAGCCGGCGCTGTAGGCGGCGAGTTCACGCCGTTCGAGTTCCGCTCGGGGCAGGACGAGGAGGTCCTCGGGGGCGTGTCCGAGCCGGTGGACCAGCTCGGACAGGCGGGCGATGAGGTGCGGGAGGTCAGGGGACTGTTCAAGCCAGTCGATCGCCCGGTCGTCCCGCGCGTTGCTCGCGTCGCCGTCCACCCCGTCAGGCACCCCGTAGGCCTTGCTCTCGTCCGCTGCTCCTTCGCGCGCCCCCCGCGCGAGGACGGCTGCCCGCCGTCCACCGTCGCACACCGGGCCCTTTGACTTCCGCGGGGGGCCTGGCCGTTCACATCTCGTTCACCGACGGAATAACGGCCGGATCCTGACCCACGAACCTGACGGACCGTTCACCGCGTCCCCCGTATCACCGCAGGTCCGCGCGAGGGTGAAGGGGAGGCTCCGCGTCAAACACCGCCCGAACCACAGGATTACTCGTACACTAGTTCGAACACGCGTCTCGAACGCCTCCGTAGGCGCCACGTGTACCACCAGCCCAGCGGACACAAGGGAAAGCAGGCCGACATGGCGACTGGCACGAGCAACCACCCGCAGCAGCCGATCGACACCTACACCCGCCTCGCCCATCTCCTGCGCGTGCCCGCCGCCAGTCGCGAGGCCCTGCTCGACCGGGTGTACGAAGAGCTGCTGGACCGGGAGTCACGCGCCTACGCCGCCGGCTGGTCGGACGCCCTGACGGAGGCGCGCCGGGCCCGCTGACACCGCGTGCGGGCACACTGCCCGGCAGAAGCGCGGCACAGGCGGAACCTCACCCCCGTACGCACAGTCGCTTGTATGCTGCGGCACCTCTCGCATCGCGGCCACCAGGGGGAGGAGCGGACTTGTCCACAACGCTCGCGAGCGCAACGAACTACGGCATTCCATTCATGATCATTTCGGTGCCCTTCGGCCTCGTCTCACTCCTGTTCATCCCCAAACAGCTGCGCGAGCGACGGCTCAAGAGGAGTGGAGTGGAAACCGTCGCCGTCTGCCAGGAGCGCATCCGACGCGGCGGCACAGCGGTGGAACTCCTGAACTGTTCCTTCCGCACAGCCGACGGTGACGAGACCTGGGCGCTCGTCAGCCCTCCGAAGCCGGCGCCGCACGTCGGTGAGGAGTTCCCGGTCGTCTTCGACGCAAGGAAACCCTCCGTGGTCGAGAGCAGCTACTACCTCGCATCGCGCGGTACATGGGTCGGTTACGTGATCCAGTCGCTCTTCGGCCTGTTGCTCGTGACAGGCGTCGTGATCGGCGCCATGTCCTGACCCTGGCGCCGCCCGTACCCACCAAATCCGATGCCCTCTTCCGCACTTGCGGGAGGGGGCATCTGCATGTCCGGACCACGCGCCGCACCGAGAGGACGCACATGACCGAGTACGTCAGCCAAGAGGAGATGGGGCAGACCCGAACCGCCATTTCCAAGGAGATCAAGGGCGCGATAGTCGCGTACGACAAGCAGAAGGCGGCCGAGGGGGCGGCCGAGGACCACAAGTGGGTCGCCGACTGGAAGACCCGGCTCCCCACGGAGCTCAACGGCATCAAGTCGGAATTCACCCTTTTCAAGGCGGAGTGGGTTCCGATCCTCGCCACCCTGCCGGGGCTCTGGAGCTTCGAGGAACTGATCAAGAAGCAGCTCCGCCTGGACTACAACCAGTACGGCTTCCTCACCCGGCAGACCGCCGAGGCCGGCGGAACGGGGGGCGCTGCTGGACCGCGAGGGGAGCCGGGTCCTCGCGGCCCCGAGGGCTCGCAGGGCCGTGAGGGCAGGCGCGGACAGCGCGGCGCCCCCGGGCGCCGAGGCCGACCGGGCCCGCGCGGCGAACAGGGCCGCCAGGGCAGGCCGGGCCCGCGCGGCCCGGCCGGTCCCCCGCCGTCGACCGAGGCGCTGCGCAACGCCACTCAGGACGCCCGCGGCGCGGAGCAGGCACTCCGCGGCGTGGTGGACCGGGCGGAACAACTGCGCACGACCATCGACGGCGGCCAGTGAGCAGCCGCGAACCGACCGTCTCGCGAACCGTCGAGGCAGGTCACCGGTGACACATCTGGAGTGTGAATGTCTCTCGTACGATCACTTGGCCGAGCCTCCGGCGCACTGCAGGACTTCAGGACGAAGGCCTCCGGAGCGGGGGCCGCGGCCCAGGGCATGGCAAGCGCGGGCCAGAAGGGCGCGAACCAGCTCAAGACGCTGAAGTCGGCCGCCCAGGGCGCCGAGAAGGAACTGAAGGACCTCAAGACCGCCTCCGATCAGGCGGAGAAGTCGCTGTCCAAGGCCGGCAAGACCGGTTCCACCGCCGGGAAGAACCTCGGCAAGTACGAGGCGGGGGCGAGCAAGGCGGCCAAGGGCCAGGACAAGATGAACAAGTCGATGAAGGGCAACTTCTTCGGCATGCTCATGAGCCTGCTTCAGCCGTTGATCGAGAAGGTCATCGACATGGCGACCAGGTCGAAGACCATGCAGAAGGTCCTCAAGACGGCCTTCGACGCCATCAAGTCGGTGATCAGCAAGGTCATGAAGGCCATCGGGCCGATCATGAAGAACGCCGCGAAGCTGATCAAGTCGGTCTGGAACGGCATCAAGTCGGCCGTCTCGTCCGTCGTCAAGGCGATCGCCACGGTCATCAAGACCTACGTCAACATCTGGAAGAAGGTCATCAGCACCGCGCTGAAGGCGATCAAGACGGTCGTCAGCAGCGTCTGGAAGGGCATCAAGTCCGTCGTCTCGCCCGTCGTGAGCTGGATCAAGTCGGCGATCCCGAACGCCTTCCGGGCCGTCAAGGACAAGCTGTCCAGCATCTGGGGCGGCCTGAAGGGCATCGCGAGCCGCGCCTTCAACGGCATCAAGGGCGCGGTGAAGGGGCCGATCAACGCGGTCATCGGCATCATCAACTCCGCGATCGGCAAGCTCAACGGCATCAAGGTCTCGATCCCGGGCTGGGTGCCGAAGGTCGGCGGCAAGTCCTTCGGCGTAAATCTGCCCAGAATCCCCGCGCTCGCCACCGGCGGTGTCGTCATGCCCCGCTCGGGCGGTGTCCCGGCGCTCCTCGCCGAGGCGGGCGAGGCGGAGGCCGTGCTGCCGCTGAGCAAGCTCGACCGGCTGCTGAAGCGGGCGGCCGCGCAGGGGCCGGCGTACGCCGGTGCGTCCGGGGCGGCGGGCGGCGCGCTGCACATCGAGCACTACTACGCGGCCGAGACGAGCAGCCCGCAGCGGACCGCGGACGCCCTGATGTTCCTGGCGAAGGCACGCGGATGAGTGGCGTCGCGCGAACAGCCGGCGGCTGGACCGCCGACCCGCTCGTCGGTGTGGGGCCTGCGCTGCGCACCTTCCGCTCGCGGATCGAACAGGGGGGCAGCACCCTGCGGTCGGTCACCGCCCGGGTCAAGAGTGCCGCCACCACCACCGACCGCGTCCGTTCCGCCGTCGCCCAGGCCACCACCGCCGTACGGCAGACCAAGGCCAGGGCCGAGACGGCCGCCCGCTCGGTCTCCAGGACAGGTCGGACCGCCACCACCGCCGGGTTGGGCCTGAGGTCCCTGCGCAGCCAGGGCAAGGGCTCCACCAGGCGGCTCGGCACACTCATGTCGGGGCTCGGCGGCGTCGTGGCGCTGGTCGGCGGCCTGCTGAGTGCCGCCGGCGTCCTCGGCGACCTCATGGGCACCTTCGGCACTGCCATGACCATCGGCTCCGGCGTCATGCTGGTCATCAACGCCCTCACGCGCGCCAACCCCATCGGCTTCGTCACCGGCCTCCTCCTCCCGGTCGCCGGCTGGCTGATCGACCTGGCACTGAACTCCGAGGCCGGTCAACGGTTCATGGAACAGCTCAGCACGCTCGTACTGAAGTACGTCGAGCTGTACGTGACGATCATCGGCCCCCTGATGAAGGCGGTCGGGTCGGCGGTGAGCACCTACGTCACCGGCTACCTCGCCGTCGTCAGGGGCGCCGTCTCCGGCATCGCCACCCTCATCGGCACCGGCTTCGCCGTCCTCAAGGCCCTCACCACCGGGGACACCCGCGCCCTCAGCGGCAAGGTGTCCGCGGTGTGGCGGGGGTTCAAGGACGCCGTCAGGCCGGCGCTGAGGTGGATCAGTCAGGACATCCCCCGGATGTTCACCCGGATCAAGGAGGCCCTGTCCGGGACGATGCGCGGACTCGGGCAGTTCGTGGAGACCGGCGCGCAGACCGTCGCGGGTGTGATCAAGGGCCCGGTCAACGGCCTGATCGCGTTCGCCAACTGGATCGTCGACGGGCTCAACAGCCTCAGCTTCAGCCTGCTCGGCAAGAAGTTCGGCGTCGACCTGGACAAGATCCCGATGCTCGCCGAGGGCGGTATCGCGGTCCCGGGCGCCACCCGGCGGGCGGGCAAGGTGCTGCCGCTCACCGCCCTGCGCCGGCAGCAGGCGCTCGCCCTGCGCAACCGCCACCGGCCCCAACCCCCGCACCGGGTCACGGAGTTCCACGAGAGCCGGGGCGCCGGTGCCCACGGCACGGCCGAGGACCTGCTCTTCCTCGCGGCGGCCCACGCACGCACCCCAGCCTGAGAAGTGAGGTGACGGCCCCATGGCCGAGACGACCACAACCGCATACACCGAGGACACCGCACCCGGCTCACTCATCACCCGCGACGGGCAGATGCAGTGGGCCGGACTTCTGTTGGGTCCCGGCACCCCCTACGAGATCGACCGCGGCGGACTGAGCGGCTGGGAGGACCTGCCCGAGTACGACACCTCGGACGCCGACCACCCCACCGCGCACGGCGCCTGGCCGGGCGCCCGCTACGCCCGGCCCCGCAAGATCGGCGGCACGGTGTGGACCGTACCGTCGGAGGACAGCACCGAGTCCTCGCTGTCCGCGATGCGCGCCCTGCGCCAGGCGCTGCTGCTCGGCGACGCGGAGCGCTGGCTGGCGGTGCGGCTGCACGGCGAGACCCTGGCCGTGCGGGCCCGGGTCAGCCAGCGCGTCCTGGCCGCGGACCGCACGTACACCACGCAGGGCGTGGCCAGGGCGTCCGTGCAGTGGTACGCCACCGACCCGCGCCGCTACTCGGTCACCGAGCAGAGCGCGGTCACCGGCGCCCCGCAGCCGGAGAGCGGTCTGACCTGGCCGCTGACCTGGCCGCTGTACTGGGGCCAGTCGGCCTCCACCGGGGACGTGCTCGCCGCCAACTCCGGCTCCGCGCCCACGCATCCGGTGATCACCTTCACCGGCCCGTGCGCCAACCCGACGGTGACCGACCGCACCTCCGGCCGCCGGCTGCGCTACGAGATCACCCTCGCCGACGGCGACGAGCTCGTGGTCGACACCGCCGCCGGCACGGTCACCCTCAACAGCACCGCCTCCCGGCGTGACACGGCCGCGGCGGACAGCAACCCCGAGGAACTGTTCGCCTTCGAACCCGGCCGCGCCCAGCTGGCGTTCCGTCCGGACACCTTCGACACCGGCGCCCGGATGACGGTCCGCTGGCGCGACGCGGAGTGGTGATCACATGACTGTACGAACCGCCTGGCTCACCGAGACCGGCCAGACCCGGGAAGACACCCGCGTCACCCTGTCCGGCCTGCTCACCCCGAACGCCCTGGTCGCGGAGAACATCCCGCTCAAGGCGCGCGGCGGCATCGTCCCCGGTGGCTTCGCGCTCACCGGCACCACCGGGAGCATGACCTTCACCATCGGCACCGGCCGTGCCTTCGTCCAGGGCGGCCGGACCGGCCAGGGCGTCTACCCGGTGGCGGTGACCGAGCCGGAGACCCTGACCGTGCCCGACGGCGACTCCCTGTACAGCCGGATCGACCTGGTCGAACTGGTCGTCCTGGACAGCGTCTACGACGGCACCCTGGACACCGCGGCACAGGTCCGTCTGGTCAAGGGCACCCCCGCGGCCACGCCCGTGGCGCCCACCAGCCCCGACGGCAGCTCCCTGCCGCTGTACCGGATCACGGTGCCCGCCAAGGCGTCGGCCGGCTCCAACAGCCTGGTCTGGGACACCGCGGTCGTCAGCCTGCGCTACCCGACCGTGGCGCTCGGCGGCATCGTCCCGGCCGAGGGCTTCAGCGGCGCCTACGTGGGTCAGTACCGCGAGGACTCCGCCGGTCTGCTCCAGCGCTGGAACGGCACCGCCTGGCAGTACGCCGAGGGCCGTTCGACCGTCCTGCTCAGCGTCTCGCAGACCACGGCACAGTCCGTGCCCACCGGCCCGTGGACGCAGATCACCATGCAGTCCACTGACGCGGACGACGCGGCCGGCTGGGCCGGGTCCAACACCTACACCGTGCCGAGGGCCGGCTGGTGGCGGGTGACCTGCGCGATCACCTGGTTCACCGAGTCCACCACCGGATCGCGCGGCGCGCGCGTGTACGTCAACGGCTCCGGTGTCCCGCGCGGCACCTGGCTCGTCGGCGCGGGACCGGGCGCGACCAGCGTCGGCGGCAGCTGCCTGCTGAAGCTGGCGGCCGGCGACAAGCTCGCGCTCTACGGGCTGCAGAACTCCGGCGCCACACTCACCACCCTCGGCGGCTCCGGCTACGCCACCAACCTCACAGCGGAGTGGCTCAGGTCCTGACCGCTCTCGCCACCCCCGTACCTTCCGGAGATCACAGGAGACCAGCAGATGAACCTGCGCAGCTCATGGCTGGCCGAGACCGGTCAGACCCGCGAGGACACCCGCCTGACCCAGCTCGGCGCGACCACCCCGACCAACCCCCTGGAGGTCCGCTCCGGCATCCTCCCCGGTTCCTACGACGGCCAGTACCGCCTCTCCGGCTTCTGGATGGAGGGCGGCGGGGGCACCATGACGGCCAAGGTCCACGAGGGCCGGGCCGTCGTCCAGGCCGACAGCAACCAGGGCGCCTACCCCGTCACCCTCCCCGAACCGCAGTCCCTCACCTTCGCCGACGGCGAGGCCAACGACCGCATCGACCTCGTCGTCGTGAAGATCTCCGACAAGCTCTACGACGGCTCCACGCAGTCCACGGCCTCCCTGGAGATCATCAAGGGCCAGGCGAACGCCAACCCGACCCCGCCGCCGCTCCCGGACATCGCCCTGCCGATCTACCGGGTCACCGTCCGGGCCGGGATCAGCGCCGGCAAGGGCGGCATCAACTGGAACAACGACGTGACGGACCTGCGCTCCACCACCGTAGCGATCGGCGGCATCCTCCCGGCTTACGGCGACACCGGCAACGGCGCCTACCCGGGCCAGTACCGCGACTCCGGCGGCGCCCTCCAGCGCTGGGACGGTTCCGCCTGGGTCTCCTACCCGAGCGCCCTGGGCGGCATCGCTCCGGCCGGCGCGGTCACCACCGCCAGCTACACCGGCCAGTACCGCGACAGCTCCTCCGGAGTGCTCCAGCGCTGGAACGGCTCGGCCTGGGTGTCGTACCAGCCGGTCGCCAACTGGACCGACTACACCCCGGTCTGGCGCTGCGAGAACGGCACGGCGCCCGGCATCGGCAACGGCACGCTGGCCGGGTCGTACGTGAAGACCGGCAACGTCATCCATGTGCGGATCTATCTCAAGATCGGCTCGACGACCAACCTGAGCGCCCAGGACGCCAACGGCGACTGGATGTTCTCCCTGCCGGTCGCGCCGGTGTCCACCGCCTGGAAGCTGGACGGACGGTTCATGACCGCGGAGGCGCACGACGTCTCGGCGCTCCTCACGTACCAGGGCGCCGGACAGCTGTCGACGGCGAACGGCGGCATGGTCTGGCGGGTGCGCGACGCCCTCAAGACCAACGGGGTCGTGTGGGACAAGGCGGCGCCGTTCACCTGGGGCGCAGGCGACGTGCTGACCATCCACGGCAGCTACGAGGCCGCCTCCTCCTGACCCCGGGCGAGCGATCGCCTGCATCCACCCGAACTTCCGCTCTTCCGAAAGGAGTCGACCATGCCCGTACGTTCCGGCTGGCTCTCCCCCGACGGCCAGTCCCTGGAGGACACCCGGGTCGTCCCGCTCGGCACGCTCACCCCGACCTCGCCCGTCGCCACCCGCTCCGGCATCCTGCCGGGATCCTCCGACGGCCAGTCCCGCATCTCCGGGTTCACAGTGACCGGCACCACTGGCACCATGAGCGCCACCGTCAGTCCGGGCCGTGCCGTCCTCCAGGGCCCGGACGCCCGGGGCGCCTACCCGGTCGCGCTGACCGAGTACCTGACCCTCACCTTCGACGACGGCGACGCCCAGTACGGCCGCATCGACCTGGTCGTCCTGCGCGTGTACGACGACCCCTACGACGGCTCCGGCCGCACCGAGGCCGCCGTCGAGATCGTCAAGGGCACCCCGGCCGCCACCCCGACCGCCCCCGCCACACCCGCGCTCGCCCTCCCGCTGTACGAGGTCGCGGTACCGAAGGGGGCGAGCGCGGGCACCAACCCCATCGTCTGGACCTCCGCGCTCACCGGCCGCCGTACCGCCACGGTCTCCGTCGGCGGCATCCTGCCCGTCACCACGGACACCGCCACCGGCGCCTACCCGGGCCAGTACCGCGACAACAACGGGGTCCTGCAGCGCTGGACCGGCTCCGCGTGGGCGGACTACCAGGCGCCGGTCGCCGTGGAGACCACCACCACGGGGGTCACCGCGTCCGGCAACTGGGCGCTGAGCTCGTACAGCGCCCGCCGCACCCGCGGTGTGTGCTCCTTCTCCGTCAGCCTCGTCCGCACCACCAGCAGCCTCACCGCCACGGCGGCCGGCACCCCCAGCCCGGGCAACGTGCCCGACGAGCTGGTCTGCACCCTGCCCGCCGGCTGGCGGCCCGCCAGCGACACCTACACCTCCGCCACCGACGGGTACGCCGACGGCGGCATCCGGATCAACACCGACGGCACGGTGTACCTGCTCACCTGGTCCACGAGCGGTGTCATCCAGGTCGGCAACACCCTGCGGCTCTCCGCCTGCTTCGTGCTGTGACCGCCGTCCCGACCAGGAGCTGACCGCCGTATGACCACCAACACCCCGTACCGCGCGATCTTCTGCGATCTGCGCGAGGACACCACCATCGACATCCTGCCGCTGCGGGACGTCACCGTCGACGACTACATCGGCAAACCCGGATCCCTCTCCGGCACCATCCCCGTGCCCGACGCGGCGATGGCCGCCCGGGTCCGCCGCATCGAGGAGGGCCGCACCGCGGTCTACCTCCAGCGCGGCAACGACCTGTGGTGGGGCGGCATCGTCTGGACCAGCACCCTCCAGAGCGACGACCGGGGCGTGCTCACCCTCGGCATCCAGGCGGCCACCTTCGAGTCGTACGCGGCCCGCCGCCGCATCCGCGAGAACCTCTACTACAAGAACCAGGACCCGCTGGCCGTGGTCCGCGCCGTGTGGACCTACATGCAGACCGCCCTGCCCGGCAGCGACATCGGCGTCACCTACGGCGACGAGACCTCGAAGGAGGTCCGCTCGGGCAACTGGCGCAACGGCGACGAGACGATCTACCTGGAGGCGATCGACGCGATGGCCGCCGTGGAGCCCGGATTCGAGCACCACATCGCCGTCTACCGCGACCCGTCCACCGGCCAACGGGTGCGCCGGCTGCGCCTGGGCAGCCCGAAGATCAACACCGGGACCACCGACCTGGTCATGGACCGGCCGGGCAACATCCTGGCGTACTCCTTCCCGCGCGACGCCACCCGCGGCGGCACCACCGCCCGGGCGCGCGGCGCCACGGACAACTCCAACCAGGCCGCCGAGTCCCGCCCGCTCTTCGCCGACGCCCCCGAGGCCACGGAGCTGATCAACGCGGGCTACCCGCGCATCGACCTGTCCTCGGACCACAACGAGGTGTCCGACATCCCCACCCTGCTGTCCCTGGCCAAGGCCGAACTGGCCGAGGCCACCGGGGCGGTGGTGATCCCCGAGATCACCGTCCGCCTCGACGACCTGGTGCCGCCCGCCCTGCTCGGCCGGTCCGTCCGCATCCGCATCACCGACGAGTGGTTCACCGAGGGACTGAACCACCGCTACCGGATCATCGGCGTCAAGGTCAGCCCGTCGCAGCGCGGCCGCCCCGACACCGCCGAGCTCTACCTGGAGGAGGCCTGATGCCCCAGCTCCCCGAGGACATCATCGACCGGCTGACCGCGATGGAACGCCGGATCCAGCAGCTGTCCACCGCCGTCAACACCCGGCCCGCCCTCAACAAGGTGTCCAAGGGCGGAGTGGAGATCAGCGACGGCGGCTATCTCACCGTATGGCCGCCGGAGGGCGGTCCGGCCGTGTTCGCGGTCGGCGCCTGGTCCGGCGAGGAGTACGGCCTGGCCATCCGCCGCCAGACCGGCTCCATGGCCCTGAGCCTGCACAACGGCGACGGCACCGCCACCTCGCAGCAACCGCTGCGCATCTGGGACCGCAACGGCAAGGAGATCTTCGCCGACGACGTCGACACCGGCGGCCTGGCCCGCCCGTGGCTGTCGATGACGATGCCGACCGACACGGCCCTGGAGCGCTGGCCGCGTACCACGTCCTCCGGCTGGTCGACCGTCGCCCGGTCCTGGAACCCGCTGTGGCAGCCGAAGATGCGGATGTACATCTCCACCTCGGTGTCCTCCGGCGCCACCGGAGAGGTCCGGGTCATGGTCAACGACACCCAGTGGGGTGGCACCGTCACGGCTCCTGAGGCGTTCGACTACACCGGCTTCGTCGTGACCAACTTCAACGCCTCCTTCGGCAACCTGCTCAAGTTCGAGATCCAGGCCCGCGTCGCCTCGGGCACCGGCACGGTCTACGCCCAGCCGCGGATCATGTACGGCCTCCAGACCACCTAGGCCTCTCGTTTGGATCATGCCGGGCTCGCGGGGTCCGGCCTGATCCGAACGAAAGACCCTAGTGCCCACAGCATCGGAGGAACCCATGGACATCGACCCCACCCAGCCCTGGGGCATCGCGATCGACTACGCCGGCCGCGCCACCCTCACCGAGGACGGCCACACCGTCTACATCAATGTCACCGACACCAGCCTCAGCAGCATCATCACGCCCGACCCGCTCACCGGCCGCCACGCGCCCGTCAGCGTCACCGCCCAGTTCACCGAGACCGGCACCAACGGCGCCGTGCTGCGCGGCTACGGACGGATCGGCGTCGAGCCCGTCGGCACCGACCCGGTCGCTCCCGACCCGACGGCCGTACCGCGTGCCGTCGCCGCCGCGATCGCCGACTTCCAGGCCAACACGGAGGCGTACGTCAACCTGTGCGCCCGGTGGACGGCGGACGGCGAGCCGGAGCCGGAACCGGAACCGGAGGGCGGCACCGCCTCCGCCGTCTGACCCCTTCGCTTCACACCCGCACCCCGAGCCGCCCGACCGGCCGGGGTTTTCTCATGCCCGGGAGGCACCACTCATGGCCAGACCCCTGTCCGCCGACGCCCTCGTGTCCGCCCTGCGGGCCGAGGGCGTCACCGTCGTCGAACACGCCGGATGGCGCACCCACAACCGCAACCACAAGGGAAGTTGGGGCCCGCTCAACGGCGTGATGATCCATCACACCGTCACCTCCGGCACCGCGTCCAGCGTCAGCCTCTGCTTCAACGGCCACTCCGCCCTGCCCGGCCCTCTCTGCCACGGCGTGATCGCCAAGGACGGCACGGTCCACCTCGTCGGCAACGGCCGCGCCAACCACGCCGGCGTCGGCGACCCCGACGTCCTCGCCGCGGTCACCGCCGAGCGCGCCGTACTGCCCGCCCCGAACCGGTCCACCACCGACGGCAATGCCCACTTCTACGGCTTCGAGTGCGTCAACCTCGGCGACGGCAAGGACCCGTGGCCCGAGGCCCAGCTCGACGCCATCGCGCGGACCTCCGCCGCCCTGTGCCGGGCGCACGGCTGGAGCGCCAACTCCGTGATCGGCCACAAGGAGTGGACCAGCGCCAAGATCGACCCGCGCGGCTTCGCCATGTCCGACCTGCGCGCCCGCATCGCCGCGCGCCTGACCGCGAAGCCGACCGGCCCGGCCCCGGGGCCCACCGGCCCGCGGTACCAGCCCTTCCCCGGCGCCGAGTGGTTCAGGAAGAACCCCCGCTCAGAGATCGTCACCGCCATGGGCAGACGCCTGGTCGCCGTCGGCTGCTCCGCCTACACCTCGGGCCCAGGCCCCCAGTGGACCGACGCCGACCGGCGCAGCTACGCCAAGTGGCAGCGCAGGCTCGGCTACACCGGCGCCTCCGCCGACGGCTGGCCCGGCGCCAAGTCCTGGGCGGCGCTGAAGGTCCCGTACAGCTCCTGATCACCGAACCCTGCGAGGTACCCCATGTCAGAGGCCACGAAGCGGACCCTCCGCACCGTCCTGCAAACCGCTGTCGGCCTGTGCGTCCTGCTGCCGGCGGTCGTCGACGCCGTGGGCCTCCCGGAGACCCTGCCCTGGGTCGCCGGGGCCCTGGCGGCGGCCGGCGCCCTGACCCGCGTCATGGCCCTGTCCGGCGTACAGGCCCTGCTGCCCGCGTGGCTGCGCACGGACACACCGCACAGCGAAAAGAGCAACGCGTGAACGAATCCGACCCGGCCGTCGTCGCCGTCGAACTCGAACGCCTGCGCGGCACCGTCGAGGCCGGCTTCGCCCGCGCCGACGGACAGCTCGCGCTGCTGGTCCAGCGCAGCGACCAGACCGACAAGCAGCTCGCCGACCACGAACAGCGCCTCGACGCGCTGGAACGCTCCCGCTGGCCGGTCACCAGCATCGGCGCCCTGGCCGCCATGGCGACGGCGGCCGTGGCGATGTGGGAACTGACCGGCCGCTGACACGCCGAAGGGCGGCCACCCCTGCGGGTGGCCGCCCTTCGAGCGATCGCTCGCTTACTGGTTGTACGGACCGTAGTCGTAGTCCTCCAGCGGAACGGCCTGGCCGGAGCCCGTGCCGAACGGCGAGTAGTCGATGTCGTCGTAGCCGACGGCCGAGTACATCGCGGCCTTGGCTTCCTCGGTCGGCTCGACCCGGATGTTGCGGTAGCGGGACAGACCCGTACCGGCCGGGATGAGCTTACCGATGATGACGTTCTCCTTGAGGCCGATCAGGGAGTCGGACTTGGCGTTGATCGCCGCGTCCGTGAGGACCCTGGTCGTCTCCTGGAAGGACGCCGCCGACAGCCACGACTCGGTCGCCAGCGAGGCCTTGGTGATACCCATCAGCTGCGGACGGCCGGAGGCCGGGTGGCCGCCTTCCTGGACCACACGACGGTTCTCGGTCTCGAACTTCGAGCGCTCGACCAGCTCGCCGGGCAGCAGCTCCGCGTCGCCCGACTCGATGATCGTCACACGGCGCAGCATCTGGCGGATGATGATCTCGATGTGCTTGTCGTGGATCGACACACCCTGCGAGTTGTAGACCTTCTGGACCTCGCCGACCAGGTGGACCTGGACCGCGCGCTGACCGAGGATCCGCAGCACGTCGTGCGGGTTGGTGGCACCCACGGTGAGCTTCTGGCCCACCTCGACGTGCTCGCCCTCGCTGACCAGGAGTCGGGCACGCTTCGAGATCGGGAACGCCGTCTCGTCGCTGCCGTCGTCCGGGGTGACGACGATCTTCTTGGTCTTCTCGGTCTCCTCGATCCGGATGCGGCCCTGGGCCTCGGAGATCGGGGCGACACCCTTCGGGGTACGGGCCTCGAAGAGCTCGACGACACGCGGCAGACCCTGGGTGATGTCGTCACCGGCCACACCACCGGTGTGGAAGGTACGCATCGTCAGCTGGGTACCGGGCTCACCGATGGACTGGGCGGCGATGATGCCGACCGCCTCACCGATGTCGACCAGCTTGCCGGTGGCCAGCGAACGGCCGTAGCACATGGCGCAGGTGCCGACGGCGGACTCGCAGGTCAGGACCGAGCGGGTCTTGACCTCCGAGACGCCGTTCTTGACCAGCTCGTCGATGAGCACGTCACCGAGGTCGGTGCCGGCCGGGGCCAGCACCTTGCCGTCGACGACGATGTCCTCGGCGAGGCAGCGCGCGTACACGGACGTCTCGACGTCGTCCGCCTTGCGCAGGACGCCGTCGGCGCCGCGCTCGGCGATGGAGAGCCGCAGACCGCGCTCGGTGCCGCAGTCCTCCTCGCGGATGATGACGTCCTGCGACACGTCCACCAGACGACGGGTGAGGTAACCCGAGTCGGCGGTACGCAGGGCGGTGTCCGCGAGACCCTTACGGGCACCGTGCGTGGAGATGAAGTACTCCAGCACGGAGAGACCCTCACGGAACGACGCCTTGATGGGCCGCGGGATCGTCTCGTTCTTCGCGTTCGACACAAGACCACGCATACCGGCGATCTGACGCATCTGCATCATGTTGCCTCGTGCACCCGAGTTCACCATCATGAAGATCGGGTTGGTCTTCGGGAAGTTGTCGTTCATCGCCTCGGCGACCTCGTTGGTCGCCTTGGTCCAGATCGCGATGAGCTCCTGCGTGCGCTCGTCCTTGGTGATCAGACCGCGCTCGTACTGCTTCTGGACCTTCTCGTCCTGCGCCTCGTAGCCGCGGACGATCTCCTTCTTCGCCTCGGGAACGACGACGTCGGAGATGGCCACGGTGACGCCGGAACGGGTGGCCCAGTAGAAGCCGGACGCCTTCAGGTTGTCGAGCGTCGCCGCCACGATGACCTTGGGGTACCGCTCGGCGAGGTCGTTGACGATCTCGGAGAGCTGCTTCTTGCCGACCTCGTAGTCGACGAACGGGTAGTCCTCGGGCAGCAGCTCGTTGAAGAGCGCACGGCCCAGGGTCGTCCGCAGACGGAACGAGTCACCCTGCGTCCACTCGGGCTCGCCCTCCTCCTGCGCCGGCGGGGTCCAGCCGCGCGGCGGGATGGTGCCCACCGGGAAGCGGATGTCCACGCGCGACTGCAGCGAGAGCTCACCGGCGTCGAACGCCATGATCGCCTCGGCGACGGAGGAGAAGGAACGCTCCTCGCCCTTCACCTCGCGCATCTCGCCGTCGGTGGTGAGGAAGAACAGACCGAGGACCATGTCCTGGGTCGGCATCGTCACCGGACGGCCGTCGGCCGGCTTGAGGATGTTGTTCGAGGACAGCATCAGGATGCGGGCCTCGGCCTGCGCCTCCGCGGACAGCGGCAGGTGCACGGCCATCTGGTCACCGTCGAAGTCCGCGTTGAACGCGGTGCAGACGAGCGGGTGGATCTGGATGGCCTTGCCCTCGACCAGCTGCGGCTCGAAGGCCTGGATGCCGAGGCGGTGCAGGGTGGGAGCACGGTTCAGCAGAACCGGGTGCTCGGCGATGACCTCTTCGAGGACGTCGTACACGACCGTGCGGCCGCGCTCCACCATGCGCTTGGCGCTCTTGATGTTCTGCGCGTGGTTCAGGTCGACCAGACGCTTCATCACGAACGGCTTGAACAGCTCCAGCGCCATCGCCTTCGGCAGACCGCACTGGTGCAGCTTCAGCTGCGGACCGACGACGATCACGGAACGCGCGGAGTAGTCCACACGCTTACCGAGCAGGTTCTGACGGAATCGACCCTGCTTGCCCTTCAGCATGTCGCTGAGGGACTTCAGCGGGCGGTTACCGGGACCGGTGACCGGGCGACCACGACGACCGTTGTCGAACAGCGCGTCGACGGCCTCTTGGAGCATGCGCTTCTCGTTGTTCACGATGATCTCGGGCGCACCGAGGTCGAGAAGGCGCTTCAGTCGGTTGTTCCGGTTGATCACACGGCGGTACAGGTCGTTCAGGTCGGAGGTCGCGAAGCGGCCACCGTCCAGCTGCACCATCGGGCGAAGGTCCGGCGGGATGACCGGGACGCAGTCGAGGACCATGCCCTTGGGGCTGTTGGAGGTCTGCAGGAAGGCAGACACGACCTTCAGCCGCTTCAGCGCACGGGTCTTCTTCTGGCCCTTGCCGGTACGGATGATCTCGCGGAGGCGCTCGGCCTCCTCGTCGAGGTCGAAGGACTCCAGGCGCTTCTGCAGCGCCGCGGCACCCATCGAACCGTCGAAGTACGTGCCGAAGCGGTCACGCAGCTCGCGGTAGAGGAGCTCGTCGCCCTCGAGGTCCTGGACCTTGAGGTTCTTGAAGCGGGTCCACACCTCGTCGAGACGGTCGATCTCGCGCTGGGCGCGGTCGCGCAGCTGCTTCATCTCGCGCTCGGCACCCTCGCGCACCTTGCGGCGCACGTCGGCCTTGGCACCCTCGGCCTCGAGCTCGGCCAGGTCGGTCTCGAGCTTCTTGGCACGGCCTTCGAGGTCCGCGTCGCGGCGGTTCTCGATCTGCTGCCGCTCGACGGAGACGTGCGCCTCCAGGGAGGGCAGGTCGCGGGTACGGCGCTCCTCGTCGACGTACGTGATCATGTACGCCGCGAAGTAGATGACCTTCTCGAGGTCCTTGGGAGCCAGGTCGAGCAGGTAGCCCAGACGGCTCGGGACGCCCTTGAAGTACCAGATGTGCGTGACGGGGGCGGCCAGCTCGATGTGGCCCATCCGCTCACGGCGCACCTTGGCGCGAGTGACCTCGACGCCGCAGCGCTCACAGATGATGCCCTTGAAGCGGACGCGCTTGTACTTGCCGCAGTAGCACTCCCAGTCCCGGGTCGGACCGAAGATCTTCTCGCAGAAGAGTCCGTCCTTTTCGGGCTTGAGGGTGCGGTAGTTGATGGTCTCGGGCTTCTTGACCTCGCCGTGGCTCCACTGACGGATGTCGTCAGCGGTGGCCAGACCGATCCGGAGCTCGTCGAAGAAGTTGACGTCGAGCACTATGCGTCAATCCCTCTCAGGGTTGTAAGTCTTGGGGTCTGAAACGGGGGTCCCGGGGCCGGCGGGCCTTTGCCTTTGTGGGTCAAAGGCCCGCCGAACTCCCGTCAGACCTCTTCGACGCTGCTCGGCTCGCGCCGGGACAGGTCGATGCCGAGCTCCTCCGCAGCGCGGAAGACGTCCTCGTCGGTGTCGCGCATCTCGATGGACATACCGTCGCTGGACAGCACCTCCACGTTCAGGCACAGGGACTGCATCTCCTTGATGAGCACCTTGAAGGACTCGGGGATGCCGGGTTCGGGGATGTTCTCGCCCTTGACGATGGCCTCGTAGACCTTCACGCGGCCGGTGACGTCGTCGGACTTGATGGTCAGCAGCTCCTGAAGGGCGTAAGCGGCGCCGTAAGCCTCCAGCGCCCACACCTCCATCTCGCCGAACCGCTGGCCACCGAACTGGGCCTTACCACCCAGCGGCTGCTGGGTGATCATCGAGTACGGACCGGTCGAACGGGCGTGCAGCTTGTCGTCGACCAGGTGGTGGAGCTTGAGGATGTACATGTACCCGATGGAGATCGGGTCCGGGAACGGCTCGCCGGAGCGGCCGTCGAACAGCCTCGCCTTGCCGGTCGGCTGCACCATGCGCTCGCCGTCGCGGTTCGGGATGGTGTGCTGGAGCAGACCGGCGAGCTCGTCCTCGCGGGCACCGTCGAAGACCGGGGTCGCGACGTTGGTGCCGGGGGCGACGGAGTCGGCGCCGATGACCTGCAGACGCTGCGCCCAGTCGTCGGCGAGACCGGAGACGTCCCAGCCACGGCTGGCGAGCCAGCCGAGGTGGATCTCCAGAACCTGTCCCGGGTTCATTCGGGACGGCACACCGAGCGGGTTGAGGATGATGTCGACCGGGGTCCCGTCCTCGAGGAACGGCATGTCCTCGATGGGCAGGATCTTGGAGATGACACCCTTGTTGCCGTGACGGCCGGCGAGCTTGTCACCGTCGGTGATCTTGCGCTTCTGCGCCACGTACACGCGCACCAGCTGGTTCACACCGGGGGGAAGCTCGTCGCCCTCCTCGCGGTCGAAGACGCGCACACCGATGACCTTGCCGGTCTCGCCGTGCGGCACCTTCAGCGAGGTGTCACGGACCTCACGGGCCTTCTCACCGAAGATCGCGCGCAGCAGGCGCTCCTCCGGCGTCAGCTCGGTCTCACCCTTCGGGGTCACCTTGCCGACGAGGATGTCACCGGCGATGACCTCGGCACCGATACGGATGATGCCGCGCTCGTCGAGGTCTGCGAGGACCTCCTCGGAGACGTTCGGGATGTCCCGGGTGATCTCCTCGGGGCCGAGCTTGGTGTCACGGGCGTCGACCTCGTGCTCCTCGATGTGGATCGAGGAGAGGACGTCGTCCTGCACGAGGCGCTGCGACAGGATGATCGCGTCCTCGTAGTTGTGACCCTCCCACGGCATGAACGCGACCAGCAGGTTCTTGCCGAGCGCCATCTCGCCGTTCTGGGTGGCCGGACCGTCGGCGAGGACCTGGCCCTCGATGATCCGGTCGCCCTCGTTGACGATGACCTTCTGGTTGACCGAGGTGCCCTGGTTGGAGCGGGCGAACTTGGCCAGCCGGTACGTGATGTACGTGCCGTCGTCGTTGGCGGTGGTGATGTAGTCCGCGGAGACCTCCTGGACCACACCCGCCTTCTCGGCCTTGACCACGTCGCCGGCGTCGACGGCGGAGCGGTACTCCATGCCGGTGCCGACGAGCGGGGACTCGGACTTGATGAGCGGCACGGCCTGACGCATCATGTTCGCGCCCATGAGGGCACGGTTGGCGTCGTCGTGCTCGAGGAACGGGATCATGGCGGTCGCGACCGACACCATCTGGCGCGGCGAGACGTCCATGTAGTCCACGTCGTCACCGGCGACGTAGTCGACCTCACCGCCACGGCGGCGGACCAGGACGCGGTTCTCGGCGAAGCGCATGTCGTCGTTGAGCGTGGCGTTGGCCTGCGCGATGACGAAGCGGTCCTCCTCGTCGGCCGTCAGGTAGTCGACCTCGTCGGTGACGACACCGTCGGTGACCCGGCGGTACGGCGTCTCCACGAAACCGAACGCGTTGACGCGGCCGTAGGAGGCGAGCGAACCGATCAGACCGATGTTGGGGCCTTCGGGCGTCTCGATCGGGCACATGCGGCCGTAGTGAGACGGGTGCACGTCACGGACCTCGAAGCCGGCCCGCTCACGGGAGAGACCACCCGGGCCAAGAGCCGACAGACGGCGCTTGTGGGTGAGACCCGACAGCGGGTTGTTCTGGTCCATGAACTGCGACAGCTGGCTGGTGCCGAAGAACTCCTTGATGGAGGCGACGACCGGCCGGATGTTGATCAGCGTCTGCGGCGTGATCGCCTCGACGTCCTGAGTCGTCATGCGCTCGCGGACGACGCGCTCCATACGCGCCAGACCCGTACGGACCTGGTTCTGGATGAGCTCGCCGACGCTGCGCAGACGACGGTTGCCGAAGTGGTCGATGTCGTCGGTCTCGACGACGATCGTCTGACCGCTGTCGGCGGTCGTCTCGGTCTCACCCGCGTGCAGCTTCACCAGGTACTTGATCGTCGAGATGACGTCCTCGACGGTCAGGACGCCCGCGTCGAGCGGAGCCTCCGCACCCAGCTTCTTGTTGACCTTGTAGCGGCCGACCTTGGCCAGGTCGTATCGCTTGGGGTTGAAGTACAGGTTCTCCAAAAGCGTCTGCGCGGCCTCACGCGTGGGGGGCTCGCCCGGACGCAGCTTGCGGTAGATGTCGAGCAGCGCGTCGTCCTGCCCCTGGGTGTGGTCCTTCTCCAGGGTGGCGCGCATGGACTCGTACTCGCCGAACTCCTCGAGGATCTGCTCGGTGGTCCAGCCGAGCGCCTTCAGGAGGACGGTGACGGACTGCTTGCGCTTGCGGTCGATGCGGACACCGACCATGTCGCGCTTGTCGATCTCCAGCTCCAGCCAGGCACCCCGGGACGGGATGACCTTGGCCGAGAAGATGTCCTTGTCGGACGTCTTGTCGATGCTGGAATCGAAGTAGACACCCGGCGAACGAACCAGCTGCGACACCACGACACGCTCGGTGCCGTTGATGACGAAGGTGCCCTTGTTGGTCATGAGCGGGAAGTCGCCCATGAAGACCGTCTGGGACTTGATCTCGCCGGTCTCGTTGTTGGTGAACTCGGCCGTCACGAAGAGCGGGGCGGCGTACGTGAAGTCGCGCTCCTTGCACTCGTCGATGCTGTTCTTCGGCGGCTCGAAACGGTGGTCGCGGAACGTCAGCGACATCGACCCGGAGAAGTCCTCGATCGGAGAGATCTCCTCGAAGATCTCCTCCAGACCGGACTTGGTGGGGACGTCCTGACCGGACTCCAGAGCCGCCTCGACCCGACTCTGCCAGGCGGTGTTTCCGAGCAGCCAGTCAAAGCTCTCGGTCTGCAGCGCGAGCAGGTTGGGAACCTCGAGGGGCTCCTTGATCTTTGCAAAGGAGATGCGCAGCGGGGCGGTGCTGGCAGCGTTGTTCGTATTCGCGATCGAGGCGTTGCGCGAGGCGGCCAAGAGGGGGTCCTTCCGAGGGCTCGGACTCACTACGCGCGTACCGGCCCCTCTCTTGCGCACAGAGACAGAGATCCCAGGTGAGGGGTCTTCTGATCGTCCGGACTCAAGTGAGGGCATGCCCCTGGTGACGGGCAGGGGACAGCTAACAGGCAGCGCAAAGGGTCAGTGTAGCCACTTGGCACACTGATGTCCAGTGCGGGTTTTTCGAGACCCTCGTTGTTCTCAACGCCCTCGGTCTGCTTGCCCTCAACGCACGGTGATACTGCCCTCTTCGCCGTCGATCCATGCCTCGGAACCCGGATCGTTGTGACGACGCGTCCTGAGAATTGCGCGCTGCGTGCGGTTCGTCAAGGCCCCCCAGCCCGAACCCGGGGCACCCGGAGACACAACGAAGATCACCATACCCCTCGGCAACCGAGGTGCAAGGTAACCGTGGCCGACCCCCGAGAAACGCCGAAGAGCGACCACCCGGATGGATGATCGCTCTTCAGTGCGTGAGCGTTACAGCCCTAGAGGGCTGTTTCTGCCTTCGCGAAGGTCTTACTTGACCTCGACGGAGGCGCCGGCGCCCTTGAGGGACTCGGCGGCCTTCTCGGCGGCGTCCTTGGCGACCTTCTCGAGAACGGGCTTCGGGGCGCCGTCCACGAGGTCCTTGGCCTCCTTCAGACCCAGGGAGGTCAGCTCGCGCACGACCTTGATGACCTGGATCTTCTTGTCGCCGGCACCGGTGAGGATGACGTCGAACTCGTCCTTCTCCTCCGGGGCCTCGACGGCGGCGGCCGGGCCGGCCGGAGCGGCGGCGACCGCGGCGGCGGCGGTGACGTCGAACTTCTCCTCGAAGGCCTTCACGAACTCGGAGAGCTGGATGAGGGTCATGCCCTCGAACTCGGCGAGCAGTTCGTCCTGGGTGAGAGCCACGATGGCTTTCCTTCCACTAATTCGGCTGGTGCCGGATGTACATGTCTGGCGGGCGTACGTTCGGCCCGCTGTGACCGTCGCCTCAGGCGGCGGTCATTGCGCGAGCCGAATTACTCGGCACCGCCCTGCTCGTCCTGCTTGGCGCGAAGCGCGTCCACGGTGCGGACGAGCTTCGACGGGAGCGCCTGGAAGACCTGAGCAGCCTGCGTCTGCTTGCCCTTCAGGGCGCCCGCCAGCTTGGCGAGCAGAACCTCGCGGGACTCGAGGTCCGCGAGCTTCTTGATCTCGTCGGCGGACAGCGCCTTGCCGTCAAGGACACCGCCCTTGATGACGAGGTTCGGGTTGTCCTTGGCGAAGTCACGAAGACCCTTCGCCGACTCCACCGGGTCACCGGTGACGAAGGCGACCGCCGTCGGACCGTTGAACAGGTCGTCGAGCGTCGAGATCCCGGCCTCGTTGGCCGCAATCTTGGTCAGCGTGTTCTTCACCACGGCGTACTGGGCGTTCTCACCGAGCGAACGGCGCAGCGTCTTGAGCTGCGCCACGGTGAGACCCCGGTACTCGGTCAGCACGGCGGCGTTCGAGCTGCGGAACTGCTCCGTCAGCTCGGCCACCGCGGCAGCCTTGTCGGGCCTTGCCATGAGCGTCGGCCTCCTTCCGGGTGAATGACGACCGCTCGGAAGGGGCTGGGGTAAACGAAACGCCCCGGCGCAGGCGCACGGGGCGTAGCTCGACCGGGCGGTCGCACGCACATGGGCGGCGATCTCCGGGAGCGACTTCCACTGTCACCTGCGCGGGTCGTCCGCTGTTCAGCGGATCCTTCGGCCACCGGGCCCTCTCACGAGCGCACGGCAACGACCAGCGGTCTTTGGCTTCTGTAGGAGAGTACGTGAACGGGTCCCCGTCGAGCAAATCCGCCCGTACGGGGCCCGGGCTCAGGCCTTGTCGAGGTCCTTCATCATCTCGGCCAGGTCCATGGTGTCCTTCGCGGGCGGCGCCGTGATGGTGACCGGCTTGTTGAGGTCGAGGAAGGTGAGCGTCATGTCGAGCTTGCCCTTGTCGGCGTCGCCGCGCATGCGGAACCGCTTGGTGTGATCGTCACCGTCGACCCACATGTCCATGACGAAGCTGTCGACGCCCATGTCCTCGTACTGCTTCATGCTCTTCTCGCGGCGCTCGCGAGTGGCCTTGTCCTTGCCCTTGAAGGTGTCGCGTATGTCATCGAGGGTGACGGTGCCCTTGTAGTGGGTGGTCTTCACCCCGTCGATCGTCTCGGCGCCGACCTTCTCGACGTCCTTGGCGCCGCTGAGGAAGGCAACCTCCGAGGTCGGGTTGCGGTCGGCCTGGGCGAGGCCCTTGGCGTCGGACTTCATACCCTTGTCGGCGCCGCCCAGCTCGGAGGCGCCGAGCTTCATCCAGCTCTTGCCGTCCATCTCACCGGCGACCGCGTCGCCGCCGATGTAGAGCGCCTTGCCGATGATCCGCATCTCCACCGTGCCCTTGACCTCGGGGTCGTCGGGCATGCTGATCTTCATGCTCATGGCCAGGGGCTTCATGCGCATCGCCGCCTCGGCCTCGACGTGGCCCTCCCCCGGTATGTCGCCGCTCATCTCGTAGCGCAGCGAGCTGATCGCCTCGGTCTTCTTCGCCGCCTTGGCGACGGCCGCCACGGGCGACATGGCGGGCGACTCCTCCGAGCCGCACCCCGTCGCGCCGGCGGCGAGCAGCAGGGCGGCCAGCCCGGCGCCCGCGGCGCGGGCGTGCGCGGGACGAGCGTGCACCGGACGACGTACGGCAGTCTTCATCGATTCCCCCCAGGAAACGCACGGCTGGCACACAGCCAGCCGGAGCCGTGAGCCTATCCCAGGAGAATCGAACAGTCCTGTGATTAACGATCCTGTGCTTTCTGGGGGATCAGCAGGATCGGCGGGATCAGGACGTGACGCCGCCCTGCTTCTTCAGCAGGGCCTGGAAGTCCTCCGTGTCACCCGCCGGCGGCTCCTGCGCGGAGACCTTCACGCCGTAGTCGCTGTAGTACGCGGTCTGGGTGAGCTCGCCGGTCGCCATCTCGCCCTTCTCGATCTTCTTGACCAGCAGGTCCTGGTCGTTGACCCAGATGTCGATGGTCTCGGTGCTGACGCCGGCCTGTTCCAGCTGCTTCCTCAGGGCGGCGAGCTGGCTCGCGCTGAGGTTGGAGTTCTTGGCGGCCAGGTCGGCGACCTTCACCGTGCCCGCGTAGTGGGTGGTGTGCACGCCACGCACCGTCTCCTCGCCGACCCTCTTCACGTCCCCGGAGGCCAGCAGCAGCTTCACCGACTGGTTGGGCGTGGTGTTCTGCATCTGGTCCTTGAGGTACGCGCCGGAGCTGCCGGCGAGCTTCTCCAGGTCGTCGTACGCGTACCGGATCCAGTGCTTGCCGCCCGCCTGCTGGGCGAACTTCTCGCCCATCTTCGCGTAGTACGCGTCGGGCAGGTACCGGGCCTCCATCGACGTGGTGCCCAGCTGCTTGCGCATCGTGTCGGCCACGGTGCCGCCTGTGTACGTGAGGGTGAGGTTGCCGCCCAGGCCGTCGCTCCAGGAGAGGGCGCCCTCCGCCTTCAGGGACATCATCGAGCCCATCACGGTCGTGGCCTCGACCTTGGCGGAGTCGGCCTTGTCCGTGGACTGCTCGGCGGAGCGCAGGGCGGCTATCGGGTCGGCGTGGGTCGTGCCCTTGCCCGCCGCCTTGCCCTCGTCCTGCTTGCCGCCCCCGTCCGAGCCACCGGAGGACGAACAGGCGGCCAACCCGGTCAGCGCGGCCGCCACCGCGAGCGACAGGGCCGCGCGCCGCGCACTCGTGCTCTTCATTTTTGTCCCACCCCTAAGCGATTGCTGTGGTCGCACGCTAACCCAGGGCACTGACAGCCGTGTCCATGGGCCACACAAGAGCGCACAAAGAAAAGGACGGGCCCCGCACCTCGAGAGGTTGCGGGGCCCGCCCTTCCTGACGCGTTCCGAACGCGGCTACCGGGGTGAGCGCGGGGCTCAGACGGCGGCCGGGTCCTCCTCCACGAGGAGGTTACGGGTGCGGTTCGGGTCGACCGGGATGCCGGGACCCATGGTGGTGCTGACGGCGGCCTTCTTGATGTAGCGGCCCTTGGCGGCGGACGGCTTCAGACGGAGGATCTCCTCCAGGGCCGCGCCGTAGTTCTCCACCAGCTTGTCGTCCTCGAACGAGGTCTTGCCGATGATGAAGTGCAGGTTCGAGTGCTTGTCGACGCGGAACTCGATCTTGCCGCCCTTGATCTCGGTGACGGCCTTGGCCACGTCGGGGGTGACGGTGCCGGTCTTCGGGTTCGGCATCAGACCACGCGGACCGAGCACGCGGCCGAGGCGGCCGACCTTGCCCATGAGGTCCGGGGTGGCGACGACGGCGTCGAAGTCCAGGCGGCCCTTGGCGACCTCGTCGATCAGTTCGTCGGAGCCGACGATGTCGGCGCCGGCGGCCTCCGCGGCCGCAGCACGGTCACCGGTCGCGAAGACCAGGACCCGGGCGGTCTTACCGGTGCCGTGCGGAAGGTTCACGGTGCCACGGACCATCTGGTCGGCCTTGCGCGGGTCGACACCCAGACGGAAGGCGACCTCGACGGTGCCGTCGAACTTGGTCGTGGAGGTCTCCTTGGCGAGACGGACGGCCTCGAGCGGGGCGTAGAGCTTCTCCCGGTCGACCTTGGCGTCCGCAGCGCGGAGAGACTTGCTGCGCTTGCTCACTACTGCTCCTGTGTGTTCTGAAGGAGTCGTGGTACGGGCCGAGCAGGCCCTTCCACGTGCGGCCGAGGCCGCATTACTTCTACGAAGGTGGGGGTCAGCCCTCGACCGTGACGCCCATGGAACGCGCGGTACCGGCGATGATCTTCGCGGCGGCGTCCAGGTCGTTGGCGTTGAGGTCGGGCAGCTTGGTCTGGGCGATCTCGCGGACCTGCGCCTCGGTGATCTTGGCGACCTTGGTCTTGTGCGGCTCGCCGGAGCCCTTCTCGATGCCCGCGGCCTTGAGGATCATCTTGGCGGCCGGAGGCGTCTTGGTGATGAAGGTGAAGGAGCGGTCCTCGTAGACCGTGATCTCCACCGGGATGACCCAACCGCGCTGCGACTCGGTCGCGGCGTTGTAGGCCTTGCAGAACTCCATGATGTTGACGCCGTGCTGACCCAGCGCGGGGCCGACCGGCGGAGCCGGGTTGGCCGCACCGGCCTGGATCTGGAGCTTGATGAGCCCCGTGACCTTCTTCTTCTTGGGAGGCATTGCTCTCCGGTTCCTCTCTTCGGGTCCTACCTGCGCTCAGATTGCTCTTCTGGACGCAGGCATACCGCACAACGATAACGGGTATAGATGCGCGGCCAAAAACCGAGCAGGTCAGGCGGTCGCTCGCGCGCGATGCCTGACCTGGTCGGAGGCGTATCTTCCGGAAGAAGCTAGTTCTTCTGGATCTGCTCGAAGCTCAGCTCGACCGGGGTCTCGCGGCCGAAGATCTCCACGAGGCCCTTGACCTTCTTCGAGTCGGGGTTGATCTCGTTGATGGTCGCCTGCAGCGTGGCGAACGGGCCGTCGGTGACGGTGACCGAGTCACCCACCTCGAAGTCCAGCACCTGGACCTCGACCTTGCGCTGCGGAGCCGGCTTGCCCTCGGCCTCGGCGGCCTCGCGGGCGGCCTTCTCCTCGGCCTCCGGGGCGAGCATCTTGACGATCTCGTCCAGCGTCAGCGGGTACGGGTCGTAGGCGTTGCCCACGAAACCGGTGACACCCGGGGTGTTGCGGACGACGCCCCAGGACTCGTTGGTCAGGTCCATGCGCACCAGGACGTAGCCGGGAAGCTTGTTCTGGCGGATGGTCTTGCGGTCGCCGTTCTTGATCTGGACGACCTCTTCCTGCGGCACCTCGGCCTGGAAGATGTAGTCCTCGACGTTCAGCGAGACGGCGCGCTGCTCGAGGTTGGTCTTCACGCGGTTCTCGTAGCCGGCGTAGGTGTGGATGACGTACCACTCGCCGGGCAGGGTGCGCAGTTCCTCGCGCAGGGCCTCGATGGGGTCGACGGGCTCGGACTCTTCCTCGGACTCCTCCTCGGGCGCCTCTTCCGCGGCGACCTCGTCCTCGTCCTCGTCGTCGTTCTCGTCCACGACGGTCAGGGCGGCCTCCTCGGCCGGCTCCCCCGCTTCGGCCTCGGCAGCCTCGAACTCGTCCTGCTCGTCCGCGCCCTCGACGATGTCGAGCTCGTCATCGACCGACTCGTCGGGCTCGATGGCGTCGTTCAGGTTCGGGTCAGACACGATGGCTGCTTCTTCCTGGATACATAGGGGTGGAACATGCGAAAAGGGGCGCCGGGTACCTCGGCGCCCTTCGCTCTAGGCTCAGCCGAAGACGTACTTGGCGGCGTGGCTGAGTCCATAGTCAATCACGGTCACAAGGCCGATCATGATGACGACGAAGACGATCACAACGGTCGTGTACGTCGTCAGCTGATTACGCGTCGGCCAGACGACCTTGCGAAGTTCAGCGATAATCTGACGATAAAAGAGCGCGAGGCGCTTCAGCGGGCCCTTCTTGGCGCGCTTGCCGCCCTTACGAGCCTTCTTCTTGGACTCGGGCGCCTCGTCCTGGGCATCAGGCGTATCGATGGAGCCCACGGCGTCCGCCATTCGTCCTCACCTGTTCCCGGGTCGTGGCCGTGCCGCGCCCGGTCTGAGCCGCACGGCGGTGCATTACTGTACGTACATGCGCACACATCCTGGCGAAGGTGTGTGTAGCAGGGCCGGAGGGACTTGAACCCCCAACCGCTGGTTTTGGAGACCAGTGCTCTACCAATTGAGCTACGACCCTTTGTGTGTCCCCAACGTACCGCATCCGACCGAGTGCTCGGTGTGCACCGGTGGCACGGCTGTTGGAGGCCAACGAGGTGAGAGTGTACGTGTTCCTGAGCGCCTCGTCGAACAGAAAGTGGCCGTTCGGCCCCCGCGACCGGAGGATCGGCGGGCGGGAGGGGCAAGATCGCCCAGGCCACTGCCCGGTTTTCGGACACTTGTTCAGGACCTGGTCCGGTGCTGTTCAGTCTGTGAAACCCGCGTGCCCGGGGAGTTTCCGGTCTGAAACGATGGGGCCCATGAGCGCTGCAATCCCTCCCACCGAGCGCCGGGTCTCCGCCCGCATCGGCGCGATCTCCGAGTCCGCGACCCTTGCCGTGGACGCCAAGGCGAAGGCCCTCAAGGCCGCCGGGCGTCCGGTGATCGGCTTCGGCGCGGGTGAACCCGACTTCCCGACGCCCGACTACATCGTCGACGCCGCGATCGAGGCCTGCAAGAACCCCAAGTACCACCGCTACACGCCGGCCGGCGGCCTGCCCGAGCTGAAGGCCGCGATCGCCGCGAAGACGCTGCGCGACTCCGGCTACGAGGTCGACGCCTCCCAGGTCCTGGTGACCAACGGTGGCAAGCAGGCCATCTACGAGGCGTTCGCCGCGATCCTCGACCCGGGCGACGAGGTCATCGTCCCGGCGCCGTACTGGACGACGTACCCGGAGTCGATCCGCCTCGCCGGCGGTGTCCCGGTCGAGGTCGTCGCCGACGAGACCACCGGGTACCGCGTCTCCGTGGAGCAGCTGGAGGCGGCCCGCACCGAGAACACCAAGGTGCTGCTGTTCGTCTCCCCCTCCAACCCGACCGGCGCGGTCTACACGCGCGCGCAGATCGAGGAGATCGGCCGCTGGGCCGCCGAGAAGGGCCTGTGGGTCCTGACCGACGAGATCTACGAGCACCTGGTCTACGGCGACGCGGAGTTCCACTCCCTGCCGGTGGTCGTGCCCGAGCTGGCCGACAAGACCATCGTGGTCAACGGTGTCGCCAAGACGTACGCGATGACGGGTTGGCGCGTGGGCTGGGTCATCGGCCCGAAGGACGTCGTCAAGGCCGCGGCGAACCTGCAGTCGCACGCCACGTCGAACGTGTCCAACGTGGCCCAGGTGGCCGCCCTGGCCGCCGTCTCCGGCGACCTGGACGCCGTGGCGAAGATGCGTGAGGCCTTCGACCGGCGCCGCAAGACGATCGTGCGGATGCTCAACGAGATCGACGGCGTGGTCTGCCCGGAGCCCGAGGGCGCGTTCTACGCCTACCCCTCGGTGAAGGGGCTGCTCGGCAAGGAGATCCGCGGCAAGCGCCCGGCGGACACCGTCGAGCTGGCCGCGCTGATCCTGGAGGAGGCCGAGGTCGCGGTCGTACCCGGCGAGGCGTTCGGCACCCCGGGCTATCTGCGGCTGTCGTACGCCCTGGGGGACGAGGACCTCGTCGAGGGCGTGAGCCGGATCCAGAAGCTGCTGGCGGAGGCGAAGGCCTGAGGTCTCGACATGACGGCCCCAGCCCACTCGGTTTGAGTGGGCCGGGGCCGTTGTTCTGTGCGAGCAAGACCACTAAAGGTGAATCGGCTACCGGGACGGCCGCGACGTACGGCAGGATCTTCGGATGGAGCGTGTACGTGATGTCTCTGACCTTCCGAAGGCCCATCTGCACCTGCACTTCACCGGTTCGATGCGGCCCGGCACCGTGCTGGAACTGGCCGACAAGTACGGCGTGCACCTGCCCGACACGCTGACGGAGGCGCTGACGAGCGGGGAGCCGCCGAAGTTGCGGGCGACGGACGAGCGGGGCTGGTTCCGCTTCCAGCGCCTGTACGACGCCGCCCGGTCGTGCCTGCGGGAGCCGGAGGACATCCAGCGCCTGGTCCGCGAGGCCGCCGAGGAGGACGTGCGGGACGGCTCGGGCTGGCTGGAGATCCAGGTGGACCCGACGTCGTACGCGCCTCGCCTGGGCGGTCTGATCCCCGCTCTGGAGATCATCCTGGACGCCGTGGAGACGGCGTCGCGCGACACGGGCCTGGGCATGCGGGTCCTGGTGGCCGCGAACCGGATGAAGCACCCCCTGGACGCCCGCACGCTGGCCCGGCTGGCCGTGCGCTACGCCGACCGGGGTGTGGTCGGGTTCGGGCTCTCCAACGACGAGCGCCGGGGCATGGCGAGGGACTTCGACCGTGCCTTCGCGATCGCGCGGGAGGGCGGCCTGCTGTCCGCGCCGCACGGCGGTGAGCTGACCGGCCCCTCCTCGGTCCGCGACTGCCTGGACGACCTGCACGCGCACCGCATCGGCCACGGCGTACGGGCGGCGGAGGACCCGCGCGTGCTGAAGCGCCTGGCGGAGCGGGGCGTGACGTGCGAGGTGTGCCCCGCGTCGAACGTGGCCCTGGGGGTCTACGAGAAACCCGAGGACGTCCCCCTGCGCACCCTCTTCGGGGCAGGCGTCCCCCTGGCCCTCGGCGCCGACGATCCCCTGCTGTTCGGCTCCCGTCTGGCCGCCCAGTACGACATCGCCCGCCGCCACCACGCCTTCACCGACGAGGAACTCGCCGAACTCGCCCGCCAGTCGGTACGGGGCTCGGCGGCGCCGGAGGACGTGAAGAACAAGCTGCTGTCGGGTGTGGACGACTGGCTGGCGCAGCCGGGCCAGGGGCCGTACTAGAGACTGACGCCGACCGTCACGGGTTCGTTGACCAGCGTGATCCCGAACGCCTCGCGCACCCCGGCGACGACCTCGCGGGCCAGCGCCAGCAGGTCTTCGGTGGTCGCTTCCCCCCGGTTGGTGAGGGCGAGCGTGTGCTTGGTGGAGATGCGGGCGGGGCCGCTGCCGTAGCCCTTGGTGAAGCCCGCCTTGTCGATCAGCCAGGCGGCGGAGGTCTTGGTGTGCCCGTCTCCGGCCGGGTAGGCGGGCGGTACGACATCGTCGCCCAGGCACTCCTTCACGCGCGCGTGGAAGACGGCGAAGTCGGCGTCGGTGAGGATCGGGTTGGTGAAGAACGATCCGGCCGACCAGGTGTCGTGGTCCTCGGGGTCCAGCACCATGCCCTTCCCCGCGCGCAGCTTCAGCACGGTCTCGCGGGCGTCGGCGAGCGGCACGCGGTCGCCGGCCTCCACGCCGAGCGCGCGGGCGGTCTCGGCGTACTTGAGGGGCGCCGACAGTCCGCCCGCGTCCTCCAGCTCGAAGCGGACGCGCAGAACGACGTACCGCTCGGGGTCGGCCTTGAAGCGGCTGTGGCGGTAGGAGAAGGCGCACTCGGCGTTCGTCAGGGTGACCGTCTCACCCGCGTGGCGGTCGTAGGCGATCACCTCGGTGATCGTGGAGGAGACCTCCTGGCCGTACGCCCCCACGTTCTGGATCGGCGTCGCACCGGCCGAACCGGGGATGCCGGCCAGGCACTCGACGCCGGCCAGCCCCGCCTCGACGGTCCGGGCCACGGCGTCCGTCCACACCTCGCCGGCCGCGAGTTCCAGACGCGTGCCGACGAGCTCGAACCCGCGCGTGGCAACGCGCAGAGCGGTCCCCGCGAAGCCCTTGTCGCCGATCACCAGGTTCGACCCGCCCCCGACGACCAGCAGCGGTGTCCCGGCGGCGTCGGCCTCGCGCACGGCGTCGATCACCTCGGCGTCGGTCGCGGCGGTCAGCAGCCGGGTCGCGGGCCCACCCAGCCGGAAGGTGGTCAGCGGAGCGAGAGGGGCATCGTGGAGTTCCAACACGGGCCCAAGACTACGAGACGCCACTGACGCCACAGACGCCGAGAAACAGGCGAAGGCGCCGGGAAACAGCGAAGGCAAGGAGGTCAGCCACTCCTTGCCACTCTCAACTTATAGCGCACCGGGGGGCTTGCGGCAAGGCCCCGGTCGTACCGGAGAATCACCGGCCGAAGCGAGGACCTGCGCAAACAAATGGGGGTTGTGATGATCGACGTCATCATCGCGGGCGGTGGACCGACCGGCTTGATGCTGGCCGCCGAGCTGCGGCTGCACGGTGTGCACGTGCTGGTGCTGGAGAAGGAGGCGGAGCCGACCAAGGTGGTCCGCGCGCTCGGACTGCACGCGCGCAGCATCGAGGTGATGGACCAGCGGGGTCTGCTGGAGAGGTTCCTCGCGCTCGGCAAGCAGTACAGGGTCGGCGGTTTCATCGCCGGCATCGACAAGCCCTGGCCCGATCGGCTGGACACCGCTCACGGGTACGTCCTCGGCATCCCGCAGCCTGTCACCGATCGTCTGCTGTCCGAGCACGCCACCGAGCTCGGCGCCGAGATCCGACGCGGCTGCGAGCTGGCCGGGCTGCGCCAGGACGATAACGGGGTCACGGCCGAGCTGGCTGACGGCACACGGCTGCGCTCGCGCTACCTCGTCGGCTGCGACGGCGGCCGCAGCACGGTGCGCAAACTGCTCGGTGTCGGCTTCCCCGGCGAGCCCAGCAGGGTCGAGACGCTGCTGGGGGAGATGGAGATCGGCGTGCCGTGGGAGACGCTGACCCCCGTGATGGCCGAAGTCCGCAAGATCCAGAAGCGGTTCGGCTTCGCACCCTTCGGGGAGGGGGTATACCGCGTCGTCGTGCCCGCCGAGGGAGTGGCCGAGGACCGCACGGTCCCGCCCACGCTCGAGGATTTCAAGCAGCAGTTGCGGGCCGTCGCGGGCACCGACTTCGGCGTGCACTCGCCGCGCTGGCTGTCCCGCTTCGGCGATGCCACCCGGCAGGCCGAGCGCTACCGTGTCGGCCGGGTACTGCTGGCCGGCGACGCCGCGCACGTCCACCCGCCGACCGGCGGTCAGGGCCTCAATCTCGGCATCCAGGACTCGTTCAACCTCGGCTGGAAACTGGCCGCCGAAGTCGCCGGCTGGGCGCCCGAGGGGCTGCTCGACAGCTACGAGACCGAACGGCACCCAGTGGCCGCGGCCGTGCTGGACCAAACCCGGGCGCAGATGCAACTGATGTCCACGGAGCCGGGGCCGCAGGCGGTGCGCCGGCTGGTGGCGGAGCTGATGGACTTCGAGGAGGTCAACCGCCACCTGATCGAGAAGATCACCGGCATCGGCACCCGCTACGACTTCGGCGAGGGCCACGAACTCCTGGGCCGGCGACTGCGGGACGTGGAGCTGAAGCGGGGGCGCCTCTACGGGCTGATGCACGGCGGCCGCGGACTGCTGCTCGACCAGACCGGCCGGCTCTCGGTGGCCGGTTGGGAGGACCGGGTCGACCACGTCGCCGACGTCAGCGAGGAACTCGACGTGCCCGCGGTGCTGCTGCGGCCGGACGGCCACGTGGCGTGGGCCGGTGAGGACCAGCAGGAGTTGCTCGACCGACTGCCCATGTGGTTCGGCGCCGCCGGCTGAGCGGGCGGGAAGAGCCGGCCCACGCGCGCGGGTACGGCCCCGTCCGACAGGGACGGGGCCGTACCCGCGCGCACCGCGCTCAGTGAGCGGCGGTTTCCAGGACCCGGGCCGACTCGGCGTCCCTCACGGCCTGTGCGGCACGCCGCCGCGCGGGAATCAGCAGCGCGGCGACACCCGCGAGCGCCACCACCCCGGCCCCCGTGACCAGCGCCGGCCGCAGTCCGTCCACGAAGGCCTGTCCGCTCTCGTACCCGCCCTGCGCCGAGAAGATCGACGACATGATCGCGATGCCGAGCGCCCCACCCACCTCACGCAGCGCGTTGTTGGCACCGGATGCGATGCCCTGCTCGTGCGGCCGCACGCTGGACATCACCAGGTTCGAGGCGGGGGCGAAGAACAGCGCCATACCGATGCCGCTCATGATCAGGCCGGGCAGTTGCACGGTGTACGAGGCGTCGACGGTGACCACGAAGGCCATCCAGCCGAGCCCCGCGGCCTGGAAGAACAGACCGGTGGCGACGACGGGCCTGCCTCCGATGCGGTCGGAGAGGATGCCGGCGATCGGCGCGACGAGCATCGGCATACCGGTCCAGGGCAGCATCCTGAGCCCCGCCTCGGTGGGCGAGTAGCCGAGCACGCCCTGCAGGTACTGGCTGAGCAGGAAGATCGACCCGAACATCCCGAGGAACATCAGCAGACTCGCGGCGTTGATCCCGGAGAAGGCGCGGGAGCGGAAGAGCCGCATCGGCAGCATCGGGGTCTCGGCGCGGATGCCGTGGTGGACGAAGCCGGCCAGCAGCGCGGTGCCCGCGAAGAGACCGATCAGCACGATCGGGCTGGTCCAGCCGTCGGCCGGCCCGCGCACCAGGCCGTAGACGATCCCGAAGAGGCCACCGCTGGCGAGCAGGGTGCCGGGGATGTCGAGCGGGGCACCGGTTCCGTGGGACTCGGCGAGGCGCAGCCGGGCCAGCGGCAGCAGGGCGAGGCCCAGCGGGACGTTCAGCCAGAAGATCCACTGCCAGGAGATGTGCTCGGTGAGGCTGCCGCCGATGAGGGGCCCGGAGGCGACGGCAAGCCCGTTGACGGCGCCCCAGATGCCGTACGCCATCCCGCGCTTGGCGGCGGGAACGGCGGCCGTGAGCAGGGTGAGCGTCAGCGGCATCAGCACGGCCGCGCCGACGCCCTGCACCGCCCGGGCGGCGATCAGGGAGCCGATGCCGGGCGCCAGGGCCGCCGCGGCGGAGGCTGCGGTGAAGACGGTGAGCCCGGCGAGGAAGAGCCGACGGCGTCCGAAGCGGTCGCCGAGCGCAGCGCCGAACATCAGCAGGACGGCGAAGGTGAGCGTGTAGGCGCTCACCGTCCACTCCAGGTCGTCCAGCGCTCCCCCGAGGTCCTCGCGGATGGAGGGCAGGGCGGTGGTGACGACGAGGTTGTCGAGGGCCGCCATGAATCCGGCGACGCTGGTGATCACGAGGGCCCAGGCGGCTCCTCCGCGACCTGTGGTCGGTGCGGTCTTCTGTGACATCGCTCCCCCAGGGACGATCGACACTGATGATTAGTTATTGATTACTAACTTTTGCGAACAGGGAAAGGCGGCTGCGCCCTTGCCCGTCCGCCCTACTTCTCCAGCCGGCCTGTGTCCCGCGCCGACGGATACATCCCCTCCCACACCCGGTGCTCGGCGGGGAACCCCATGGCCACCAGGCAGTTGATGAGCATCCCGGACGCCAAGAAGTGCGTCGTCTCGTCGATGTCGGCCCCCAGCGACAGGTGGACGGTGTCCCACAGCCGCATCCAGCCCGCGCGCACCGCCGCCCCGAACTCGTGGTCGCCGTCTTGCTCCGCGGCCGCCACGGCGAGGTACATCTGCATCTGCAGCATCAGCTGTTCTGGCTGTTGCGCGATCACCTCGGTGTACGCGTTGGCCATGGCATGCAGGGCCTCTTCACCCTCCAGCCCTTCGGAGGCCTCCCCGAAGGTGCGGATGGTGTCCTCGACGCAGCGTTCGGCCGCCGCGAGGAACATCGCCTTCTTGCTCGGGAAGAGGCGGAAGAGATACGGCTGCGAGACGCCGACGCGCTTGGCGATCGCCTCGGTCGACGTGCCGTAATAGCCACCGCGGGCGAATTCGGCGGTCGCCGCGCGGATGACGCTTTCGCGCCTCTCCTCTGCACTCATCCTCACCACGACGACGAAGTTAGTACTCAATCACTAACCAAGTCAAGGGGTCGCTGTGGAGGCCGCTGTGGAGGGCTCCCGCGTGGGGTGTACGGGTAAGGGGCGCCCGCATGGGCGGACGCCCCTTACTCATGCCCTCATGCCCTCGTGCGCTCATGCCCTCGTGCGCTCATGCCCTCGTGCGCTCATGCCCTCGTGCCCTCATGCCTTCATGCGCCGGTCAGGCCAGCCGTACGACCGCCCGTGACATGCCCAGTACCTTCTGCCCGTCGCTCGTCGCCGTCAGGTCGACCCGCACGGTGTTGTCGTCGAGCTTGGCGCCGACCTTGCCGGTGACCTCGATGACGGCGCCCTGGTCGTCATTGGGGACGACGACCGGGCGGGTGAAGCGGCAGCCGTACTCGACAACGGCGCCCGGGTCGCCGGCCCAGTCGGTGACCACGCGGATCGCCTCGGCCATGGTGAACATGCCGTGCGCGATGACGTCCGGCAGTCCGACCTCCTTGGCGAACTTCTCGTTCCAGTGGATCGGGTTGAAGTCCCCGGACGCGCCCGCGTACTGGACGAGGGTGGCGCGTGTCACAGGGAAGGTCTGGGCCGGCAGCTCGGTACCGACCTCGACCTCGTCGTAAGCGATCTTCGCGGTCATCGCGTCCTCACGCCTCCTCGGCCGCGCGGGCCACCAGCTTGGTCCAGGTGGTCACGACGTGCTCGCCGGCCTCGTCGTGGACCTCACCCCGGATGTCCAGGATGTCGTTGCCCGCGAGGGACTTGATCGCCTCGATGGTCGAGGTGACCGTGAGCCGGTCGCCCGCGCGCACCGGGCGGACGTAGGCGAACTTCTGGTCGCCGTGCACCACGCGGCTGTAGTCCAGGCCGAGCTGCGGGTCCGCGACAGCCTGCCCCGCGGCCTTGAAGGTGATCGCGAAGACGAAGGTCGGCGGGGCGATCACATCGGAATGGCCGAGCGCCTTGGCGGCCTCCGGGTCCGTGTACGCGGGATTGGTGTCCCCCACCGCCTCGGCGAACTCGCGGATCTTCTCCCGGCCGACCTCATAGGGATCGGTGGGCGGGTAGGTCCGCCCCACGAAGGACTGGTCGAGCGCCATGGGCTCGGCACCTCCTGGTTGCTCTACGTTGCTCTACTGACCGGTATGGGTCGCTCAACGACACGAGGCCGCCCCCGATCACTCGGGGACGGCCTCGCATACGAGCCTGTTTTATCGCGTTTCGCGGTGCGCGGTGTGCGCGTTGCAACGCGGGCAGTGCTTCTTCATCTCAAGACGGTCCGGGTTGTTACGCCGGTTCTTCTTGGTGATGTAGTTCCGCTCCTTGCACTCCACGCAGGCCAGCGTGATCTTCGGGCGGACGTCGGTGGCAGCCACGTGAGTGCTCCTTGACGAACGGATAGGACTGATTCAACGCAAGAAAGAGTAGCCGATCGAAGGACCGACCCCACAATCGGCTACTGCGTGTAGCGGTGACCGGACTTGAACCGGTGACACAGCGATTATGAGCCGCTTGCTCTACCGACTGAGCTACACCGCTGCGGTGGGATCGGGCCCCGTCTCGCGACGGGAACCTCTCTCACCAGAGCCCCAATACGGAATCGAACCGTAGACCTTCTCCTTACCATGGAGACGCTCTGCCGACTGAGCTATTGGGGCGAGCGATGAAGACATTACACGCTCGGCAGCCGTTCACCCAAATCCGTTTCGTGCCGCCCGTCGGGGCCCGTTCCCGGGCCTCCCAGCGGCCTCGGACACCCCTCGGACACGGTCGGCCACACCGGTACGACTATTGCCCTCCTCCCCGACGGGAGCGAGGGGCCGCCCTAGGCTCGACTCACTCTGCGTGATCTTGAGTTCCTCGCCCCCACAGCCCGAGCACCTGGAGCCCGATGCCCGACAGCAGGCCGCAGCCGCCCCCCTCGTCGCCCCCGCCGGGCCGCCCCTCCGAGCCCGCCCTCCTGCTGTGCGGGGCGCGGCTCACCGACGGCCGGACGGTGGACGTACGGCTGGGCGGCGGGCGCATCGAGGCGGTCGGCACGGCGGGCAGCCTGGCGGGCCCTCCGGTGACGGGCACGACGTCCGACGACGGCGCACGGGTGAACCTCAGCGGCTATCTGCTCCTGCCCGCTCCGGCCGAGACGCACGCCCACGCCGACACCGCGCTGTCCGCCGACGCCGACGGGCCGGTCTCCTACGCCCCCGAGGACGTCCAGCGCCGGGCCACGGAGGCCGCGCTGCTGCAACTCGGGCACGGGGCGACCGCGCTGCGTGCACACGTGCGCGTGGGCGACGTCCAGGGGCTCGGCGCCCTGACCGCCGTCCTGCAGGCCCGGCGTTCGCTGCGGGGGCTCGCCGAGGTGACGACGGTGGCCGTGCCGCGGGTGCTGACCGGGGTGGCCGGAGCCGACGGGCTTGCGGTGCTGCGGGACGCGGTGAAGATGGGCGCCTGCGTGGTGGGCGGCTGTCCCGACCTGGACCCCGATCCGACGGGCTATGTGGAGGCCGTCCTGGAGGTCGCCTCCGAGCAGGGCTGCCCCGTCGACCTGCACACCGACGCCGACGACCCGGCCCGCCTCGCCCGCCTCGCGGCGATGGCCGGCGGGCTGCGCCCCGGCGTCACCCTCGGCCCGTGCGGTGGCCTCGCCCGGCTCCCCGCCGACATGGCCTCCCGCACCGCGGACCAGCTCGCGGCGGCCGGGGTGACGGTGGTGTGCCTCCCGCAGGGCGGCTGCGGGGGCGTCGAGGGCCGCGACACGGCACCGGTCGGGCTGTTGCGCGCAGCCGGGGTACGGGTGGCGGCCGGCAGCGGCGCCCTGCGGGACGTGTCGAACCCGGTGGGCCGCGGAGACCCGCTGGAGGCGGCCTACCTGCTCGCGTCCCGCCACGGCCTGCGGCCGGAGGAGGCCTACGACGCCGTCAGCGCGTCCGCGCGGGCGGCGCTGGGCCTGCCCGAGGTCCGCGTCGAGGCGGGCTTCCCCGCCGAACTCCTCGCGGTGCGCGGCGACCGGCTGGCGGGCGCGCTGTCACTGGCGTACAGCCGGATCGTGATCCACCGGGGGCGCGTGGTGGCGCGGACGAGCGCGGTCCGGGAGTACTGCAACTCGGCGGCGGCCACGGAGTTGGGGTTGCCGCGGCAGGGGCGCGGGGAGCCCTCGTAGGAGCGCGCGGGTCAGGGCGCGTCGTACTCCTGTGGCGCGGCCGGGGTGGTGGGGCGGATGCGGCCGTCCGGGCGTACGGTCGAAGGCATGCGCATTGTCATCGCTGGTGGTCATGGTCAGATCGCGCTGCGGCTGGAGCGGCTGCTCGCCGGGCGTGGGGACGAGGTCGCGGGGATCATCCGCAAGGCGGAACAGGGCGGCGACCTGCGGGAGGTCGGCGCCGAACCCGTCGTACTGGATCTGGAGTCGGCCTCCGTCGAGGAGGTCGCGGAGCGGTTGCGGGGCGCGGACGCGGCGGTGTTCGCGGCGGGCGCGGGCCCGGGCAGCGGGGTGGCCCGCAAGGACACCGTGGACAAGGGAGCGGCCGTGCTGTTCGCGGACGCCGCGGTCCGGGCGGGCGTACGCCGCTTCGTGGTCGTGTCCTCCATGGGCGCGGACCCGGAGCACCGGGGCGACGAGGTGTTCGACGTGTACCTGCGGGCCAAGGGCGAGGCCGACGCGTACGTGCGGGCTCAGGACGCCCTGGACTGGACGATCCTGCGCCCCGGTTCGCTGACGGACGACCTGGGCACCGGCCTCGTCCGCCTGGAGGCGCACACGGGCCGCGGCCCGGTCCCGCGCGAGGACGTGGCCGCCGTGCTCGCGGAGCTCCTGGACACCCCGGCGACGACCGGTCTGACCCTGGAGCTGATCAGCGGCTCGACGCCGCTGTCGGTGGCGGTGAAGTCGGTCGCGGGGAACTGAGCATGACGACCGTGCCGGCCGCGCGCGAGGACATGCTGCGCCGCATGTACGAGGTGTTCTCCACGGACGAGCGGGACACCTTCGTCGTACGGTGCCTCGCGCCCGACGTGGACTGGCCGAACGTCCTGGACGGGACCCGGCTGCACGGCCGGGAGGCGGTACAGGCCTACTGGGCACGGCAGTTCACCGCCGCCCATCCCCTCGTACGGCTGGAGGGCCTGCGGCTCGACCACGACGGCGACGCGGTGGTGGCGACCGTACGGCACGGGCTGCGGACCGAGGAGGAGGATCACTGGGCCGGCACGGTGGAACACGTGTACCGCTTCGGCGGGGACGGGTTGGTGACCCGGATGGACGTACGGACGGTGTCCTAGAACAGCGGCAGTTGCCCGGGAAAGTCCGGCAGGACGTGGCCGTCCAACGACGCCTGGACCGCGCCCAGTTGGGCCTGCCTACGGGAGCCGGGGCAGGAGGTCAGCGCCCCGTTCTCCCGCGCGCCGGGCGGGTCGTGGCGTGCGAAGCGGCCCGCGACGACGGCGATCTCCCGACGGCACTCGGGACAGTTCCTGCGGCGGGACGACATACGTCTGTCAACTCCTTCGCTACGGCGGCCGGTCGGACGGCTTCCACCGTTCCCCGATTCTCCCCTCTGCCCCCTCCCCCTCTCTCCCCCGCTGTGGTCGCTGCGGCGCGGTCGCCCCGGCCTGGCCGGCCGACACACCCGCTCACGGACCCTGCTCGGCGCGCGAAAAGGCGCCCGATTCCTTAGGATCCGACCACGTGGCACACACTTTCGAAGAACTCGTGGAGAAGCAGCGCACGGCCAACGAGGCCCACGTCAGGGTCGTGCAGCTGCGGGACACGTTCGGGGCCCCCACCGCGGAGCCGTGGACCAAGGAACAGACCGACACCTACGAGACCGCGTGGCGGGCGTGGCGTGACCTGGCACGGGATGTGCAGTCCGCGGTGACCGAGTACGCCAAGGACGAGGGGAAGCTGCGCCACGACGTCGAGGCGGACGTGAAGAAGGCGGCACGGGCGGGCGTGGACGAGCCGACGGTGGAGGAGTAGCCGACTGAACGGGCGTTCGACCGCGGCTTCATGCATACGCCCCGCAGGCGAGACCGACTAAGATCCACGGCAACATCGCGTGTCGGTCACCGGCTGGGTGAGGCATGGAGGTGTCGGGACATGCCCATGGAGGCATTCCTTGTCAGTCGAGTTGAACCATACGATCGTCCACGCCCGGAACAACCGGGAATCCGCTGAGTTCTTCGCGGGCCTGCTGGACCTCGAGATCACCACCGAGTGGGGCCCCTTCATCGCGGTCGCCCTGAGCAACGGCGTCACCCTGGACTTCGCCACGATCCCCGCGGAACACATCACCCCGCAGCACTACGCCTTCCTCGTCTCCGAGGAGCAGTTCGACGCGGCGTACGAACGGATCAGGCAGCAAGGCATCGAGCACTACGCCGACCCGCACCAGAAGCAACCGGGCACCATCAACCACAATGACGGCGGCCGCGGCGTCTACTTCATGGACCCCACAGGCCACGCCATGGAACTCATCACCGTCCCGTACGGCGGCTGGCCCTCATAGCCCCGCCCCCGGGCGATCACCCTCGAACACGAAGAGACCCCCTCTCCTCCGCGTCTCCGCAGAGTAGAGGGGGTCTCCCCAAAGTGGCGGCGCCAGGATTCGAACCTGGGAAGGCGAAGCCGGCAGATTTACAGCGGGCCGACGGTGCTGGCTGTGAGCTGGGCATCTCTCACTTCCCCTCGCCCCCGGGGGACGCCTGGGGGAAACCGGCCCTCAACGATCTTCGGGTTCCGCTATTCGGCAGCGGGGAGGGGCGCACCCCATGCGCGCTCCGTCAGCTCACCCCACACACCGGGAGCCACCGAGCGTGGGTCTACGGCCCCACTGGGGGCCGAGGTCTTGTACAAGCCGTCTGGCTGCTCAGACCGGTCATGCTCCTTGACCCAGAAGACGCGCCGCACGAACTTGCCAGGAACCTCCCCGCTTGGGGCATCACTGCGAAGTACGGCGTAGCCCACTCGCCGGCCGGGACCGTTCCACGGCACGGGTGCACTGCGACTGGACACAGAGCGCGATACAGACTGCCGGACGTAGTCGAATCCCTCGACGTCTCCGGACCAGACAATGCGCTCCTCATGCTCTAACGCGGAACGATCCTCGTGCACGTTCCCTCCAATGGGCTCTGGACATCCGAGGTTCCTGCCAACTCTGGTACGTCAGCGCGATCACCTTCAAGACTCTCCCGGTGATCCGCACGAACACCTGGCCGCTCTCGGCTCACCTGCCAGTCCTCGTCTTCACTGTGCACCCGGTGGAGCACACAGGTGGGAACTTAGAGAGTTCAAGACCAGTGACTAGCATCCGGCCATACTTCGAGAGCGACCTGTGCCATCTCAGCTTGCCTCTCTCGAATTCCCTCGGGCCTCCATCGATTGTTATCGAAGTCCCAGAGTCGGTCGATTCCAGTATCAGAGGATACAAGGAGTGTCGAGTTCACATAAATTTGGCTTTTTTCAGGGTAAGTGCGATTAGTCACAGCCTGATTCTTCCTACCGCTGAGCAATGTGAGGTTACCAAGCCGATGAAGCAACGTCTCGTGCTCTTCCAGTCGAACTTCCTGCTCCGGTTGATGCGGGTAAATGTTCTCGACGTGCACCCTTCCAGGGCCTGCTACAGCAAGTTCGTCCATTCCCGCCTTGGCGCGAAGATTAGCTTCGATCTTCTCGAGAACATGTCGCGCTTGCGACGCTTTCGCGAGCGCCCTTTCTTCAAATTCCACTTTGAATGTATCATTGTCGGGAATCCAGCCGCATACACGCCGCATGATTGAAGCAGTTCCGGCACCGCCAGCGAACTCTTTTGCTACTCCGAAAATGTTCTCTTCGAGTGCCGTCGATTCCCTGTTTCCAATGACCGTCCACCGAACATAGTAGCTCAAGCATGCCTCTACTAGATCCTGCAATTCGGTGTAGTCGTTTTTCTCAGATGCGGCCAGAAGCAATGGATGCAACGCGTCTGCGCTCAACGCCTTGATGTCCATCAACGAGTTGTCGAATTCCTCAATGCCCGTTGAGCAGTGAATCAAGTCAACATACCTCAGGGAAGCACTCTCCAGCTCCGCCGCGAACGCTTTGGGTGAGTACGTTTGCGGTGTTTTAGCAAACTCCTTCGTAAGTTGCTCTCGAATCGTCGCATAAAGACTATGCGACTTTACGTCACCGTGTCGCGCCACCCAAAAATGCCGCAAGAACCTTTCGATTTCTTCTCGCTTTTCGAAGTTGTCAAGTAGCACCCTCCAGGTGTCGTTTACTCGCTGCTTTGAGGATTCGTCAAGACTCTCCGCCATCAAGAAATTTCGAACAAGGTCTACAGTTGAGAGATCCTTGCCACGCGAGTTGATCGTTTCGAATACTTCGTTCGCGTCACTTGAAGTCGGCGTCTGAATCTCAACGAACACCAGCCCCTTAATGAGGCATTCGTATAGCGAGTCAAGCCAATCCAATCGCGAATCTTCGTCCGGGATTGATGAGAGTTCAGAGCTGATCTTGCTCTCGAAGTTGGAATAAGCCTCTCGGATTAGCCTGTGCGAGGGGCGCTTACCTTCTTCGACACCTCTCGTACTTCCAGTTGTCTCATTCCAATCTTGCACGAAATCACGGAAGAAGTCTCGATCAAAAAGGGACAATACCAAGAAATATTCCATGGGCTCCCGACGGCCCGCTTTTCTTGCAATGTAGTCACGTTGCATGTTATTCGCTGTGGCGCGAGATTCAGGGGATCCCATGCGCCAAAGAATGTCGCGAATCACTGCAATCAGAATCGTTGATGTGGTCAAGCGTTGCTGCCCATCAAGCAGCGACCTAGTCTTTACGTGCTCGTCGGTGATGGTGACAATTGGGCCGATAAAATACTCTGACGCCGATTCCTTGCCTGTTTCCCTGGCGATCTTAAATTTTTGAATATCTTCCCAATAAGTGTCTACTTCCTTCTTGGACCATGCATATTGGCGTTGGCTGTCGTTGGGAACTGTCACAACCGGATTGTTGGCGCCAATTAGCTGGCCGAGGGTCTGACGTGCAGCATGCTTGATGATGGCCATGGCAATCTCCGAGGAAACGGACACTTGGGCTGCCCGATCGTATCGCGCTGGTGGACGTCGCATGGGCACTTCCGCACGTCCTGACTGCAGCTCGCCTTGAACTTGCAACACGTCGCGACCTCCCTCGTCAGTGGCCTGCGCGTCCGGCTTCGATGATCTGCTCCCAAGGCGGTCGGCTTGGTGCTACCGTCGCAATATTGGAAGGGCGCTCGGTTCAGTCGGGCATGCATCAAGGGAAAACATGAGCTTTTCAAGTGAGAACACTGCTCCCCATCACTTGCACACGCTGCTGTCCAGGGTGCAGCAATCGGGAAAGTCTACATATGCGGCAGGATGGAGTGCTGTACTTGAAGCCGAATGGGGGTCATTGGAATTCGCTAAGCGTCATGGTGAAGTCGTGAACTTGTTGGTAGCCACAGTCGAACAGTTGGATTCTCTCCCAGAGCGGCCTCGGGAGCGTGCCCTTCGCTATGTCAATTCCTGGTGGCAATCTCTTGTGCAACCTCAAGCGAACTGGACGGACAGTGGTAGGCCGGCTGAGGGAATCATTCGGCAAGATATGCTTGACCACCTTGAAGCAGCCGCAGATATCATTGCTGGCAGTCTCGTGGGATCAATGGCGGCGCCGCGCGGTGTCGAACTCGAAGGCATTGCCGAGCAGTGTCGTGAGTGGTTGGACCTTCTTCAGAGCATGGAAGAATCGGAAATTTCCGGTCCAGTCAAGGATGGCTTGGTCTCACAACTTGAGCACCTAATTTGGCTGATTGAAAATGCTGATCTATTTGGCGGTGCTCGCGTTTCCGCCGAAGCAAGTCGTGTAATTGGATCACTTGCGCAAGCATCGGCGACTATGCAAAACGCAAACCAGGAGACCGTTAGCCGTTGGAAGAAGAGTTGGTTGACCTTCATCGCTGTCTGTGTGGCATTCAATGGCGGTGCAGTGGTAGTCCAAGAATCGATTACGTCTGGCACTGCCATCGTTAAGGAAATCACCGGAGTGGTGAGCGATATTCAGGGGAACGACTAGGGGCACGCTCAACCGCGCGGACACAGAGCAACGTCGAGGGAGTCTACGGTTCTCCCTCAGATCCGGCGCGGCAGGGTGCGACTGTCTTTTAATCCGTGGGCGCTCCCTGCCAATCCGCTTGGGCACGGCCCTCCGAGAGTGTGGGCTGCCACTTTGCCACTCGCAGGCATATACCGCCGTCGCCACCAGGAGTGGCAGCAGGCGTTCCCTGACGGTCAAGACTGTTCACGCAAGAGCTCAGCAATAGCTTCTTCCGACCAGTGATCCGCCGCCCCCGGGCAAGAGGCGACGTACGCGGCGATCGCATCCCGGTCCCATGCACCTGCGGAAAGCAGACCGGAGGCCAAGAAGCGTACGTATGCGAGCGATGGGGGAACCCATCCCACTTCGTTCATTGCCCAGGGTGCGGTGAAGGTTAGTACAGGCAGATCGTCAACCTGACCAGCACAGACCAGCGTTTCATACCGTCCTTCACCCAATACGGCCCGACCCTGCGCCAGCACGTCCACGAGGTCAAGGCTAGCTCCAGGCCCCCTGTACATCTCCTGGGCAGCGATGTCGGAGAACTGGTCAGTGGTCACCAGATGGGCTCTGGCGAGCACACGGCCACTCGCGTGCGGGTCATAGAAGGCCCTACCTCCACCCCACACAGGCGACTGAGTGGCAAAATACATGGCGCCATTTAGTTCGACCGGGATAGACCGGGACGGCATCGCCGGGTTCCGGCACCCGGGGTACTCCCTCGCCCCACCAGGAGGGCGGCCGCCCTGGATGTAACAGGCGAGCCGATCAAGATGCATGTTGGACCCATAAGACGTGTACCAGACGTGCTCTGGGAACCGATCGGTCGGCAAGGTTGGGTCAATGCTGGTCAGAGCCTTCACGCTGATTTGCTCCTGATACACGCGCTCACTCGGCAGAAACGTCGTACCTGATGACATGACGGTCTCCCGGAAGAACCGTGATCATTACTCGCAGGGGGCAGTCGTTCTCGTCGTAGCCAGTACGCATGTGCACGGCCACGGGAGTGGCGGAGGGCAACGAGAGCTTTTCGATCTCCGCACGAGTCGGCATCCGCACGGTGATTTCGTCTCGATAGCGAGCCTGGACAAGGCCAACGCTGGCCAGCACGCCACCCGGGGCTGATACGTCCTCCGGGAGCATCAGCGGCGTGCCCCGCACCAACTCCTCAGGGAAGTACGAGTCAGCCAAGGCGTAAGGGTCCTGGTCAACTATGCGGACGCGCTCCCGTACGACCGTCAACGCGGTCTCGGGGTCCAGACCCAAGCGCTCCGCGATCTCAGCCGGCGGGCGCCGGATCGATACGCGCACCTCTTGCCGAGGTTGACGACCACTTTCAGCCACGATGCTGGCCCACTGGTCGCCTTGATCGTCTGTCTTGTGTCGAGCCCGAGACTCCAGGACTGACCAGTCCCAGATGGCCGGAGTCAGGCTGCGGCGGACGAAGCTTCCCCGCCCCTGACCAGCGATGATGAGCCCTTCCTCCGTCAGTCGACGCAATGCGAGCCGCACCGTGTTCCGGCTCGCCTCGTACTGCTCGACCAACTCGAACTCCGTTGGGAGCTGTTGGCCAGGCTCAAGCTCACCCCGCTCGATCTGTCCGCGCAGGTCATCCGCGATCCGGTGGTACCTCGGGCGCTGCTCCCGCACCGTGCCTCCCACTAGTTGGCTGACTTGTGCCAACAACATACGCCTATCGCCTTGACGGCCCCAACAGCTTGAGGCAACACTCTGGATGGCAGTTGTTGGTACAACACCACCAACACCGATGAGTCAGTCTTTATGCCAGGCAGGGTTACTACGGCTCGCCGTAAGCCCCTGAGCTGGTCGTTCTTTGAGAACTCAACAGAGCGTCAAGTTCGACGGGGTGCAAGCCCCCGTCCCCGTAGCGGCTGGGTGAAGGCCGCTGGCGGCCACTTCCTTGCGTGTCAGCCCTGGAGAAACGCCAAGGGATCGGTGGGAACCGACCTCTTGCGCGCCACCTGGTACGCGCCGCCCTGCTGGCGTCAGAGCAGTGACGATGACGCACCCGACTCTCCCGGCTCGGGACCGGCCTGCTGTGCCAACGGCGGGCCGGTGAAGCCGTGTCCCTTCTGCCCTTGGAGGTCGGCGTGGGCCGACGACATCGGTGGGCGTCGCCGCCCGGACCGGCGGCTGACGCCTGAAAACTCAGGTCCTTTCCTGGCCTCGCAGCCTTCTGCTGCGGCCGGCTGCCTCTCCCGCCCGTCCGACCGGCGCACTGCGCAGGTTGTCGTACGGACGGGAGCGCGGGGAGTCGGATTGCCCGGTTCCATCGGCGAGCACCCCCGGAGTTGCAGCTCCGGGGGTGCGGTTCGGGCCGTTCCACGTTGAAGGAGAAAACGACCCATGAAGTGCATCGTTGCTGGTCATGAAGCCGTTACGGCGGCTGAGTTCGCGGAGCTGGCGTTCGGTATCGACCTGGAATTGTTCGCCGGTCCGGCCGTGGCCGAGTCCGAGGAGGACCGGGCGGCCCGTCTGGACGTGGCGCGCGAGGTCATCGCGGAGCTGCGCGAGACGGACCCCGAGGCCGCCGCCTACGCCGAGTCGCTGCTGCGGCGCAGCCCGCTCAAGCCGCAGCCAGCCGTGCGCCGCTCGCGCCGGAGCTCCCAGCGTCGGCAGAACGTGCGCTGCGGCGCTGGTGTGGGGGTGGCCGCGTGAGTGCCGAGACCCTGGCCGCGCAGGCGGCCGTCTTCACGTGCCTGGCCGGTCTCACTGTCGGGCACCCGCATCTGCCCGCTGCGTACATCACCGTCAGCCGTCACACACCGCGGGAACTGAGCGTGCAGCTCGACAGCGCCAGCAAGGTGGAGGCGTGGCGGGAAGCGCTTGGCATTGACGTGGACTTGGTTTACGTCGACCGGCTGGGGAACCGGCAGTCGCTGGAATTCAACGCGACCGCCTTCGGCATCGACTTCCACGTCTACACCTCCTACGTCCCGGCGGCGGAGGGGGGTGCGGCGTGATCCGTATCGTCACCGCCGGCCGTCTGCGCCGGATGCGCGAGGACGCCGCCTGGGCCCGTTCCCGGGCGCGGGAGGTGCAGGGGCAGGCGGATGCCGCTTGGGCCCATCACGTCCGTGAGGTGTGGGAGCTGATCTCCCGCGCTGAGTCGGAGGAGACCGACGCCGCGCTCCTGCGGGAGGACTGCTTCCGACTGCACGACGCGCTCACCACGATGGAGACAGTCCTGGGCGAGCGCGCCGAGCGGATCCGCCTGCTGGGTGAAGAGCTGGAGGCGGCCCGGTTGGCGCGGCGGTCGCTGGTGCTGTTGCTCCACTGGGGCGAGCCGCACAGCATCCACCACCGCCACGAGGACGCCTACGCCTACGCCGCCACCCAGGGCGCCCCCGTTCACGGATGGGTGGCGGGCGATGAACGCCCCGCCGCTGAAGTGACGTGGCGCGCGATCCCGTTCACGCAGGACGAGAGCGTTCATGGCTTCCGCTCGGTGACGGCCGCCTCTCCCAAGCCGACGGAGGGCGCGGCGTGAACGGTGTTCAGATCCGTTCAGCGGAGCGCGCGTTGTCGGTGGGCACGTGGCTGATCGTGTCCGGCGCCATGCTGTTCTCGATCCTGACCGTGACGCCGCTGATGGCCGCCCACACCCCGCGCGAGTGGGAGTGGACGGCACCGATCCTGCCCCTGGTCGTCGATGCCGCAGTGGTGATCGTGGTCCGTCTCGACTCGGTGCTGGCCCGGCTGGGCGGGCACGGGGGACGGTGGCCGATCACGCTGCGGTGGATGACCGGCGCCATGACCCTCGCACTGAACACAGCCGACTCGGCACTAGCGAAAGACCTGGTCGGGGTAGCTGTCCACGCCGTGGCGCCGCTGCTGCTGATCGTCACCGCAGAGACCGGCCTCGCCTACCGTCGCGCCATCACCGCTGCCGTCGCAGCGCTGGAGGCACGACAACAGGCCGAGCGCGAGCAGCGCGAGCAGGCGGCCCGCGAGCGTGCAGAGGCCGCCCGCCGCGAGGCGCGGGAGGAGCGCGAGCACGCCGCCGCGCTGGCGCGTGAACAGCGTGAACACGAGGCCCGGCTGGCACGGGATGCGGCCGAGCGCGAGGAGCACCGGCGGCGGGAGGAGCGCGAGGAGCGGGCCGCCCGGGAGGCAGCGGAGCGGGCCGAGCGTGAACGCCGTGAACGCGAGCGTGAACAGCGTGAGCAAGAGCGTGAACGCCTGGCCCGGGAGGCTGCCGAGCGGGCCGAGCGTGAGCGCCGTGAGCGGGAGGAAGCCCTCGTGCGTGAACAGCGCGAGCGCGAGGAGCGGGCCGCGCGTGAACGGGCCGCACTGCTTCAGCGCGGTCCGGCCGCGGGCAAGCTGAGCGAGAACGAAGCCCGCGCGATCGTGGCGGCGGCGTTCGATGCGGAGTTGCCGGTGCGGGCCGCGGCAGAGTTGTGCGGCTGGTCGGTGGGGTGGGTGTCCGCCCGCTACGCCGAGCACCGCGACCCCGGTACGGGCGGTGCTGAGCTGGCTATCGCGAGCCACTGATGGCCGCCATCCCCGTCTACCCCTGGCGCCTGGCGCCGGAGGGTTTGGCCACCCGCCGCCAGCTGCGCGCGAGTGGGCTGCGGCCGGGTGGTCAGGATGTGGCCGCCCAGGTCGAGCGTCCGCGGCGCCGCCGCGGGCCGCTGGTGGCCTACCTCTACCGCATCGACGCCGCCAAGCCCGTCCGTCCCATGACCCCCGCGAAGCGCGCGGCGCTGGCCAAGGCGAATCAGGCGCGCCGCACCTGCCCGCAGTGCCGCACGGATGCGGGCTACGTCATCCCCACCGCACTCGGCATGTGCGTGCCCTGCGCCTACCCCGATTCCCAGCGCGCCGCCTGACCCCACCTGGCAGGCCCGGCCAGCAACTTCCTACGGCCCTGGCCGGGCCCTACTCCACAGAGGAGTGCGTTCAGCATGACCGAAGTCAGCACCGAACCGGTAGCCGTTGAGGCCGCCCCGAGTACGAACACACCGCCCCCTCCCCCGACCCCGACCGCTGCCCCCACCCCGGCGCCGACGGTGCCGGAGGTGGACCACACGCCCGGCGGCTGGCCCGTCGTGCCGCTGGCCCTGTCGGGGACGAACACGACCGTGGGCATGGTCGCCGCCGCCTCGCTGACCGGCGGCCCGATCGCCGCGGCGGTCGCCGCTACCGGCATGGCCGTCCTCGGGGTGGCCGCCGCCACCCGCAACCGCAAGCCCAACCCGCACCGCGAAGCCCGCCGCACCGCCACCCGCACCGCGGGCCGCAACGCCGCCGCCCGCACCGCGAGCCGCAGCGCGGCGACCCGCGCTGGGGGCGGGACGGCCGGCAGTCGCGCGGGCCGCTCGGGTACCGGGTCGGGGCGGGTGCCCGGCCAGTCCCGCCGCGGCGCCGCGCGCACCCCCGCCCGCGGCACCGCAGGCACGAAGTCCGCCCGGATGGGGGCCGGGTCGCCGAAGAAGACGACCAGCCCCCGCACCGCCGCCTCCCGGCCCGGTGCCAAGGCTGCGGGCCGTGTGGGGCAGGTCAGGGCGTTGCGATCGGCGCAGAAGGCCGCGGGCGGATCCCGGGCGGAGAGGCGGGCGCAGACCACCGCTGCGCGCCGCGCGGTCGCCGACACCCGCCGCACCCCCAACCCGACCTCTCGTTCCCGTCCCGGCAAGTCCGGTTCGGGTGCCGGTCGTGGTGTGGCTGGGCGGCTGATGAGCAGCGCGGCCGGGAAGGCGCGTGCCGCGCAGAAGGCGGCCATTGCCAAGCAGCGAGCGCGGCGGGACGGCAAGACCGCCGACCGGGTGGCCGCGCAGCGCAGTGCGGTGCGCAGGGCGCCCGCCCGGCGGGCGGCCCGACGGGCGCTGCGCCGTTCTGCAGCGCGGTTCCGCGCCCGTCGGATGCTGGCCGCGCTGCTCGCCCTGCCGCTGGGTCTGCTCGGTTTCCTGACCAGCCCGATCGGGCGCAAGTTCAACCTGCCCTGGCTCGTCCACCCGGGCCGGCGCCTGCTCGCCCGGCTGTTCGCGGTCGCGGCCGCGGAGCGCGCCGAGCGCGACGCCGACATCCGCAAAGAACAGGCCGAGCAGGAAGCCGCGGCGGATGCGGAGGCCACCAAGGACGGCACCGACGGGATCGCCGACCACGTCAAGCGGCCCGAGGGCCGCATTCCCACCAGCACGAACACCGATGTCAGTGAAGGAGAGCACGTGTCTGGTTTCCGGTTCGAAGAGGTCGCCGCGGAGATGGAGCAGGCCGCCAACTCCTACGAGCCCGACAGCGCCATGGAGATTCTCGCCATGGTCGAGGGCCTCCCGGCTGCGCTGACCAGCGTGGCGAACGTGATGAAGATCCTCGCCGAGCGCTCCGACAGTGAGTTCCCGCTGGAGAAGGAGGTCGCGAGGAGTTTCGACAACATCTTCGGCGCGGTCATGAGCTCCGTGGCGGTCGCCGAGGACATGGGCCCGCTCTTCCGCGAGGTGCACGCGCAGGACATCGCCCGGCACGAGGACCCCCGCAACGGCACCGAGGCTGAGAAGGGCTGGAACGTCTGACATGAGCAGCACCGCCACCGCCACCAAGAACGCGAGTAGTGGCCCGGTGCTGGACTGGGCGGCCGGTCACGGACCCGTGACCGGCGCTCTGTCCGCCACCACCGGAGCCTTCGCCGTCGCCACCACCGGCGCCGCAACATCCATGCCGCCCGGCTGGGCGCTGGCCGTCGGCGCCGCCGGCGCGCTCGGACAAACCGTCGCCGGTCTGCGCGTGCGCAACGCCGGCCGCACCCTCGCCACCCGCGCCGCATCCTGGCTGGTGGGTGCGGGCTGGACCACGTGGGCCATGACCCACGGCCCGCTCACCTGGGCCGCGCTCGGCTCGCTCGCCGCGGTCGGGGTCGGGATCGGCGCCGCCGCCCGCTCCACCGCCCTCTACGAGGAAGCCCGCGAAGAGGAAGCGATCGCGGCGGCTGAGCGGCAGATCGCCGCTGAGCTGTCCGCGGAGCGGCGGGCTATCGCCGCGGAATGGGTGGACCGTATCCAGCGGGTGTGCTCGATCACCGTGCGGGTGGTCGGGGTCGAGATGTGGGAGACCGGCGCCGGTTTCTCCCTCGACGCCGAGCTCCCCGCCGGCGGCGCCACCTATCAGAAGATCGCCGCCGAGTCGGGGCGTCTGTCGGCGGATGCGCGTCTGCCGCACGGCTGCACGGTTGCCGCCTCGCCCGGCATTGACCAGGGGCGGGTCATCATCGACGTGACCACGGTCAACGTCCTGATGGAGGAGCGCACCTACCCCACCGACTACACGCCGCTGTCCCTGCTCACAGGCATCCCGTGGGGCTACCGCACGAACGCGGAAGACATCCCGGTCTACCTGCGCGAACAGTGCGCGCTGGTCGTCGGGCCGACCGGGTCGGGCAAGACGAACATGGTCCACACGATCCTGGCCGGGTTCGCCCGCACCACCGACGTCCTCACGTGGGTGATCGACCTCAACGCCGGATCCGCCGGCCTGCCCTGGGTGCGCCCCGCCCTGTCGGGCCAGCTCAGCCGCGAGGACGGCAAGCCGGTACGGCCCGGTGTCGACTGGCTCGCCGGGACCTATGACGAAGCGCTCACCATGCTCGACACGGCGGTGCGGGTCGCCAAGCACCGCAAGACCGCCTATCAGGACCTGCTGGCCAGGGCCAACACGGACCTGTTGCCGGTGAGCGCGCAGATTCCTCAGATCATGCTGGTTGTCGACGAGGGTGCGGAGATCCTGGTCAGCACCGATCGGCAGATGCGCAAGCTTGGGGAAAAGATCCTGGAGGTCATCCGGATCGCCCGCGCCATGGGCGTGCGTACCGTCCTGACCGCGCTCGGGGCCACCGGGTCGGTGCTGGGCAATCTGATGATCCGCCGGGAGGCAAAGGTCCGTGTCGCCCTGACCGGGGGCGAGACCGAGGGCATGGACCTGTCGAAGATGTTCCCCGGCACCCGCGGGCTGCGCGTCGACCAGGCCCCCTACAAGGGAGCCGGGTTCATGGCCACCCCGGAATCACCCGCTGGGCTGTTCAAGGCATGGCGGATCCTCCCGAACCAGATCCGGGAGATCACCGCCGCCACCTCCGAACTCCACCCCACCCTCGACACGGTGTCCGCCAAGGCGGCCGGACCCGCATACGCCCGCCGCTGGGACACGGACCGCACGGCATGGATGGGAGACCAGCCCACCACCGCCTCCGACCACGACTCCGGTCCGGGGCGGGCGGGGGGCGGGCTGAACCTTTCCGCCCTGCGGGCCGAGCCGGTGCGGCCGGTGTCGCCAGAGGACGAACTCGCCCGCCGCTTCCGCGAACAGATCGACGCCGAATTCGGCACCGCCCCTGACCCGCGCACCCCGGATCCGGCTCCGCCGACTGCCGGGGGCGGGCTGAACCTGTCAGCGCTGCGGGGCGAGCAGGAGCAGGACAGTCCCGCGCAGCGCGCCGCGCTCGCCGCCCTGCTCGCCGCCGGGCCGGCAGGCACCGGAGCGTCGGCGATCGCCCGCGCGCTCGCCGACGAGCACGGCACGACCCGTCAGACGGTCGTGGGATGGCTCAAGGAGTGGGTCAACGACGGCACCGCCGTGCGCGTCGGGGAGGGCACCAAAGCCCGCTACCTCCACCGCCAGCACGCCCCCGGACAGCCCCCGCAGGACTGATCACTTGTCGCTTGTCGCCCCACTCGCACACATGTCGCCTCCCGGCTCTCAGAGGGTCGGAAACGTGCTTTGACCTGGGAGGCGACAAGCGACAAGACAAGCGACAAGACAAGACAGGCGACAAGCCGCACGACAAGCAAGACGACAAGCCACGCGACAAGCATCCACCCACCCGCACGGGCCCGCGCCACCCACGGCGCGGGCCCGCGGCACACCTTCGAGGGGAGCACCGATGCACCAGCCCAACCCGACCGGCAACATCGCCCCGCACATCCCCGCCGACCTCTACCACCGCGCACAGACCACCGGGCAACCGGTCGTCATCGTCGTCAACGACCACACCGCCCACGGCGTCGAGTGGCGGCGCCTGCTCTACCCGTTCGCGGTCGCTGGAGCCGTCGCCCTCGGTGGCTGGGGACTGGTCGCCGCGCTGTGCTGGCTGATGGACGTCGCCGCCCACACCATCACCGTCGTCGCCGGTGCCGCCGGGCCCATCGGGGTTGGCGGTATCACGCTCAAGCTCGCCCGCGGCAAGAACCACTAGCTACGCCAAGGGCGACCCCCCATTCCGCCAAGAACCGGGGTCGCCCTTGCCCAACCAGCCCACTACAGACCTGTTGGAGGTCATCCAGCATGACGCAACCCACCGGCATTCGGCGAGCCTTACCGCCGACCGCCCCCGCCGCGCCCCGTATGCGGTTCTACCTGACCACCCACAAGCGGCACTGGCTGCGCCTCACCGATGTGCCCCTGTTCCTCAAGAGCGAGCACTTCGACCGCGCGGTGAAGTGGGACGAAGCCCGCGGCCCCTACGCCATCGACTCCGGCGGCTTCATGGAGCTGAAGGACAAGGGCACATGGACCCGCCCGCCCCGCAAGTACGTCGATGACCTGCGCCGCATCTGGGAACACGTCGGTCCCTACGACTGGGCCGCCCCGCAGGACTGGATGTGCGAGAAGGCCATCATCGAAGGCGGTTGGTTCGGCGGACAGTACTTCGTCGGCACCCATCTGAGCGTGGACGAGCACCAGCGGCGCACGGTGGCCAACTTCCTCGAACTGCGCGCTCTGGCCCCGGACCTGCGTATCGCGCCGGTCATCCAGGGCGACAACGTGCCGGCCTATGAGCGGTGCGTGGAACTGTACGAGAAGGCCGGGGTGGACCTGCGGGCCGAACCGGTCGTCGGGCTTGGGTCGGTGTGCCGGTTGCAGTCCACCCGCCAGGGCGCCGCGATCGTCACCGCGATGGCTTCACACGGCTTCAAGCTCCACGGCTTCGGCTTCAAGATCCTGGGCCTGGAACGCGTCGGTCACCTGCTGGCCTCCGCCGACTCCGCCGCCTGGAGCTCCCACGCCCGCCACCGACCGCCACTGCCCGGTCACACCCACAAGAACTGCGCCAACTGCATCGACTACGCCCTGAGGTGGCGCGAGCGCGTCATCAACGCCATCCCCACCCATCACCAGATGCTGCTGACCGACCGGAGCGCAGCATGAACCAGCCCCCCACCACCGATCTCTCCGGGCTGTCCCTGCTGGCGTGGGCGCTGCAAGCTGCCCGCCGCAACTGGCACGTCATCCCCCTGCGCCCGCGAGACAAGCGACCGGCCGGGCACGCTGAGAAGTACTGCCCCGGCACCGGTCGGTGCGCCGACGGGCACAAGACCCCGGAAGAGCGCGCCACCACCGACCATGACCTGTTGGTCGCCGCGTGGACGCACCAGCCCTACAACGTAGGCATCGCGACCGGCCCCTCAGGGCTGCTCGTGGTCGACCTCGACACGCTCAAGCCCCAAGAGCCGAAAGGAACGCCTGACGGCGTCGCCAACTTCCAAGCGCTCTGCGAGCGCGCCGAACAGGCCGTCCCCAGCACCTACCGGGTGCGGACCGCGCGCGGCGGTGAGCATCTGTACTTCACTCAGCCTCCCGGCGCCCGGCTGCACAACACCGCTGGACGGCTCGCCAAGAAGATCGACACACGAGGGTGGGGCGGGTACGTCGTCGCCGCTGGCAGCGCCACCCCCGACGGGACCTACACCGTCCTCGACGACCGCCCGCCCATCGTGCTGCCCAACTGGCTGCACGACGCCCTGAAACCCCCGCAGCGCTCCGCACAGGCCACCGCAGTGCCCGTCACCACCCGCGCGAGCGGATACGCGGCCGCGGCGCTGCGGGGTGAGGTGGACAACGTCGCGCGTGCCGCGGACGGCACCCGCAACGCCACGCTGCTGCGGGCCGCGCGGGCCCTTGGTCGGCTGGTGGCGTCCGGCGACCTCGACCGTGGGGAGGTTGAGCAGGCTCTTAGTAGGGCGGCGGCGGGCAACTCCACACAGTCTCAGCGCTACTACGACGACGTCATCGCCCGGGGGCTGGACTGGTCGATCGCCCACAACCCGGCCGGCAGGCGGGCGGCATGAGCAATCCCACGCCTACTAAGAGCCTCCCCACCGACCACCCGCCGCAGACCGCTGCACAGCCTGTGGCCACGACGGCCGAGGGCGGGCCGAAGGTCGCCGCCCGCCAGGGCGTCCCTACTGCACGTCGCTCTGAGCCGCGCCCGGACGACGGACGTCGCCCACTGGCGTGGCTGCACATCATGGCGCCGCCGGACTGGAGTGTGACGCCGTCCGCGCGTTCCTGGTGCCTGTGCGGCTACGACCGCCACGCCGTAGGGCGCGCCGCCGTCGCCCGGCTCGTGGCAGACCACACGGAGCACCGCACCGCCTGCCCTCTCATCGCCCGCACCCTGGAAGGAGGTAGGGCCGCATGACCGCGAACGACGTGAGCCCGGATCTGTGGGAAGGGTTCGACCTGACCGCCGAGGACATCGCCGGACCTGTCTGGGATGAACCAGTGCCCCTCAAGTCCCGGCCCCCGCTCCCTGCGTTCCCCGTGGACGCCCTGCCTGACTGGCTGTCCGGAATGGTGCGCGGGGTGGCGGAGGAGACGCAGACCCCGGCAGACCTCGCCGGGTGCCTTGCCCTCGCCGTCCTCGCCACCGCCGCCGGCGGCCGGGTGAAGGTGTGCGTGCGCGGGCACTGGCGCGAGCCCGTCAACATCTACACCGCTGTCGCCCTGGACCCGGGCAACCGCAAGAGTGCCGTGTTCGACCTCATGGTCCGCCCCCTGCTCGCCGCAGAGAAGGCTCTGATCGAGCTGTCAGGGCCGGTGCGGGCGGAGGCGGAGACGACGGTTCGGTTGGCCAAGGCCGCCGCTGACAAGGCCGCGGGGAAGGCTGCGGGCGCTGAGCCGGACCAGCGTGCCGCGCTGACTGCCGAGGCCGTCGAACTGGCCCAAGCCGTGGATGAGATGAGCGTTCCGGCCGTGCCGCAGCTCGTCGCGGACGACGTGACCCCGGAGAACATCGGGACCCTGCTGGACCAGCAGGGAGGGCGGATCTCCTGCCTGAGCGCCGAGGGCGAGCTGTTCGACATCATCGCCGGCCGCTACAGCGGCAAGCCCAACATGGGCATGTTCCTCAAAGGCCACGCCGGCGACATGATCCGCGTCAACCGCCAGGGCCGCGAAGCCCAGCACATCGACGCCCCCGCCGTCACCATCGGCCTCGCCGTCCAGCCGGAAGTCCTCGACGCTCTCTCCCGCATCGACGGAGCCGACGGGCGCGGCCTGCTCGCCCGCTTCCTCTACTCCAAGCCCCTCTCCCTGGTCGGACGCCGCAACCTCACCCCCGACCTGCTGGATGAGCAGGTGGCCGCCACCTACGGCCGGCGCCTGAGCGGCCTCACCCTCGCCCTGGCCGACTGGAGTGATCCCGCCCTGCTCCAGCTCACCCCCGAGGCAGACGCCGTCCTGCTCGCCTTCCAGAAAATCACCGAGTCCCGTCTCGGCCCGGACGGAAGCTACGCACCGATCGTGAAATGGGCCTCCAAGCGGGACGGAGCCGTCGCCCGGATCGCCGGACTGCTCCACCTGGCCACCCACCCCGAGGACGGATGGCACAAGCCGATCGAGGCCGCCACCATGGCCGCCGCCACCGAACTGGGCGACTACTTCACCGCACACGCCCTGGACGTGTTCGACACCATGAGCGCCGACCCCGCCCACGACGCCGCCCTGACCGTCCTCGCCCAACTCAACACCAACTGCGCGGCGCAGTTCACCAAGCGGGAGCTCTTCCGGGCCCTGCGGCGGGCGGACTTCCCCGCCATCGGCGACCTCGACCCCGCCCTGACCCTGCTCGAAGAACACGGGTGGATCCGGCAGGTACCCCCGCCGCCGCGCACCGGCCGCGGCGGCCGACCACCCTCGCCCCGCTACGAAACCCACCCCCGCATCACCCGCAGCCCCTGACACAACCCCCAACCCGCCGACACAACTGACAGAACCCCCAACACAAGCCGCTGACCTGCACAAACAAACATCATCAAGGCTGTGACAGAACCCAGTTAATACTCGACAGAACTCCCGCCCCGCCTCGGGCACCTCCCTGACAGAACCCCGCCTGCCGAGGTTCTGTCAGGTTTTAATTCAGTTCTGTCAAAGATCACGAAACCCGTGAAACCGCAGGTCAAAGACGTACCGGCGAGGTTCTGCCAGTTCTGTCAGCGGAATCCCGGTTCTCGCAGGATCTGAGAAGGAGTCCCCATAGTGGCCCGCACGCAGAAGCTCAAGCTCCGCGAAGTCCTCGAAGAGATCGACATGAGCCGCGCCGCCTTCTACCGCATGCGCGCCCGCGGTCAGGCGCCCCGCATCCAGAAGCTCCCCAACGGCCAACTCCGAGTCAGCCGCGCCGACCTCGACGCCTGGTGGGAGTCCTGCGAGCAGCGCGCCATAGCTTGAGCCATCGTTCCGCAGTCAAGGGCCCGCCATCCGGCGGGCCCTTCTCCATGGGAGAGCAATGCCCCTGACCTACGACGTACGCCTCTACGCCCTCGAAGTGCGGAAGGACCGACCCAAGCCCTACCGTCTGCGCTGGCTGGTCGGCACCCGGAAGCACTCGAAGAGCTACCCCATCAAGGCACAAGCCGATGGCAGGCGATCGGAGCTCATGTCCGCCGTACGCCGCGGCGAACAGTTCGACGAGGAAACAGGCCTCCCCGTCTCCGAACTCCGCGCGCAACAAGGGTCCGTCACCTGGTACGAGCACACCCGCTCCTACATCGACCGAAAGTGGAAAACGGCCCCCGCGAAGTCACGCAAGAACTACGCGGATGCGCTGGCAACCATCACGCCCGCCCTCATGAAGACCCGAGCAGGGATGCCCGATGCGCGCCTGCTGCGGCGTGCCTTGTACGGCTGGGCCTACAACCGGAATCGGTGGGACGAGACCCTGCCAGAGGACATTGAGCGGGCGCTTCGCTGGGTGGCGAAGAACTCGATCCCCATCAGTGCCCTGGAAGACCCTGCAAGCGTCCGTCTCGCCCTGGACGCCTTGGCGTTGAAGCTTGACGGTAAGCCGGCCGCTGCACGCACGACCAAGCGCAAGCGAGCCTGTCTGAGCGACGTTCTCGGATTCGCCGTGGAAGAGCAGCACTTCGTCACACCGGTCAATCCGATCACCACCGTGAAGTGGACCGCACCGAAGTCAGCGGAAGAGGTGGACCCCGAGAGCGTCGCCAACCCTCGCCAGGTTCGGGCACTCCTCGCCGGCGTACGGGCGCAGGGCGCCCGCGGCGAGCATCTCGAAGCGTTCTTCGGGTGCCTGTACTACGCCGCGATGCGCCCCGCCGAGGCCGCAGCGCTCCGAGCCGCACAGTGCCACCTGCCTGAGGAAGGCTGGGGCACCCTCACACTGCGGCACGGTGTGGTGCAGGCCGGACGGAGCTGGACGGACGACGGGAAGGCCCACCAGAACCGGCACCTCAAGGCCAGGGCCGAGAAGGACTCTCGCCCTGTCCCCATACCGCCGCGCTTCGTCCGGCAACTGCGGCAGCACATCGCCACCTACGGCACCGCGCCCGACGGTCGTCTGTTCCGCACCAGCCGCGGAGGTCTGCTGCAAGACACCGGATACGGGGAGGTCTGGGCGCGGGCCAGGCACAAGGTGCTCAGCGAGGCCGAGGCGGCCTCGTTGCTCGCACGGCGCCCCTACGACCTGCGTCACGCAGGAGTGTCGTTCTGGCTCAGTTCAGGGGTGGACCCGATGGAGTGCGCGCGGCGAGCCGGCCACACGATCGCCGTCCTCTTCCGGGTGTACGCGAAGGTTCTCGCTCAGACGCAGGAACGGGCCAACCGCCGGATCGAGGCCGCCCTGCGCGAGTGGAACGAACCCGAGTAGCCCCGTGCTCTCCCCGGGGGACACCTGGGGGACACACGCTGATCAGAGGTGGGATCAGGGCGAGACTGGGTGAGACAAGTCACCCTCTTTCGATTCCGCTCGAAAGATCATCCACAGACGCGAAGAGACCCTCTCCGGTCTGCGTTCTCGCAGATCAGAGAGGGTCTCTCTCAGCGTGGCGGCGCCAGGATTCGAACCTGGGAAGGCGAAGCCGGCAGATTTACAGTCTGCTCCCTTTGGCCGCTCGGGCACACCGCCAGGGTTGCTGCCGTTCGAACCGCTTTTCGGCGGTGCTCCGTGGCAACGACGTAAACAATACCCGATACGGAGGGGTGCTTCGCCACCCGATTGATCACCGCTCCCAGGGGGCGGGGTGGCTAGGCTTGTCCGGATGCGGACCGGGACTCATGCCGGCTCGGCGGCAGGTCTCCCGTACGCCGATGCGCACCCGAACCGCACCGGATACGCACCCGATACGCACCCCGATACAAGGAGCCACAGGACATGGCCGACTCCAGTTTCGACATCGTCTCGAAGGTCGAGCGGCAGGAGGTCGACAACGCCCTCAACCAGGCCGCCAAGGAGATCTCGCAGCGCTACGACTTCAAGGGCGTGGGCGCCTCGATCTCGTGGTCCGGGGAGAAGATCCTCATGGAGGCGAACTCCGAGGACCGGGTGAATGCCGTCCTCGACGTCTTCCAGTCCAAGCTGATCAAGCGCGGGATCTCCCTGAAGGCTCTGGAGGCGGGCGAGCCCCAGCTCTCGGGCAAGGAGTACAAGATCTTCGCGGACATCCAGGAGGGCATCTCCCAGGACAACGCGAAGAAGGTGGCGAAGATCATTCGCGACGAGGGCCCCAAGGGCGTGAAGGCCCAGGTGCAGGGCGAGGAGCTGCGCGTCAGCTCCAAGAGCCGCGACGACCTGCAGACCGTGATCGCCCTCCTGAAGGGCAAGGACTTCGACTTCGCCATCCAGTTCGTGAACTACCGGTGATCCATGAGGAAGGGGTGGGCGCCCGTCGGCGTCCACCCCTTCCTGGGTCTTCCTCGGTCCCCTCGGCCGACTTCCCCGGTCGTCGTGCGTCAGTCGCGCGAGTTGCCGAACAGCAGGCGGTAGACGACGAGCAGCACGAAGGAGCCGCCGATCGCGGCGGCCCAGGTGGCGCCGTCGTAGAAGTCCTTGCTGATGGGGTGGTCCAGCCAGCGGGCCGAGATCCAGCCACCGATGAACGCGCCAGCGATGCCGATCAGGGTCGTACCGATGAAGCCTCCGGGGTCACGGCCCGGTAGCAGGAACTTGGCGATGGCTCCGGCCAAGAGTCCCAGGATGATCCAGCTGATGATGCTCATGTCCTGAACCTGCCCTTCCGTGCTGTGCCCGCACTGTCCCGGCACTGTGTTTTAGATCCTGACGGGCAGTTCTTTGCCTTGCTGTGCGGCACTGTGCCGCGTCCTGCTCGCTGTGAGGTTCCTCACGGTTCTTCGTCGGCCTCGTCGGCCTCTTCGGCCTCGTCGCGCCATTGTTCGTGCCGTGTTGATGAAGAGGACGTCACGGCTCCGCCTGCCGGTTGCAGCGATCAGTAGGGTGCGCGTCATGACTCAGCCCGGATCTGCCTCCGACTCCGCCGAACTGCGGCGCACCCTGGGCGTCGGGGACGCCGTCGTCATCGGGCTCGGCTCCATGGTCGGCGCCGGGATCTTCGCCAGCCTGGGGCCCGCGGCGCACGCGGCCGGGTCCGGGCTGCTGCTCGGGCTCGCCGTGGCCGCGGTGGTCGCCTACTGCAACGCCATGTCGTCGGCGCGGCTGGCCGCGCTGTATCCCGCCTCGGGCGGCACGTACGTGTATGGGCGCGAGCGGCTCGGTCCGTTCTGGGGGTATCTGGCGGGCTGGTCCTTCGTGGTCGGGAAGACGGCCTCCTGTGCGGCGATGGCGTTGACGGTCGGGGCGTACGTCTGGCCGGGGCAGGCGCACGCGGTCGCGGTCGCGGCCGTGGTCGCGCTGACCGCGGTGAACTACGGCGGCATCCAGAAGTCGGCGTGGCTGACGCGGGTGATCGTGGCCGTGGTGCTGGCCGTCCTCGCCTGTGTGGTGGTCGTGTGTCTGGGGTCGGGGGCCTCCGACGCGGGGCGCCTGGACATCGGGGCCTCGGAGGGTGCGCGCGGGGTGTTGCAGGCCGCCGGTCTGCTGTTCTTCGCGTTCGCCGGGTACGCGCGCATCGCGACCCTCGGCGAGGAGGTCCGGGATCCGGCACGCACCATTCCCCGCGCGATCCCGCTGGCCCTGGGCATCGCGCTCATCGTGTACGCGGCTGTCGCGATCGCCGTCCTTTCCGTGCTGGGTGCGGAGGGGCTCGGTCACGCGGGCGCGCCGCTGGCCGACGCGGTACGGGCGGCTGGGGCGGCGGGGCTGGTGCCGGTGGTGCGGGTCGGTGCCGCCGTGGCCGCGCTGGGCTCGCTGCTCGCGCTGATCCTGGGTGTCTCGCGTACGACGCTCGCCATGGCCCGGGACCGGCATCTGCCGGGCGCGCTGGCCGCCGTGCATCCGCGCTTCCAGGTGCCGCACCGGGCGGAGCTGGCCGTGGGCGCGGTCGTCGCGGTCCTCGCGGCCACGGTGGACGTGCGGGGCGCGATCGGGTTCTCCTCCTTCGGTGTACTGGCGTACTACGCGGTGGCCAACGCCTCGGCCTGGACGCTCGATTCGTCTCCGGCGGCGCGGGTGGTGCCGGCGGTGGGGCTCGTCGGGTGCGTGGTCGTGGCGTTCGCGCTGCCTGGGGTTTCGGTGGTCGTGGGCGCGGCCGTGCTGGCGGTGGGCGTGGTCGCGTACGGCGTACGGCGGTGGGGGGCCGCCCGGTAGCGGGACGGGGCCCGGCAGCGGGGCGGACGGGGCCTCTGTGTCGTGAACGGCCGGCGCATACGGCTGGTTCCCTCAGCGGCCGCGGGTGCCGCTGGTTGCCTCAGCCGGCCGCGAACGGCTGGTCCGTGGGCACGATTTCGCGGCCCAGCGGGAGCAAGGAGACCGGGATCAGCTTGAAGTTGGCGATGCCGAACGGGATGCCGATGATCGTGAGGCACAGGGCGATGCCGGTGGCGATGTGGGCGATCGCCAGCCACCAGCCCGCCAGGATGAGCCACAGCACGTTGCCGACGCAGGAGGGGGCGCCCGCGTCGCGCCGCTCGATCGTCGTGTAGCCGAACGGCCAGAGGGCGTAGACGCCGATGCGGAACGCCGCCAGGCCGAACGGGATGCCGATGATCGTGATGCAGAGCAGGAGGCCCGCTGCGAGGTAGCCGAGGAACAGCCAGAAGCCGCTCAGGACGAGCCATATGACGTTGAGGATGGTCTTCACTGGTAGCGACCTGCCATCTTCTCGAGCCGGGCGATGCGGTCCGCCATCGGCGGGTGAGTGGAGAACATCTTGGAGAAGCCCTGTCCCGGACGGAACGGGTTCGCGATCATCATGTGGCTCGCGGTCTCGATGCGCGGCTCGGGAGGCAGCGGAAGCTGCTTCGTGCCCGCTTCCAACTTGCGCAGGGCGCCGGCCAGGGCGAGGGGATCTCCGGTGAGCTGGGCGCCGGAGGCGTCCGCCTCGTACTCCCTGGAGCGGCTGATGGCGAGTTGGATGAGGCTGGCGGCGAGCGGGCCCAGGATCATGATCAGGAGCAGACCGAGGATGCCGGGGCCGTCGTCGTCGTCCGAGCGGCCGATCGGGATGAGCCAGGCGAAGTTGACCAGGAACATGATCACCGAGGCGAGCGCGCCGGCGACCGATGAGATCAGGATGTCGCGGTTGTAGACGTGGCTCAACTCGTGGCCGATGACGCCGCGCAGTTCGCGCTCGTCCAGGATGCGCAGGATGCCCTCCGTGCAGCACACGGCGGCGTTGCGCGGGTTGCGGCCGGTCGCGAAGGCGTTGGGTGCCTCCGTCGGAGAGATGTACAGGCGGGGCATGGGCTGGCGGGCCTGGGTGGAGAGGTCGCGGACCAGCCGGTAGAGGGCCGGGGCCTCGAACTCGCTCACCGGGCGGGCACGCATCGCGCGGAGCGCCAGCTTGTCGCTGTTCCAGTACGCGTACGCGTTGGTGCCGAGGGCGACGATGAGCGCGACGATCAGTCCTGTGCGGCCGAAGAAACTGCCGATGAGGATGATGAGTGCGGACAGTCCCCCGAGGAGGACTGCCGTCCTGAGCCCGTTGTGCCGGCGGTGCACGGTACGCCCTCCAAGTCGTGCGGCAGGGGCAACCCTTTGCCTGTGAAGTCGTCTGTGGTGTCTCCGATGCCACTGGTGCCGTGGTGTCACGTCCAGTGGACCCTCCCGTACTGGTCAACGCCAGGCAGGGGCCACGGGTTCCCTGGTGCGGACGGCGGCGCGCGTGGGCCGTCCGGGTGACGGCTGGTGGTGCGGGGTACGCGCGCGTGACGGGCGGGTGCCCCACGCGCGCGTACGGGATGCGCCGAGGGCTCAGAAAAGTCCGGTGTCGGTGAAGCGCAGGACCAGTTGGGGAGCTCCCGACAGGGCGATGCCGAGGACCGCGGTGAGGGTGATGGCCGCCGTGAGAGGGGCGGGGAGGCGATGCTTCTCGGGCTCGCCCTCGGGGGCGCGGAACAGCAGGGCGGTCCACTGGAGGTAGTAGAACAGCGCGATCACCACGTTGACGGCCATGACCACGGCCAGCCAACCGAGGCCCGCGTCGACGGCCGCGGAGAAGACGGTGACCTTCGCGAAGAGACCGATGATGCCGGGCGGCAGACCGGCCAGGCACAGCAGGAAGAAGGCCAGCAGGAGGGCCGCGACCGGGTTCCTGGCGTACAGGCCCTGGTAGTCCGTCACGCGGTTCAGGGTCTTCGTACGGCCCACGACGGCGGCGACCGCGAAGGCGCCGAGGTTCACGGCGGCGTACATGAGGGCGTAGGCGACCGTGGAGCCGATCGAGTGTTCGGGGTCGTCGGAGTAGGCGGCCGCGGCGATCGGTACGAGGAGGTAGCCGGCCTGGCCGACCGAGGACCAGGCGAGCAGCCGTACCGCGCTGTACGCGCGCGTGGCCTGCTGGCGCAGGGCTCCGACGTTGCCGACGGTCATGGTGAGGGCGGCGAGCGCGGCGAGCGCGGGGCCCCAGGCGTCGGCGTACGACGGGAAGGCGACGACGGTGACGAGGATGAGACCGGAGAAGCCGACCGCCTTGCCGACGACCGAGAGGTAGGCGGCGATGGGGAGCGGTGCCCCCACGTAGGTGTCGGGCACCCAGAAGTGGAAGGGGACGGCGGCCGTCTTGAAGGCGAAGCCGACGAGGGTGAGGACGACGCCGGTCTGGGCGAGGGTCTGGAACTGTCCGTCGACGTGCTGGATGCGGTCGGCGACCTGGGTGAGGTAGAGCGTGCCGGTCGTCGCGTACACGAAGCTGATGCCGAGGAGGCTGACGGCGGTGGCCGTGACGGACGACAGGAAGAACTTCAGGGCCGCCTCGGAGGACCGCTTGTCGCCGTGCCGGATGCCGACGAGGGCGAAGGCGGGCAGGGAGGCGACCTCCAGGGCGACGACCAGGGTGGCCAGGTCGCGGGAGGCGGGCAGGAGGGCCGCTCCGGCGGCGGAGGACAGCAGCAGGAACCAGAACTCCCCTTCGGGGAGTTCCTTGCGGGCGTCCTTCAGTGCGGTGACCGACAGAAGGGCGGCGAGGAGTGCGCCACCGAGGACCAGGAACTGGATGACGAGCGTGAAGCGGTCGGCCGTGTAACTGCAGACGTCGGCGTCGCCGGTCAGGCAGAACGTGGAGCGGTCGCCGTCCAGGAGGGGCAGCAGCAGGAGCGCGGAGGCGGCCAGTCCCGCGACGGAGACCCAGCCGAGTACGGCCTTCCTGGCGTCGCCGACGAAGAGGTCGGCGACGAGGACGACGAGTCCGACGACCGCCGCCAGGGTGGGCGGTGCGATCGCGAGCCAGTCGACGGACTGGACGAGGGAGCTCATCGGTTGCCTCCTGCAAGGAGCTGCTGCACCGCCGGGTCGGTCAGGCCGAGGAGGGCCCTGGGCCAGAGACCGGCGACGACGGTGAGGACGACGAGGGGGGTCCAGGCCGCGAACTCGTACGTGCGGACGTCGGTGAGCTTCGGGGCGTCCTGCGGGGCCGCGCCCATGCAGACACGCCGGACCACGACGAGCAGGTAGGCGGCCGTGAGCAGGGTGCCGAAGGCGGCGATCGCCGTGAAGGTGAGGAAGGCGGGCCGGCTGAGGTCGTCGGCCGGGTCGAACGCGCCGAACAGGGCCAGCATCTCGCCCCAGAACCCGGCAAGGCCGGGCAGTCCCAGGGAGGCGACCGCGGCGAAGGCGAGCAGGCCGCCGAGGCGGGGCGCCTTGCCGTAGAGCGCGGCGCCGGTCTCCTCGGCGAGGGTGTCCAGGTCGGACGTGCCTGTGCGGTCCTTCAGCGCGCCGACCAGGAAGAACAGCAGGCCGGTGATGAGGCCGTGGGCGATGTTGGCGAACAGGGCGCCGTTCACGCCGGTCGGGGTCGTGGAGGCGATGCCGAGCAGCACGAAGCCCATGTGGCCGACGGAGGAGTAGGCGATGAGGCGCTTGAGGTCGCCCTTCGCCCCCTGCTTGGCGAGGGCCAGGCAGGCGAGGGATCCGTAGATGATGCCGACGACGGCGAAGGCGGCGAGGTAGGGCGCGAAGGTGTGGAAGCCGTCGGGCGCGACCGGCAGGAGGATGCGGACGAACCCGTACGTGCCCATCTTCAGCAGGACACCGGCCAGCAGGACCGAGCCGACGGTCGGCGCCGCGGTGTGGGCGTCGGGCAGCCAGCTGTGCAGCGGCCACATCGGCGTCTTGACCGCGAGCCCGATCCCGATCGCCAGAACGGCGATGACCTGCACGGATGTGGTCAGCGACCGGCCGTTGTCAGTGGCGAGTGCCACCATGTCGAATGTGCCCGCCTTGATTCCGATCAGGAGCAGGCCGAGCAGCATGACGACGGAGCCGAGCAGTGTGAAGAGGATGAACTTCCAGGCGGCCTGGGTTCGTTGCTCACCGCCCCAGCGGGCGATGAGGAAGTACATCGGGATGAGGACCGTCTCGAAGGCGAGGAAGAACAGCAGCAGGTCGAGGACGGCGAAGGTGGCGAGGGTGCCGGTCTCCAGGACGAGCAGGAGCGCGACGAAGGCCTTCGGGGACGGGCCCGCGGGCGGCTTGAAGTAGGAGTAGAGCGCGCAGAGGAAGGTCAGCAGCGCGGTCAGGACCAGAAGGGGGAGGGAGATGCCGTCGATGCCGAGGTGGATCCGCACGTCGAGTGCGGGGATCCAGCTGATGTCGGTCGTGGCCTGCATCTTCGACGGATGGTCGTGGTCGAAGCCGAGCGCGAGGACGATCGCGGCGATGAGGATCACGCCGGTCACGGTCACGCCGTGCCGCAGCACGGCCTGCTCGGGTGACTTCCCCTTCAGCCCGGGCGGGGCGGGAAGGAGAGCGGCGGCGGCGCCGAGGAGCGGGCCGACGACGACGAACGCCAGAAGGAACTGCATCACGGACTCGTTGATATCGATCACGCCTGCTCACGCTCCCGTGGCGACGAGAAGGGCGGCGACCGCCAGGACGACGGTGCCGGCGAGCAGCGCGCTCACATAGGTCTGGACGTTGCCGGTCTGGGCGCGCCGTACGGCGGCGCCGAGGAGGCGGGGCAGGGCGCCCGCGCCGCTTACGTAGGTGTCGACGACCTCGCGGTCGAGGAACCGGACGAGACTCGCTCCGGCCTGGACCGGGCGGACGAACAGCGCCCGGTACACGGCGTCGAGGTGGAAGCCGACGGCCGCGTGGCGGTGCAGCGGGCCGAGCAGCAGCCGCCCCGGGTCCGCCGGGTCGGGGGCGGAGGCCACGTCTCCGTAGGCGGGCGCGTGGCTGGCGATGGCCTCGGCCTCGACCAGGGCGGCGTCGCCCTCGGGGTGGGCTGCGACCGCACCCAGGGGCACGCGGGCCGTGACGGCGGTGGTGTGCCGCCAGGCGCCGTAGGTGACGATGCCGCCGACCAGGGCGATGCCCGTGCCGAGCACGGAGGTGGTCAGGGTCGGGGTCAGGTCACGGCCGTCGAACCAGTCGGGGAGCACGCGGTAGGCGAACGCGCCGAGCGCGAGGGACGGTACGGCGAGCACCCACAGCACGACGGTCATCGTCAGGGGCTGCCTGCCGTGGTCGGGGGCCTCGGCGCCCCGGCCGCGGAAGGCCAGCAGCCACAGGCGGGTGGCGTAGGCGGCGGTGAGCAGGGCCGTGACCAGGCCGGCGACCAGGATGATCCAGCCGACGGCGGCGGGGGCGTGCTCGGTGTGGCCGGTGGCGACGTGTTCGGCGGCGCCGAGGACGGACTCCTTGGAGAAGAAGCCACTGAAGGGCGGGATCGCCGCGAGCGCGAGGAGCGCCACGGTCATCGTCCAGTAGGCGTCGGGGACGCGGTCGCGCAGGTGGCTCATGCGGGACATGGCGGCCAGCGAGTTGGTGCCGGCGGCGTGGATGATCACGCCGGCCGCGAGGAACAGCAGCGCCTTGAAGGCGCCGTGCGAGAGGAGGTGGAAGACGGCGGCACCGCGGTCGCCGACGGCGAGGGCGCCGGTCATGTAGCCGAGCTGGCCGATCGTCGAGTAGGCGAGGACGCGTTTGATGTCGTCCTGAGCGAGCGCGGCGAGGCCGGAGCCCGCCATCGTCACGGCGGCCATGACGGCGAGGACGACCAGTGCGGCCTGGGAGGCCTGGAAGACGGGGAGGAGCCGGGCGACGAAGTAGACACCGGCGGCGACCATCGTCGCGGCGTGGATCAGCGCGGAGACGGGTGTGGGGCCCGCCATCGCGTCGGGGAGCCAGGTGTGCAGCGGGAACTGCGCCGACTTGCCCGCCACGCCCGCGAGAAGCAGCAGGGCGATGACGGTCGGGTGGTCGAGTCCACCGTGCGCGACGGCGCCGAGGACCCTCGTGATGCGGAAGGAGCCGACCTGGGTGGCGAGGGCGAACAGGCCGATGAGGAAGGGGACGTCACCGAGCTTGGTGACCAGGAAGGCCTTGATGGAGGCGGCGCGGGCCTCCGGGGTCTCCCAGTAGTGGCCGACCAGGAAGTAGGAGCAGATGCCCATGACTTCCCAGCCGACCAGCAGCACGATCAGGTCGCCGGAGTAGACGACCAGGAACATCGCGGAGGTGAACAGGGAGACGAGGGCGGCGTACGAGGGGTAGCGCGGGTCGTCGCGCAGGTAGCCCGTCGAGTAGATCTGCACGCAGCAGGCGACGACGCCGACCATGACGGCGACGAGGGCGGCGAAGCCGTCGATGTACAGGGCGAGTTCGATGGGGACGGAGCCGGTGGGCGTGAGCTCGGTGGTGGCGTTCACCGCCTGGTCGCCGCCCTGGCGTACGGCGACGATCGCGGCCAGGACGAGGGAGGTGAGCGTCGGGAGGACGGCGAGCGGGCGGACGAAACCAGGGGCCGTGCGGCCCAGGAGCAGGCCCGCGACCGCGCCCAGGAAGGGAAGGAGGGGGACGAGGACGGCGAGGGTGGTCGTGGTCACGCGGTGGCCTCAGCCTTCTTCGTCCGCTCGGTCGGCTCGGCCGTCCCGGCGTCGCCGGCGGGGCCGTCGCTCTCGTGGCCCTCGGCGGTGTCGCGGAGCTTGTCGATGTCGGCGGTGCCGCGGTTGCGGTGGACGGCGAGGACGATCGCCAGGCCGATGCCGATCTCGGCGGCGGCGATGGCGATGGTGAACAGGGTCAGGGCCTGGCCGGAGTGCAGGGTCTCCTCGGCGGCGCGGCTGAGCCAGACGTCGAAGGCGACGAGGTTGAGGTTGACGGCGTTGAGCATCAGCTCGACCGACATCAGGACCAGGATCGCGTTGCGACGGGCGAGGACGCCGTACAGGCCCGTGCAGAAGAGGAGGGCGGAGAGGACGGCGGGATAGGCGAGGTGCATCAGCGGGCACCTTCCTGCTCGGAACCCTCTGTGACCGACCGGGAACTCTCGGTGGCCACCCGGGCGTTAGCCGAGGGAGAGCCCGACTCCGCCTTCGCCTTGCGGGACAGGACGATCGCGCCGACCAGGGCCGCGAGCAGGAGGACGGAGAGGGCCTCGAACGGGAGCACCCAGTTCTGGAAGAGGCTCGCGCCGGTGGCCTCGGTGGAGCCGACGGCCGGGCCGTCGAGGTCGATCCAGGTGGTGCGGAAGGCGTCGACGACGACCCATACCAGGGCCGCCGCCGCGGCGACGGCCACGGTGAGGGCGGCCCAGCGGTTGCCGGAGTCGGCGTCCGGGGAGCGGCCGATGGGGGCCCGGGTGAGCATCAGACCGAACAGGAGGAGGACGACGACGGAACCGACGTAGATGAGGACCTGCACCCAGGCGATGAACTCGGCGGTGAGCAGGAGGTATTCGACGGCGAGGGCGCCGAGGGTCACCACCAGCCACAGGGCGGCGTGCACCAGCTGTTTGGTGGTGACGGTGACGAGCGCGGCGCCGAGGGTGACGAGGCCGACGAGGAGGAAGGCGATCTCGACGCCGGTCGGGGAGAGGAAGCCGTGCTGCGCGGCGGCAAGGGTCACGACTCGCCTCCAGCCGGGTCGGTCGGCTCCGCCTGCGCGGCCGCCAGCTTCTCGGCCGTCTTGCGAGCCGCGGCGATCTCCTTGGGTTCCTCCGCGGCGGGGTCGAGGGCAGGCGGGGCCGGGACGGTCCACATCCACTCGCGGAGCTTGTCGCGTTCGTGGGTGAGGTCGCGGATGTCGGTCTCGGCGTACTCGAACTCCGGGGACCAGAACAGGGCGTCGAAAGGACAGACCTCGATGCAGATACCGCAGTACATGCACAGGGAGAAGTCGATAGCGAAGCGGTCGAGGACGTTGCGGCTGCGTTCGCGGCCGCCCGGGGTCGCCGCCGGGACCGTCTCCTTGTGGGAGTCGATGTAGATGCACCAGTCGGGGCACTCACGGGCGCACAGCATGCAGACCGTGCAGTTCTCCTCGAACAGGCCGATCACGCCTCGGGTGCGGGGCGGGAGGTCGGGCTGGGCGTCCGGGTACTGCTCGGTGACGGTCTTCCTCGTCATCGTGCGGAGGGTGACGGCCAGGCCCTTGGCGAGGCCTGCGCCGGGAATGGGGGCCATGGTTACTGGATCACCACCTTGACGATGCCGGTGAGGGCGATCTGGGCGAGGGAGAGGGGGACGAGGAGGGTCCAGGAGAGCTTCTGGAGCTGGTCCTCGCGCAGGCGCGGGTAGGTGACCCGCAGCCAGATGACGATGAAGGCCAGCACCGCCGCCTTCAGCAGGGTCCAGACCCAGCCGAGGCCGTCGGCGCCCCATGGGCCGTGCCAGCCGCCCAGGAAGAGGACGGTGGTCAGGCCGCACAGGACGACGATTCCGGCGTACTCGGCGAGGAGGAAGAGGGCGAAGCGGAGGCCGGTGTACTCGGTGTACGCGCCGAAGATGATCTCCGAGTCCGCGACGGGCATGTCGAAGGGCGGGCGCTGGAGTTCGGCGAGGCCGGCGACGAAGAAGACGATCGCGCCGACGATCTGCCAGGGCAGCCACCACCACTCGAAGGCGTCGAGGATGCCGGGGATGGAGACGGTGCCGGCCGCCATCGCCACCGAGGCGGCGGTCAGCAGCATCGGGAGTTCGTAGGCGAGGAGTTGGGCGGCGGTGCGCAGGCCGCCCAGGAGGGAGAACTTGTTGGCGGAGGCCCAGCCGGCCATGAGCGAACCGAGAACGCCGACGCCCATCACGGCGAGCACGAAGAAGACGCCCGCGTCCAGCACCTGGCCGACCGCGCCCTCGCCCGGGCCGATGGGGATGGCGAGGAGGACCAGGAGGTACGGCAGCAGGGCAACGGCTGGGGCGAGCTGGAAGATACGGCGGTCCGCGCCGGTCGGGACCACGTCCTCCTTCTGCGCGAACTTCACGCCGTCCGCGATGAGCTGGGCCCAGCCGTGGAAGCCGCCGGCGTACATCGGGCCGAGGCGGCCCTGCATGTGCGCCATCACCTTGTGCTCGGTCTGACCGACGATCAGAGGAAAGGTGAGGAACACGCCGAAGACGATCAGGAGTCGCAGAGCGACGTCGAGAGCGTCGTTCACTGCCGGCCTCCTGGGGGGTTCTCGGGGGTGCGGGTGTCCTTGCCGGGGGTGGACTCCTGGGCGGGGCCCGGCTCGTCGGGGGTTCCGGGAGGTGCCGGAGCTCCGGAGGCGGGAGGTGACTTCGGGCCGGCTTCGGCGGCGGGCGCCGAGGCGGGCTCGGGCTTCGGCCCGGCATCGGGCTTCGGCCCTGCATCGGGCTTCGGCCCTGCATCGGGCTTCGGCCCGGCATGGGGCTTCGGCTCGGCGTCGGGCTTCGGCTCGGCGTCGGGCTTCGGCCCAGCTTCGGGCTTCGCCTCGACGTCGGGCATCGGCCCGGCTTCGGGCTTCGGCCCAGCTTCGGGCATCGACCCAGCTTCAGGCGTCGCCTCGATGTCCGGCGTCGGCCCAGGTGCCGGGTCCGGCTCGGCCGTCTGGTCCGGCTCCGCTGCCTGCTCCGGTTTCGCGGTCTGCTCCGGCTCAGGCTTCCGATTCGGCTTGGGTTCCGGTTCGTTGAAGGCCGGGCGGGCGTGGTGCCAAGGGGCGTCGGAGCTACGGGGGGCCGCGGGGGCCTTCGGCTCCGGGGCCTCGGCGGGTGCCGACCGCTGGGAGGACGAGCCCTCGCTCGCGCTGCGGGAGCGGCGGGCGCCGCCCGGGGCGCCGGACGCTTCCGTGACCTGCGCCCGCTGTGACGCCGAGCCCTCGGACACCCTCCGCGAGCGGCGGGGGCCCGCGGCCGGGGCACCGGGCGTTTCCGCGTCCTGCGCCTGCTGCGATGCCGAGGGCGCGGCCGTCGGGGCCTGGCTCGTCGACGGCTCAGGCGCGGGAGCTTCGCCGGCCGACGGCTCGGTCGGGGGAGCCTCGGGTGCCGGAGTCGCGGCCTCGGCGGCCTGGCTGGCCGAGCCCTCCGCTGTCGTACGGGTCCGCCGTACCGGACGCTCGCCGGCAGCCCGCGCGGGGCGTTCGCCGGCGGCCCGCGCCGGGCGCTCCCCCGCCGCACGTCCCGCTCCGCGTGCTGGGCGGGTGGGGGCAGGGGGGAGCTGGCCCTTCAGCGGGCCCCATTCGTTCGGGTCCGGGACGCCTGGGGGAAGCATCTGGCGGCGCTTGGGGCCGCCGTGGTCGGACTCGCCCGGTTCCTTCGCGCCGGGCCAGGCCTTGGCGACACGGGCGGCGAGGACGAAGTCCTTGCGAAGGGGGTGACCCTCGAAGGTCTCGGGGAGGAGGAGGTGGTCGAGGGCCGGGTGGCCCTCGAAGGCGACGCCGAACATTTCGTGCGTCTCGCGTTCGTGCCAGGCCGCGCCGGCGTAGACGTCGACGGCGGAGGCGAGGACCGGTGCCTCGTGGGGGACGGTCGTACGCAGGAGCAGGCGGCGCACCGGGGACAGCGCCGCCACGTGCGCGGCGATGCGGAAGCCCGTGCCCGGCTCGTCCACCGCGCTCAGCCAGTCGAAGTAGGTGCAGCCCAGGCGGTCCCGGGCCGTCTCCAGAGCCGTGATCCAGGCGGCCGGCGGGACGTCCACGGTCAGGATGTCGTAGGACTCCTCGGCCGTCGCCTCCGTACCGAAGAGGTCCTCGGCGGAGGCGGGCAGCCAGCCCACGGCGGTCATCGCGCGTCTCCCGAAGCGGACTCGGCTCCCGAGGCAGACCCAGCCCCGGCCCCGGTTCCCGAAGCAGCTCCGTCGGCCGGTGGCCGTACCAACCCGCTCTGGAGCGCCGCCGTGGACGGGCGGGGCGGCGTGCCGTACCGCTCGTGCAGGGATTCGCGGGCGATCTTCTCCTGGAGCTTGAGGATGCCCTGGAGGAGGGCCTCCGGGCGGGGCGGGCAGCCGGGGACGTAGACGTCGACGGGGATGATCTGGTCGACGCCCTTGGTGACGGAGTAGGAGTCCCAGTAGGGGCCGCCGCAGTTCGAGCAGGCGCCGAAGGAGATGACGTACTTCGGCTCCGGCATCTGCTCGTACAGGCGCTTGACCGCCGGGGCCATCTTGTCGGTCACCGTGCCGGAGACGACCATCAGGTCGGCCTGGCGGGGGCCCGGGGCGAAGGGGATCACGCCGAGGCGGATGAAGTCGTGGCGGGCCATCGACGCGGCGATGAACTCGATCGCGCAGCAGGCGAGGCCGAAGTTGAAGACCCACAGGGAGTACCGGCGGCCCCAGTTCAGGACCACCTTCATCGGCTCGGGGGCCAGCCGGGCGAGTGCGCCCAGCCGCTTCGGCTCGGGAAGCAGCACGGGCTCAGGGGTGGACGGGGTCACGTCCATGCCAGGACCCCCTTCTTGTACGCGTAGAGCAGGCCCACGGCCAGAAAGCCCAGGAAGATGAACATCTCCACGAGGGTCGTCGCGCCGTAGCCGGGCGCGGCGAAGACCGTGGCCCAGGGGAAGAGGAAGATCGAGTCGACGGCGAAGATCACGTACAGGAACGCGTAGACGTAGTAGCGGACCTGGGTGTGCGCCCAGCCCTCGCCGACGGGGTCCACTCCGCACTCGTACGTCAGGAGCTTCTCGGGGGTGGGCACGACCGGGCGCAGCAGGCGGCCGGCGCCGAACGCGACGGCGACGAACAGCACGCCGACGAGCGCGAGCAGTCCGACGACCGAGTACGACTGGAAGTAGTCCGCCGCGACGACGACCGTCGGGTCGCTCACCGTTTCGCGCAGCGTCTCCGACAACGTCTGCCCCTCGCTCCCTGGCCTCGACAGTGTTCGACGATCTGTACGCACGCGAGTCTAGGGCCTGCTAAAGAGAGCGTAAGCAGCCCGTCACGCCTTGAGCAGCAGGGGCAGGGGTGCGGTGGAGCCGGGGTGGGGCTTTCCCCCGTCGGCTGAGGGCGGCCGACCTCATGGCGCGGGGGGCCTGTGGCGCGGCAGGCTGACCCGTATGACCGCATCCAACTCCGCCTCCCGACCGGGAGATGCTCAGGGCGAGGCCTTCCTGCCCCCCGCCCGGTTCGCCCTCGACTCTCAGACGTGGAAGGAGATCGCGCATCTCCTGGCGAACCTGCCGATGTCGCTGATCGGCTTCAGCTATGTGATGACGGTGATGTTCACCGGCGCCGGGCTGAGCATCACCGTGATCGGGCTGCCGCTGCTCGCGGTGGGCCTGGCGGGAGCCCGACAGCTGGGCCGGTTCGAGCGGGCCCGGGCGCGGGCGCTGCTCGGGGTGCGGATCGACGAGCCGAGCGCGCTGCCCCGGCGCGGGCGGAACTTCCTCCAGCGGATGTGGCAGGCGCTGAAGGATCCGGTGGGCTGGCGGGCCGGGCTGTACGAGCTGATCCGGCTGCCATGGGGCATCCTCACCTTCGGCCTGACCCTGACCTCGCTGTTCGTGCTGTGGCCGGTGCTGCCGTTCCTGGCGCGCGGGCTCACCAACGTGGACCGGGCCCTGGTGCGCGGGTTGCTCTCCCCCTCGGACGAGCTGGAGCGCCGTATCGCCGAGCTGGAGTCCGACCGGGGGGTGGTGGTCGACACGGCCGCCGCCGACCTGCGGCGCATCGAGCGGGATCTGCACGACGGGGCGCAGGCGCGCCTGGTCAACCTGGCGATGGGGCTCGGTCTGGCGAAGGAGAAGCTGCTGGAGGACCCGGACACGGCCGCCTCGATGGTCGAGGAGGCGCACGGCGAGGTGAAGCTCGCGCTGCAGGAACTGCGCGACCTCGCCCGGGGCATTCATCCCGCCGTCCTCACCGACCGCGGCCTGGACGCGGCGCTGTCGTCGGTCGCCTCCCGCTGCACCGTGCCGGTGAAGGTGACGGCAGACCTGCCGTCGAGACCGGCGGCGGCGATCGAGGGCATCGCCTACTTCACGGTCTCGGAACTGCTGCAGAACATCAGCAAGCACAGCGGGGCCAAGTCCGCGGCGGTGGACGTGTGGCGGACGGACGACCGGCTGCTGATCCAGGTCTGGGACGACGGCCACGGGGGTGCGCGCCTCGACGGCGGTACGGGCATGAGGGGGCTGGCGGAGCGCCTCGGCGCCGTCGACGGTCTGTTCGTCGTCGACTCACCGCCCGGGGGGCCCACGACCGTGACGGCGGAGCTGCCCTGGCGCGACCGGTCCTGAGGCGACGGGCCCGGTTCCGGGTCTGCGGCCGCCGGTGCGGCTGCGGGGTAGGGAAAACCCCCGTTCCGAGACGCCGACGGACTCCATGGTCCGGAGGGCCGCCGCCCGGGAGGGTGGAGGTACGACAGCCGGGGCGCAGGACGAACAGAACGGACGGGACCGATGGCCACGCAGTACGGGGAACACGGGGAGTTCGGGGAGTACGGACAGGGGTTCGGCTTCCAGGAGACCGGTCGGCGGCACCGGCTGCCCACCGCGCTGCGGGCGCCGCTCGAGGCACGCCACTGGGGCGAGCTCGCCTACGTCCAGCTGAGCCTGCCGATCAGCATCGTGCTCTTCACCTACGCCGTCACGATGGTGTCGCTGGGGGCGGGCCTGCTGGTGACGTTCCTGGGCGTTCCGGTGCTGGCGGGGGCGCTGGCGGGCGGCCGGGGCATCGGTGTGCTGGAGCGGGCGCGGGCGCGGGCGCTGCTCGGCCTGGAGGTCGCCGACCCGGAGCCGCTGCGGGTACAGAAGAGCGGCCCTCTGGGGTGGATGGGCGCCGTGCTGAAGAGCGGCACGTCGTGGCGGCACATGCTGTACTGCGTGCTCCATATGCCGTGGGCGGTGTTCTCCTTCGCCGTCTCGGTGGTCTTCTTCTCGTGCGGGTGGACGCTGCTGACGTACCCGCTGTGGTTCTGGGTCTTCCCGATGTACGGCGGCCAGGGCGGTATCCAGCTCTACGGCGACGAGACGCACCAGATCTACCTGGACAACCCGTTCGAGATCACCGTGACCGCGCTGGTGGGGCTGTTGTTCACGATGGCGACGCCGTGGATCGTGCGGGCGCTGACGATGGTGGACCGGCTGATGGTGCACGGGCTGCTCGGGCCGTCGCTGCTGGCGTCACGGGTGGTGGAGCTGGAGTCCGACCGGGGGGTCGTGGTGGACACGGCGGCGGCCGATCTGCGGCGCATCGAGCGGGATCTGCACGACGGGGCGCAGGCGCGGCTGGTGGCGCTGGCGATGGATCTGGGGCTGGCGAAGGAGAAGCTGTCGGAGGACCCGCGGGCGGCGGCGCGGATGGTGGACGAGGCGCACGGTGAGGTGAAGACGGCGCTGCAGGAGCTGCGGGACCTGGCCCGTGGGATTCATCCGGCGGTGCTGACGGACCGGGGGCTGGACGCGGCGCTGTCGGCGGTGTCGTCGCGGTGCACGGTGCCGGTGAAGGTCGAGGTGGATCTGGCGGAGCGGCCGGCGCCGGCGATCGAGGGGATCGCGTACTTCACGGTGTCGGAGTTGCTGCAGAACATCAGCAAGCACTCGGGTGCGACGTGGGCGGCGGTTGATGTGTGGCGGGTGGAGAACCGGTTGATGTTGCAGGTGGTGGACAACGGGGTGGGCGGTGCGGATGCCTCCGGCGGGTCGGGGTTGGCCGGGCTGGCGGGGCGGTTGGACGCGGTGGACGGGATTCTGGTGGTGGATTCTCCGGTGGGTGGGCCCACTCGGGTGACGGCGGAGTTGCCCTGGCGCGGGTGAGGTGCCCGTGCCCTGCGGCTCGGCGAGCGTTGGGCGGTGGGGGTTCGCCCCCGCCGCCCTTACCCGTCCCATCCCCAGGGGCTCCGCCCCTTCGACCCCGCCAGGGGGCTCTGCCCCCTGGACCCCCTTCGGCCTGAACGGCCTCGTCCTCAAACGCCGGACGGGCTGAGTTTCCGGACCGGCTGAGGTTTCCGGACCGGCTGAGTTTCCGGACCGGCTGAGTTCCCGGACCGGCTGGGTTTTTCCGGCGCCGTGATCGACAACGCGTCACGCGAAGGCTGAATTCCGGCGTGTCGCCGCCCTGTTCCCCTTGCTCGGGCGCGCCGGGGTCCCGATGCTGGAATGCTGGACTCGTTCCATCGGACGGGCGCCGCGCGGACGTGCGGGCCGGGGTGGGCGAGTCGGGCTGTGGGGGGCCGAAGGACGTGGAGGACAGGGTGCGGGTGGTCATCGCCGAGGATTCGGTGTTGCTGCGGGAGGGCCTGACCCGGTTGCTGACCGACCGCGGGCACGAGGTCGTCGCCGGGGTGGGGGACGCGGAGGCGCTGGTCAAGACGATCACGGAGCTGGACGCCGAGGGCCAGCTGCCCGACGTGGTCGTGGCGGACGTACGGATGCCGCCGACGCACACCGACGAGGGGGTGCGGGCGGCCGTACAGCTGCGCAGGGCGCATCCCGGGCTCGGGGTGCTGGTGCTGTCGCAGTACGTGGAGGAACGCTACGCCACCGAACTGCTGGCCGGTTCCAGCCGCGGGGTCGGCTATCTGTTGAAGGACCGCGTGGCCGAGGTGCGCGAGTTCGTGGACGCGGTGGTGCGGGTCGCCGACGGCGGTACGGCGCTGGACCCCGAGGTGGTCGCGCAGCTGCTGGGGCGCAGCCGCAAGCAGGACGTGCTCGCGGGGCTGACGCCCAGGGAGCGGGAGGTGCTGGGGCTGATGGCGGAGGGGCGTACGAACTCCGCGATCGCCCGGCAGCTGGTGGTGAGCGACGGGGCGGTGGAGAAGCACGTCAGCAACATCTTCCTGAAGCTCGGGCTGTCCCCGAGTGATGGGGACCATCGGCGGGTGCTGGCGGTGCTGACGTACCTGAACTCCTGACGGTGAGGGCGACAGGTGACCCGGATGGCGGGTGGGCGCTGTGCCGGTAATCCAGCGTCGATCGACTCGCGGGCCGTAGAACCCGAGAACCGGGCAACGGACAAGGTGCGTCTTCAAGGGAGCGTCGGGGGGCGGGTGAATCGTGGCAAGTCAGGTCATCGGGAGCACGGCGTGGCGGGGCGCCGAGGCGCCTCGAAGCGGCGACCATCATGTGGATGTCCGAGGTAAGGCAACCCTCACAGACGTAGGGTTGATCCAGGGAGGGCCTCCGGGAAGGCCGCTCCCCGACAGCCGCCTCGAGGGAGGTCCAGTTCAGTGACCAGTCAGGTCAGCAGCGCAGCGGAGCAGGCCGACGGAACCGTCGTGGGAGAGCAGCGCAAAGCGAACGGGGTGAAGGATGTCCGTCGCCTCGATCGTGTGATCATCAGGTTCGCAGGTGACTCGGGTGACGGCATGCAGCTCACCGGAGACCGTTTCACGTCGGAGACGGCGTCCTTCGGCAACGATCTGTCGACCCTGCCGAACTTCCCCGCCGAGATCCGGGCGCCGGCCGGAACCCTGCCCGGGGTGTCCTCGTTCCAGTTGCACTTCGCCGACCACGACATCCTGACGCCCGGGGACGCGCCGAACGTGCTCGTGGCGATGAACCCGGCCGCCCTGAAGGCGAACATCGGCGACCTGCCGCGTGGTGCGGAGATCATCGTCAACACGGACGAGTTCACCAAACGGGCGATGACGAAGGTCGGCTACGCCACCTCGCCGCTTGAGGACGGCTCGCTCGACGGCTACCAGCTCCACCCGGTCCCCCTGACCACGCTGACGGTGGAGGCGCTGAAGGAGTTCGAGCTCTCCCGCAAGGAGGCCGAGCG
>NZ_JBWKCC010000030.1:89779-134513 GCF_056436655.1 Streptomyces sp. NPDC043427 | reverse complement strand
GCTTCCTTTGTACTCACCCGAGAGACTCTCTCAGGCTTTCCTCCGGGCGCTTCCCTTCGGTCTTGCGTTTCCGACTCTATCAGATCTTTTCTCGATCCGATTTCCTCGGTGCTTTCCAGGTTCCCGCTCTCGCGTTTCCCTTTCCGGCGCTTCCGACTCTATCAGATCCTTTCGGCCCTGATTCCCCGTCAGAGGGGGGTTGTCTTCCCGGCTGTTGGGCCGTTCCGACGAGTGAGACTTTAGCGGATTCCCTGCTCCCGAAGCCAATCGGGGCTGCGTCCTTTCGAACGCGGATTCCTCATTCCGTAAATACGCATGCCAATCAAGCGACGACAGACAGAAGTGACTGTTCGTCGAGTGGTGGTTTGTACTTGCGGAGTGGCTGTCCGGGGACCGACCGGGGTCGGCGCTCACGTCGGACAACCCGGAGAACACTACGTATGGGCAGGGGGTGTGTCAACTCCCGTACGGACGGCACTCTCGGGGCGTACGGTGGAGGCATGACTACGCGTACGTGCACCCAGCTGTGGTGGGCCGCCTGACGGCGGCCGTACTCACGTATGCATGAAACGGCCGCCGCTTCGGCGGCCGTTGGTGTTTCTCCCTCCGCAGCTCCAGAGGGTCGGCCGCCCGGGCGGTGGCCACGACCAGGAGGTGGAGTGGAGATGAAGCGGGTCTTCAGCGGGATCAAGCCGACCGGGCATCTGACGCTGGGGAACTACCTGGGGGCCATGCGGCGGTGGGTCGCGGTCGACCAGCACCAGGCGGACGCGCTGTTCTGCGTCGTCGATCTGCACGCGCTGACCGTGAACCACGATCCCGCGCGGGTGCGCAGGCTCAGTCGGCAGACGGCGACGCTGTTGCTCGCGGCGGGGCTGGATCCGGAGCTGTGCACCGTGTTCGTACAGAGTCATGTGGACGAGCACACGCGGCTGTCGTACGTGCTGGAGTGCGTGGCGACCGACGGTGAGATGCGGCGGATGATCCAGTACAAGGAGAAGGCCGCGCGGGAGCGGGCGCGGGGCGGGAGTGTCCGGTTGTCGTTGCTGACGTATCCCGCACTGATGGCGGCGGACATCCTGGCCTACGGGAGTGAAGAGGTGCCGGTCGGGGACGATCAGACGCAGCATGTGGAGCTGACGCGGGATCTGGCGGTGCGGTTCAACCAGCGGTACGGGCAGACGTTCGTGGTGCCTCGGGCGACGCATCCGGGGGTGGCGGCGAGGGTGATGAATCTGCAGGAGCCGGCGTCGAAGATGGGGAAGAGCGACGACGTGGGACCCGGGGTCGTCTATCTGCTGGATGAGCCGGATGTGGTGCGCAAGAAGGTCATGCGTGCCGTCACGGACAGCGGGCGGGAGGTCGTCTACGACCGGGACGGGCGGCCCGGACTCGCGAATCTGCTGGAGATTCTCGCGGCTTGTACCGGTGGGGAGCCGGAGGAGCTGAGCCGCGCCTACACGTCGTACGGCGCTCTCAAGAAGGACACCGCCGAGGCCGTGGTCGAGGTGCTTCAGCCGCTGCGGGAGCGGCACCGGGAGTTGTGTGCGGACCCCTCTTATGTGGACGGGGTGCTGGGGGCGGGTGCCGAGAAGGCGCGGGGGATGGCTCGGCCGGTCGTGGACGCTGCTTATCGCGCGATCGGACTGCTGCCGCCGGTCGTGGAGCCGGTGCTGAACGTGGCTCGGTAGGCGCGCGGGCTGGTGGCGAGGCGCGAGGCGAAGTGCTGGCGCATCGTGACCTCGCTGCCGAAGCCGGCGCGGCGTGCGACCTCGGGCATGGGGAGGTCGGTGAGTTCGAGGAGCTTCTGGGCGGCGGCGAGGCACTGGTTCCGCCCTCATCGACGTATGGCAGACGACGGGGCGGCCGGTCGTCTTCGTGCGGCACGACTCGCTGAAGCCGGGGTCGCCGCTGCGGCTGGGGTACGAGGGGAACGACTTCAAGGAGTACGTGGAGCAGCGGCGCGGAAAGGGCGCGGGGCCGGAACTGTTCGTCACGAAGACCGTGAACTCGGCGTTTCTCGGGACGCCGGATCCGGGTGCCTGGCTGAAGGCGGAGGGATCTCGCAGGTCGTGATCGCCGGGATCCAGACCGACATGTGCGTGGAGACGACCGCGCGGATGGGCGGGAACCTGGGGTACGACGTCGTGGTCGCGTACGACGCCACGTACACGTTCGGCCTGGAAGGGCCGTTCGGCTGGCGGCGGAGTGCGGAGGAGATCGCGCAGGCCTCGGCGGTGTCCCTGCACGGGGGTGGCTTCGCGCGGAGTGGCTTCGCGCGGGTGGTGACGACGGAGGAGGCCGTGGGCGCGGCGGGCGTCTGACCGCGCCCGGCGGGCGTCAGTCCTTCTTGCCGGAGGCCAGCTCGCGGCTGCGGTCGCGGGCGGCCTCCAGGGCGGCGATCAGGGCGGCCCGTACGCCGTGGTTCTCGAGTTCGCGGATGGCGTTGATGGTCGTGCCCGCGGGGGACGTGACGTTCTCGCGGAGCTTGACCGGGTGTTCGCCGCTGTCGCGGAGCATCGTCGCGGCGCCGATGGCGGACTGGACGATCAGGTCGTGGGCCTTGTCGCGGGGCAGGCCCAGCAGGATGCCGGCGTCGGTCATGGCTTCGACCAGGTAGAAGAAGTACGCCGGGCCGGAGCCGGAGAGGGCGGTGCAGGCGTCCTGCTGGGACTCGGGGACGCGGAGCGTCTTGCCGACGGCGCCGAAGATCTCCTCCGCGTGGGCGAGGTGGTCGGCAGTGGCGTGGCTGCCGGCGGAGATGACCGACATCGCCTCGTCGACCAGGGCGGGGGTGTTCGTCATGACGCGGACGACGGGGGTACCGGCGGCGAGGCGCTCCTCGAAGAAGGCGGTGGGGATGCCTGCCGCGCCGCTGATGACCAGGCGGTCGGCGGGGACGTGGGGGACGAGTTCGTCGAGGAGGGTGCCCATGTCCTGCGGCTTGACCGTGAGGATCAGGGTGTCGGCGGTCTTGGCGGCTTCCGGGTTGGTCACCGGGGTGACTCCGTAGCGGGCGCGGAGTTCTTCGGCTCGTTCGGGGCGGCGGGCGGTGACGAGGAGGTCGGCGGGGGGCCAGCCGCCGCGGAGCATGCCGCTGAGGAGGGCTTCGCCGATCTTGCCGGTGCCTAGGACTGCGACTTTCTGGGTCATGTGGTTCATCCTCGCACCGGGGGTGGGGGATGCGAGGGGGTGTCCGGTGGGCGGAACTGGGCTGGTGGGCGTGGGGTGAGGCCGGGGTGAGGAGGTCGCGCAGCCCGGCGCTTGCGGGGGCCGTCGCGCCCGCCCGTGCCGCCTTGCGGCACGACTGTCGGCGACTGAGCGCGTCAGGCGGGCAGGCGGCTAGGCAGTCCTGCGCCTCAAGGTTGCCGCGCCCAGGGCCAGGACCAGCAGGGCGCAGCCCGCGACGATCAAGGCGTCTCGTACGAATGTGGCTGTCATGTCCGTGTGCCTCAGGACCTCGTTCATGCCGTCCACGGCGTAGGACATGGGGAGGACGTCGGAGATGGTTTCCAGGGCGGGGTGCATGGTGTCGCGGGGGGTGAAGAGGCCGCAGAGGAGGAGTTGGGGGAAGATCACGGCCGGCATGAACTGGACGGCCTGGAATTCGGAGGCCGCGAAGGCGGAGACGAAGAGGCCGAGGGCGGTGCCGAGGAGGGCGTCGAGCAGGGCTACCAGCAGCAAGAGCCAGGGGCTGCCCGTGACGTCCAGGCCCAGGATCCAGACCGCGAGGCCCGTGGCCAGTGCCGACTGGACGATGGCGAGGGTGCCGAAGGCGAGGGCGTAGCCGGCGATGAGGTCGCCCTTGCCGAGGGGCATGGCGAGGAGGCGTTCGAGGGTGCCCGAGGTGCGTTCGCGCAGGGTGGCGATGGAGGTCACCAGGAACATCGTGATCAGGGGGAAGATCCCGAGGAGTGACGCGCCGATGCTGTCGAAGGTGCGCGGGCTGCCGTCGAAGACGTAGCGGAGCAGGAACAGCATCACGCAGGGGATGAGGAGCATCAGCGCGATCGTGCGCGGGTCGTGGCGGAGTTGGCGCAGGACGCGGGCGGCGGTGGCTGCGGTGCGGGAGGCGTTCAGCGCGCCGGTGGGGGCGGGCGGGGTCGTCGTACTCATCGCGTGTGCTCCTTCGTGTGGCTCGCCTCGGCCGCTTCGGTCGTTCCAGTCGCTTCGGTCGTTCCAGTCGCTTCGGTCGTTCCAGTCGCTCCGGTCGCTCCGGTCGCTTCGTCCACGAGGTGCAGGAACGCCTCCTCGACGGAATCGGAGTGCGTACGGCTGCGGAGGGCGTCCGGTGTGCCGTCGGCGAGGATCTCGCCCTGGCGCATGAGGAGGAGGCGGTGGCAGCGCTCGGCCTCGTCCATGACGTGGGAGGAGACGAGGAGGGTCGCTCCGCGGGTGGTCGCGAGGTCGTGGAAGAGGTTCCAGAGGTCGCGGCGCAGGACGGGGTCGAGGCCGACGGTGGGTTCGTCGAGGACGAGGAGTTCGGGGGTGCCGAGGAGAGCTACAGCCAGGGAGACACGGCCTCGCTGGCCGCCGGAGAGGTTGCCGGCGAGGGCGTCGGCGTGGGTGGTGAGGTCGACGTCGGCGATGGCCCGGGTGACGTCTTCGGCGCGGCGGTCGGCTGCTGCCCGGCCGGGGTTCAGGATCGCGGCGAAGTAGTCCAGGTTCTGTCGGACCGTCAGGTCGTCGTAGACGGAGGGGGCCTGGGTGACGTAGCCGATGCGGGTGCGGAGGGTGGGGTGGCCGGCAGGGCGGCCGAGGACGTCGAGGGTGCCGGTGACCTTGGCCTGGGTGCCGACGACGGAGCGCATGAGGGTGCTCTTGCCGCAGCCGGAGGGGCCGAGGAGGCCGGTGATCTGGCCGCGCGGGACGGTGAAGTCGAGGTTGCGCAGGACGGTTCGGGGGCCGCGGACGACGGTGAGGTTCTCGGCGTGTACGGCGGGTGCTTCCGGGGGCTCCGAGCGTGCGGAGGACGCTCCGGGAGAGTAATTCATCATGTGGTGAATAATGCGCTCGGAGCGGAACGCCGTCAAGGCGTCGGGGGGCTCGGCTGGTGCCGGCCGTTGGTCGCGTGGCGTTGACGGCGGCGGTGACCGGTGTGTTCGACCTGGAGGTGCGGCGGGTCGAGGTGCTCGGGCTGCTGGATGCCGTGCGGGTGCCGGAGTTGGCGGATGTCGGGCGGCTGACGGAAGTGCGGGTGATCGGGACGGTCGTGGCGTTCACGCTGATCGCGTCGGCGGAGTCGCTGTTCAGTGCGGCGGCGTGGACCGGCTGCACGAAGGGCCGCGGACGGACCGAGACCGGGAGTTGATGGCACAGGGGGCGGGGAACGCCCTGGCGCTGGCGGTGGCGAAGACCGCGTGAGACACCAGCCATGTGCATATGGAGACCGAGGACCAGGGGGGAGGCCGGGATCGTCGTACGGGTGCTTTGGCCACGCGACGTTCCTGCGGCTGCCGAAGCTGCTGGACGCGTTGGACGCGCTGCCGGGTGACCGGGAGGTGCGGCTGGAGCAGGGCGGGCTGCGGCATGTCGACCACGTGTGCGCGGCGGCCCTGGAGGGGTGGGCCGCCGCGCGGCGCGGGTCGTCAGGGGGTGGCGACGATCAGCAGGACGTCGTAGACCTCCTCGACCTGGCCGTTCGGGAACACCTTCAGGAGGTGTTCGCGCTCGCGGGCGAGGAAGTCCTTCGTGGCCGGCTCGCCCTGCACGAGGAAGATCGAGTGGCTGCCTATGTTGGCGAGGTGCCGGTCGACGGGGACGCTGCGGCTCCAGCGGACGACGCGGTGCTGGTGGGCGGGGACGGTCGGCGCGCCTTCGAATGCCTGTGCCGTTCTGCTCGTGGAGGCGCCCTGCATGTTGCTGTACTCGCCGTTGAAGTGGTGCCTGATGCGCTCCGCCTGCTCGCTGATCCACGGCACGTCGACCGGGCCCATGTTCCACCACAGGGCCAGCGCGCCACCCGGGCGCAGCACGCGCTGCGCCTCCGGCACCGAGCGGGACGGGTCGGTCCAGTGCCAGGCCTGGGCGTAGGTGAGGAAGTCGGCGGAGGCGGTGGCGAGCGGGAGGGCGTTGCCGTCGCCGCGGACGAGCGGTACGTGCGGGAGGGAGCAGTGCAGCTGGGCCGCCATGCCGTCACCGGGCTCCACGGCGATCACGTCGGCGCCCCGGGCGTGCAGCAGGGCGGTCGCGATACCCGTACCGGCGCCGATGTCCGCGACTCGGGCGCCTTCGAGGGGGCGGCCGGCCAGGTCCTCGATCGCGTCGAAGAGGACGGAGGGGTAGGAGGGGCGGTTCGCGGCGTACTGCGCTGCGGCGGCGTTGAAGGAGTGGGCTCGGGTGGTGTGGGAGCTGGCCGTCATGGGGCCATGGTGGCCTCAGTCGACGGCCGGGGAGGTGGGATTTCGGTGAGAAGGCCGGAGCGGGGACGGGCGCGGGGGCTCCTACTGGCGTCCGCGCTTCTTCGACGGGTTGCCCGAGCGGCGGGTGGAGCGGCGTTCGTGCTCCGTGCGTGCCGTCTCGTACTCCTCGCGGAGGAGTTTCTCGCCGGGGGCCTCGGTGAGGGAGCGGAAGAAGTGGGCGAGGAGGGAGCCGACGAAGCCGATCGCGAGCAGGCCGCGCAGGGAGGCCTGGCGGTCGGGGTCGGGACGCTTGCTGAAGCCGCCCCACGTGTGGGCGAAGGCGAGGGAGCTGCAGACCGCGAACATCACGACGACGAGGAGCGTGACCAGGCTGCCGGTGCCGGCGATGCTCAGGCCTTCGAAGGCGAAGCGAAGGACCAGGCAGGAGGCGACGGCCGCGGCGAGGGAGCCCACGGCCACGCCGACACGGCGGACGGTGTAGCCGTTGTCGTGGTTCACCCAGGTGGTGCCGAAGAAGCGCAGGGGCTCGGGGCGGGGGCCGGTGGGGGCGGCCGGAGAGCCCGCGCGGGTGTCCGGGGTGCCGGTTTCGTCGCTCACGGGTCGATTATGGCTCTGGTGTGCGAGCCGCCGTGGCGCAGGCTCCCCTGTCGGCCCGAGGGCCGGCCCGGGGTTGCCTGCGCCCGCGTGCGTGGGTCAGCCGCAGCGCGACGTCACGTAACCGTCGGCGCCCGTCTTGACGTACGCGTCGGAGACGAACTGGCCACTGCCGATGTTGTCCCAGATGTTCGAGGTGCCGTACGGGCCGGCGACGGTCGTGCCCGGGGTCTGGCAGTAGATCGGGACGTAGGCGCCCTCGGCGAGGGTGCGGACGATGCCGTACTGGGTGCCGGGGCCGCTGCGGACGTTGAGGTGGATGCCGGGGGCCACCGGGTAGTAGTGGACGGCCGCCGCCGCGACCGCCGTGGCACCCTCGACGCCTTCTCTCTCTTCCACGTGCTCGACCGACATGAAGATCTCCCCCCGTTGAACCCATGACCGACATGGGATCCCGTTGATTCCCCTGAAACGCGACATGAAACACATGTGCGTAACTCGTACGCGGAGGCTAGCAAGCCGTCTCGGTCTCATACGAGTCATCGACTAGGCTCCGTGCGTCGCGCGCGCGGACGAACAGCACGGGGGTGGTCCCATGGCGCCACGGCAGGACAGCGGAGCGGGCGCGGAAGCGGAACTTCCCGAATACGCCGGTCACTACCGTCTGGATTCGTGTCTGGGCTCCGGTGGCATGGGGGTCGTCCACCTGGCCCGCAGCACCTCGGGCCTGAAGCTCGCGGTGAAGGTCGTACACGCCCAGTTCGCCAAGGACCCCGAGTTCAGGGGGCGGTTCCGGCAGGAGGTCGGCGCCGCGCGGAGGGTCAGCGGCGCCTTCACCGCGCCCGTCGTCGACGCCGACCCGGACGCCGAACGGCCCTGGATGGCGACGCTGTTCATCCCGGGGCCGACCCTCTCCGAGCATGTGAAGCGGAACGGGCCCATGGCGCCCGCCCAGTTGCGCCGGCTGATGGCCGGACTCGCCGAGGCGCTGCGGGACATCCACCGGGTCGGTGTCGTGCACCGGGACCTCAAGCCCAGCAACGTGCTGCTCGCCGAGGACGGGCCGAAGGTCATCGACTTCGGCATCTCGCGGCCCAAGGACAGTGAACTGCGCACGGAGACCGGGAAGTTGATCGGCACTCCGCCGTTCATGGCGCCGGAGCAGTTCCGGCGGCCGAGGGAGGTCGGGCCGGCCGCCGACATCTTCGCGCTCGGGTCGGTGCTGGTGCACGCGGCGACGGGACGCGGGCCGTTCGACTCCGACAGCCCGTACGTCGTCGCCTACCAGGTCGTGCACGACGAGCCGGACCTCACCGGCGTCCCGGAGAGTCTCGCGCCACTGGTGCTGCGCTGCCTCGCCAAGGAGCCCGAGGACCGGCCCACGCCGGACGAGCTGATGCGCGAACTGCGGTCGGTGGCGGCGTCCTACGACACGCAGGCGTTCATACCGGGACAGCGGTCTGTCCACATCGAGGCCGAGGGCGAGATCGACGCGCCGGGGCCGCCCGAGCCCGAGGAGCGACGCCGGGGTGCGGGAGGGCGGCTGCGCAGGAAGGCGGTGCTCGCCGCCGGTGCGGCTGTGCTCGTCGTGATCGGTGTGCTCGGCTCGGTGCTGTGGTTCGGTGCGGAGGCGAGCGCGCCGAAGCCCGCCGCGCCGAAGGCGGTGGCGGCCGCGTTCCAGGCATGGGAGGCGAAGCCGATCTCCGCGGCTCGCGGTCTGCGGCAGTGCTCCCACGGCGCCGGAAAGCTGCTGTGCGCGCAGCCCGGGCTGGTCTTCGCACTCGATCCGGCCGACGGTTCCCTGCTGTGGAAGCACTCCTCCGCCACGTCCCGCTACGACGGGCCGCCGGTCGTGGCGGGCGGGCTCGTACAGCCCTCGGTGGAACACGGGCAGCGGCTGGAGGCGCTCGATCCGGCGTCGGGCAGGCCGCGGTGGCAGCGGAAGGTGCCCGCGTACAACGGGATGCGGGTGGTGGGAGACATGCTGCTGCTCACCGGCGCCGACGGGACGGTCATCGGCGTGGACGCCGCTTCGGGTGACACGAAGTGGAAGCGGGCGGTGCCGGGGCAGGCGACGCCGTCGTTCGTCTCCTTCGCCGGGGATCCGCTCGCCTACACGGTGAGCGCCACCGCCGACGATAAGCGGACGCGGGTCTCGGCGCTGGATCCGGCCACCGGGGACGTGCGCTGGGAGGCGCAGCTCAAGGGGACGCTGAATCCGATCGGCTCGCAGGACGGGTCGGTGTTCTTCCTGTCCATCGACAACGTGTTCCAGCGTGCGGACGCCGTCGTGCGCTACACCCCTGGGACGAAGGCCTCACGCCGGGTGAAGCTGCCGGTCCCCCGCCCGGACGCCCATGCGAGCGTGCGCGGGAACGTGGTGCACATCCTGTCGTTCGGTGGCTCGCTCGAGGCCGTGGACGTCGACTCGGGCAAGCAGCGGTGGCTTCTGGAGACATCCATGAGCCGTGGCTCGGCCCCGGTCGCCGACGCCGCGCATGTGTACGTCGCGGCGGCCGACGGGCGACTGCTCGCCGTCGACGCCCGCACCGGCAGGCTCGTCGGGCAGACGCCGCCCCGGCTGGCCGCCGACGCCGACTCGGTCGCGGCCACGCTGCCCGAGCCGGTGCTCTCCGGGGGACGCGTCTTCGCGAGCGCGCCGGACGGCACGGTGTTCGGGGTGGACGCGCGGGATCCGGCGGGGTGGTGACGTGGGTGAGGGCCGACCCCGGTGGGGACGGCCCTCACGATGCGCTTACGGTGCCTCAGCCCAGCATGCTGACGTCCCGCACCGCGCCCTTGTCGGCGCTGGTCGCCATGGCGGCGTAGGCGCGCAGGGCGGCGGAGACCTTGCGGTCGCGGTTCTTCGGGGCGTAGACGCCGTTCAGGGCCTGCTCACGGCGGGCCAGTTCCGCGTCGTCCACGAGCAGCTCGATCGAGCGGTTCGGGATGTCGATGCGGATGCGGTCGCCGTCCTCGACGAGGGCGATGGTGCCGCCACCGGCCGCCTCGGGCGAGGCGTGGCCGATGGAGAGGCCGGACGTACCGCCGGAGAAGCGGCCGTCGGTGATCAGCGCGCAGGTCTTGCCGAGGCCGCGGCCCTTCAGGTACGAGGTCGGGTAGAGCATCTCCTGCATACCCGGACCGCCCTTGGGGCCCTCGTAGCGGATGACGACGACGTCGCCGTCGGTGATCTGCTTCAGCAGGATCTTCTCGACGGCCTCCTCCTGCGACTCGCAGACGACCGCCGGGCCCTCGAAGGTCCAGATCGACTCGTCGACGCCGGCCGTCTTCACCACACAGCCGTCGACCGCGAGGTTGCCCTTGAGGACCGCGAGGCCGCCGTCCTTGGAGTACGCGTGCTCGACGGAGCGGATGCAGCCGCCCTCGGCGTCCTCGTCGAGGGCCTCCCAGCGCTCGGACTGGGAGAAGGCCTCGGCGGAGCGGACGCAGCCCGGGGCGGCGTGCCACAGCTCGATCGCCTCCGGGGAGGGGGAGCCGCCGCGCACGTCCCAGGTCTTCAGCCAGTCGGCCAGGGACGGGCTGTGGACCGAGTGCACGTCCTCGTTCAGCAGGCCCGCGCGGTGCAGCTCGCCGAGGAGGGCGGGGATGCCGCCGGCGCGGTGCACGTCCTCCATGTAGTACGTGCGGTCCTTCGCGATGTTCGGAGCCACCTTGGCCAGGCAGGGGACCCGGCGGGAGACCGCGTCGATCTCGCCCAGGCCGAAGGGGACGCCCGCCTCCTGGGCCGCCGCCAGCAGGTGCAGGATCGTGTTGGTCGAGCCGCCCATCGCGATGTCGAGGGCCATCGCGTTCTCGAACGCCGCGAAGGTGGCGACGTTGCGCGGCAGGACCGTCTCGTCGTCCTGCTCGTAGTAGCGGCGGGTGATGTCCATCACCGTGTTGGCGGCGTCGACGTACAGCCGCTTGCGGGCCGTGTGGGTGGCCAGGACCGAGCCGTTGCCGGGGAGGGAGAGGCCGATGGCCTCGGTGAGGCAGTTCATCGAGTTGGCGGTGAACATGCCGGAACACGAGCCGCAGGTCGGACAGGCGTTCTCCTCGATACGGAGGATGTCCTCGTCCGAGATCTTTTCGTTCACGGCCTCGGACATCGCGTCGACCAGGTCGAGCGTACGGACCGTGCCGTCGACCAGCGTGGCCCGGCCGGACTCCATCGGGCCGCCGGAGACGAACACCGTGGGGATGTTCAGCCGCAGGGCCGCGTTGAGCATGCCCGGGGTGATCTTGTCGCAGTTGGAGATGCAGATCAGGGCGTCGGCGCAGTGGGCCTCGACCATGTACTCCACGCTGTCCGCGATCAGGTCGCGGGAGGGCAGGGAGTAGAGCATGCCGCCATGGCCCATGGCGATGCCGTCGTCGACGGCGATCGTGTTGAACTCGCGCGGGATGCCGCCGGCCTCGACGATCGCCTCGCTGACGATCCGGCCGACCGGCTGGAGATGGGTGTGGCCCGGGACGAACTCGGTGAAGCTGTTGGCGACCGCGATGATCGGCTTGCGGCCGATGTCCGCACCGGGTACACCGGAGGCGCGCATAAGGGCGCGGGCGCCCGCCATGTTGCGGCCGTGGGTGACTGTGCGGGACCTCAGCTCGGGCATCGTCGCTCGCTCCTTAGGGACTGCAGATTTCCAGGACTGCAGAGACTGCGATCAGAGACTTCTGACTCGTATCGAGCGTACGCCGGTCATCCAGAGGGCGGACAGCTTGTCCGGAATGCGGGATGTACGTCTCACGGTAGCCCGCAGGGCTCAAGGCGCGGTCAGGTGTCCCTGGACCACCGGTGCCACCCGCGCGACGATCTGCTCCAGGTCCGCCGAAGCCAGCGGCTCCACCTTGATCACGTACCGGAGCATCGCGCATCCCACGAGCTGCGCGGCCGCGAGCTCGGCGCGCAGCTCCGCGTCGGGGAGGTCGAGCTGGGTGGCGATGCGGCGCAGCAGCTGGGTGCCGACCAGGCGACGGAAGACGGCGGCCGCGGTCTCGTTGTTGACCGCGGACCGGACGATCGCCAGCAGGGGCTTACGGGTGGTGGGGTTCTCCCAGACGCCGAGGACGAAGCGGGTGAGCCGCTCCCCCACCCCCTCCAGCGGGCCGTCGGCGACCGCCTCGGGCGCGTTGAGGGCGGGCGCGAAGGCGACCTCGATCGCCGCCTCGAAGACCTGCTCCTTGGTGCCGAAGTAGTGGTGCACCAGCGCGGAGTCCACGCCGGCCGCCTTGGCGATGCCGCGCACGGACGTCTTGTCGTACCCACGCTCGGCGAACTCCTCGCGGGCCGCCGTCAGGATACGGTCACGGGTGTCGGCGGCCTCCGTACGCGGGGGGCGACCGCGGCGCCGGGCGGTGGCTCCGGTCATGACCGCGCACCTTCGCGCGGCGCTGCGGATGCGTTGCCGTTCATCGCCGGGGCACCTTCGCTCCCGCGGCCAGGTGGAGGCGGGTGAAGGCCAGGGCCTCGGCGAGGTCGGCCTCGCGCTCCGCGCTGGACATGGCGCGGCGGGTGTTGACCTCGATGACCACGTGGCCGTCGAAACCGGTCACGGCGAGACGTTCCAGCAGCTCCGCGCAGGGCTGGTTGCCGCGGCCGGGGACGAGGTGCTCGTCCTTCGCCGACCCCTTGCCGTCCGCGAGGTGGACGTGTCCGAGACGGTCACCCATGCGGTCGACCATCTGGAGGGCGTCGGCGCGGGCCGTGGAGGAATGACTGAGGTCGATCGTGAAGTGCCGGTAGTCGTCCTTCGTCACGTCCCAGTCGGGGGCGTAGGCAAGCATCTCCCGGTCGCGGTAGCGCCAGGGGTACATGTTCTCGACAGCGAACCGTACGTCCGTCTCGTTCGCCATCCGCCAGATCCCGGCGACGAAGTCACGCGCGTACTGGCGCTGCCAGCGGAACGGCGGATGTACGACGACCGTGGACGCGCCGAGCTTCTCCGCCGCCGTGCGGGCGCGCTGGAGTTTGACCCAGGGGTCGGTGGACCAGACGCGCTGCGTGATGAGCAGGCAGGGGGCGTGCACGGCGAGGATCGGGACCTGGTGGTAGTCGCTGAGTCTGCGCAGCGCGTCGATGTCCTGGCTGACCGGGTCGTTCCACACCATGATCTCGACGCCGTCGTAGCCCAGGCGCGCGGCGATCTCGAAGGCCGTCGCCGTCGACTCCGGGTAGACGGAAGCCGTCGACAGGGCGACCTTCGCATCCGGGATCCGGACCACGTCCCTTGGTTCTGCCACGAGGGACAGCGTACGGGGTGGGGCCCGGGTGAGGCCGTGCTCCAGAGCGCCGTTGTGGCCCGACGCACACACCGGCCGGCCACGGGAGCCCTCCACCGGACGCACGGAAAACGGCAGACGCGCGGCGAAACGGAGCGCATCGGGTGGATGCTTGATGTCGATCACGCCATTTTGTCGGCAAGGCCGATTGACCGCCGCCGACTTGCGGGTCGAGACCGCTCAGCCGATGGACGACCAGGCCCCCGGGCCGGCGACGTGTGGGACCGCTGGTCGGTGAACAACGACTTCGACGGCGTCATGAACGGTGACCCGTATCACTCGATCCTGGCGAGCATGTACGCCTTCGGGGCCACCGGTTTCGACGCGAAGGACGCGCTCGCCTCGAAGGACGCGCTCGCCTCGATGGTGAAGGGCGCTACGACCGTCCAGCCGTCCGGCGCACGGTCCGGACTGGCGACCACGTGGAGGCGACCTCGGGGGCGCGGGAGCGCCCGTTCGCCGTCGTGACCTCTGCCGTCGGCGAGTGCGAGTGGTTTGTGCTCGCTCACGCAGTTCCCCGCGCCCCTGAGGGTCTACAGCGAGCCCATGTGATCAAGGCGCCGCAGGATCACGCCCTCGCGCAGAGCCCACGGGCAGATCTCCAGCGTTTCTATGCCGAAGAGGTCCATCGCGCCCTCGGCCACCAGGGCGCCCGCGAGGAGTTGGCCCGCGCGGCCCTCCGAGACGCCCGGCAGCTCCGCGCGCTGGGCGGTCGTCATGGCGGACAGGCGCGGTACCCAGGCCTCCAGGGACTCCCGCTTGAGATCGCGCTGGACGTAGAGGCCCTCGGTGGAGCGGGCGGCGCCGGCGAGGCGGGCGAGTTGCTTGAAGGTCTTCGACGTGGCGACCACGTGGTCGGGCGCGCCGAAGCGGCTGAACTCACCGACCGTACGAGCGATCTCGGTGCGTGCGTGCCGGCGCAGCGCCCGTATGTCCTCGGGGTCGGGCGGGTCGCCGGGCAGCCAGCCGGCTGTGAGCCGGCCAGCGCCCAGGGGCAGGGAGACCGCGGTGTCGGGCTCCTCGTCGATGCCGTACGCGATCTCCAGGGAACCCCCGCCGATGTCCAGCACCAACAGCTTCCCGACCGACCAGCCGAACCAGCGGCGGGCCGCGAGGAAGGTGAGCCGGGCCTCCTCCGCGCCGGTGAGGACCTGGAGCTCGACGCCGGTCTCGTCCTGCACGCGCGCGAGGACGTCGTCGGCGTTGCTGGCCTCGCGCACGGCGGAGGTCGCGAACGGCAGCAGATCCTCGACGCCCTTGTCCTCGGCGGCCTGGAGCGACTCCTGAACGACCGAGATCAGTTTGTCGATCCCCTCGGGGCCGATGGCTCCGTCCCCGTCGAGGAGTTGGGCGAGGCGAAGTTCAGCCTTGTGCGAGTGTGCGGGCAACGGGCGTGCACCGGGGTGTGCGTCCACCACCAGCAGATGCACCGTGTTCGATCCCACGTCGAGGACACCGAGTCTCATGGAGGGCACGCTACTGCCCGCGAGGCCGTGGACCGTCCCCACTGCGGCCTTCGGCGACTTACCCTGGACGGGTGCCAAAGACGAAAAAGGCGAAGCCTGACAAATCCACCGGCGGTGCTGACGGTTCCGCTCGGGGGAAGTCGACGAAGTCACCGAAGATGTCGAAGAAGGCCGCGGCAGCGAAGGCCCTGGCAGCGGACGAGAAGGGCCTCGACTTCGCGCGCGCGTGGGTGGAGTTCCCGGATCCTGCGGACGACGAGCAGGTCTTCCGCTGCGATCTGACATGGCTGACCTCTCGGTGGACCTGCATCTTCGGAAGCGGCTGCCAGGGCATCCAGGCGGGCCGCGCCGACGACGGCTGCTGCACGCTGGGTGCCCACTTCTCCGACGAGGACGACGAGAAACGCGTCGCCGAACATGTGGCGAGGCTCACTCCGGAGATCTGGCAGCACCACGACGAGGGCACGGAGAACGGCTGGGTCTCGAAGGACGACGAGGGTTCCCGGCAGACGCGTCCGTTCAACGGCTCGTGCATCTTCCAGAACCGGCCCGGCTTCGCCGGCGGCGCGGGCTGCTCGCTGCACATCCTGGCGCTGCGGGAGGGTCGAGAGCCGCTCGAGACCAAGCCGGACGTGTGCTGGCAGCTGCCGATCCGGCGCACCTACGACTGGATCGACCGGCCCGACGACACGCGGGTGCTCCAGGTGTCGATCGGTGAGTACGACCGCCGCGGCTGGGGCCCCGGCGGCCACGACCTCCACTGGTGGTGCACCTCAGCGACTTCGGCACACGGCGCCGGCGACCCGGTCTACGTGTCCTACCGCGCCGAACTGACCGAACTGATGGGCAAGGCCGGCTACGACCGTCTCGTGGAGCTGTGCGAGGCGCGACTGGCGTCGCAGCTGCCGCTGATGGCACCGCATCCGGCGGATCCGGTGGGACCTGAGGGGCCTGCCGGCGTGTAGGGCCGGCAGGCGGTGAGGGGGCGTCGGGGTGAAGGGGGCGTTCCTCAGCCTCTCCCCTGCGCCTGTCCGCCAAGGGACGGACTCGTCCCAGGTCAGGCTCCGGGCGGGCCCGGCTGGTCGCTCTCGCTGGGGGAGGGCGTGGGGTCTGCCGTGGTGGGTGGGGTCGAGGTGTCGGGGGTGGGCTCCGGGGACTGTGGTGGGGGCGTCGGGGTGGGGTCCGTGGTGGGTGGGGTCGTGGGGGTCGGGTCCGGGTGGGGTGGGGGTGGATCGCCGGGGTCCGCGGGGGCGGGGTGGGGGCCGGGGGCGGTGCCGTAGCCCTCGATGGACACGACGGCGCCCGCCGGGGAGATCGCCACGCGCGCGCTCCAGTGCCCGGAGGGCTCGCGCAGGGCGTCGACGTAGACCCTGACCGTCAACGATTCGCCGGGCTGGAGCGTCCCCGAGGACCGGCTCAGGTAGAGCCAGGGCGCCGAGGTGGACGCGGACCAGCGCACCGGCCCGTCACCGCTCGCGGTGAGGGTGACGAGCGTGGTGTCGCCGCTGGTGCCGGCCTCCACCGAGAGGTGCCCCGCTCCCTTCCGGCCCGCGCCCGTGACGCTGATCACCTCTACGGATACGTCGGGCTCGTCGCCCTTGCCGAGGCGACGGTCGGGCTGGGTGCTGACGTTGCCGGCGTTCTCGTAGCCGCCCACCGCCTCGCCGTCGAGGCTGTCGGGCCCCTGGAGCTCGCTCGCGCTGGCCGCGCGGCCGTCCGCCTCGGAGGTCGGCGTGCCCCGGTAGGCGGCCCACAGAGCGAGCACGGGGGCGGCGACGACCGTGGCCACCACGGTCGTCGTGACGGCACGCGCGCGTAGGCGGTCCCTTCGGGCGGCGCGGTCCTTGGGGTCCATCGGGAAGCCGCGCCGGTCGAAGCGGGGGACGGCGGTGCCCCGCGCGCGCGGGTGGTGGGCCAGGGCGCGGTGCAGCGCCGCGCGGGGCGCCGCCAGGACGGGCAGTTCGGCGGGCGTGACGGTGGCGCCGGGCCAGCGGCCCGGGACCGCGCGCTCGGCGGTACGGCGACAGCGCGGACAGTCGTCGACGTGCCGGACGAGTTCGCGGCGCAGGGCCGAGCCGAGCACCGGCTGGTTGTCGCCGGTGAGGCGGGCCACGCTCGGACAGGTGCCGGTCTCGACGACGGCGAGGGCCGCGCGGGTGCGCTCGACCTCGCAGGCGGCGGAGGCCAGCAGGTCACGGGCGGCGGCGAGGTCCATGCCGAGGACGGCGGCGACCTCGTGGGCGGCCAGATGGTGGCGCACGGCGAGTTCGAGCGCCTCACGCTGCTCGGGGGTCGTCCCCGCGGCCTCCGGCCAGGCGAGCTGGGCGAGTTCGCGCCGCCGCTCCTCCTGGACCTCGTCGGGGACGGACGGTCTCGCGGATTGCGCGGCGGGCAGCCGGTGGACGCCGTGGCGTCCCGCCGCGTGTGTGGCCTGACGTTTCTGCTTGGCCTCGGCCAGCTTGCGCAGACACGCCCAGCGGGCCAGCGCGTACAGCCAGGCCCTGCGGTCGCCGGCGGCTTCCGGGAAACGCTGCCCGCGGCGCTCGGCGAGCGCGAGGACGTCACCGAGGGCCGCGGTCGCCGCCTCGTGGTCGCACAGCACGGACAGGCAGTAGGTGAACAGGCCGTCCAGGTACGGCTCGTAACGCGCGGGCGGCCACTGTGCCACGGTGCGCGCCGCACCCCGATCGCGCGCCTCGCGGTGCGCCCGGTGTGCGCCTGTGGTGCGGGTCGAGGTTTCCGGACTGCTGCTCATCACCCGTGCGACCGTAGGTGGCGGGAGATGTCCCGTTCTCGCCCCTTGAGCACTTTTAATTCGTACGGGTGAAACGATCCCTCGTACGGGGAGCGGAACGGTTTATTCCGCGGCTCGGGGTCTCGGAGAGGGTCCGGTCGGGGGTCGGGTGGGGGTCGGGTGGGTCTCCGGGCGGTGGCCGGGTGGGTCTCCGGGCGGGTGGCCGGGTGCCGCCCGCGTTGTCAGTGGTGGCGGCTACGGTTCGTCCATGGCTGCCCGTACGAAGACCACCAAGGACCGCCCGTCCTACCGCTGCACGGAGTGCGGCTGGCAGACGGCCAAGTGGCTCGGTCGCTGCCCCGAGTGCCAGGCCTGGGGGACGATCGAGGAGTACGGCGCGCCCGCGGTCCGTACGACGGCGCCCGGGCGGGTCACCAACTCCGCCCTGCCCATCGGCCAGGTCGACGGCCGTCAGGCCACCGCCCGCTCCACGGGTGTGCCGGAGCTGGACCGGGTGCTCGGCGGCGGCCTGGTGCCCGGCGCGGTGGTGCTGCTCGCGGGCGAGCCCGGCGTCGGCAAGTCGACGCTGCTGCTCGACGTGGCGGCCAAGGCGGCGAGTGACGAACATCGCACGCTGTATGTGACGGGCGAGGAGTCGGCGAGCCAGGTGCGGCTGCGCGCCGACCGCATCAAGGCCCTCCACGACCACCTGTATCTCGCCGCCGAGACCGATCTCTCCGCCGTGCTGGGCCACTTGGACGCGGTGAAGCCGTCGCTGCTGATCCTCGACTCCGTGCAGACGGTGGCCTCCCCGGAGATCGACGGCGCCCCGGGCGGCATGGCGCAGGTGCGGGAGGTCGCGGGCGCCCTGATCCGGGCCTCCAAGGAACGCGGGATGTCCACGCTCCTTGTGGGGCATGTCACCAAGGACGGCGCCATCGCCGGACCGCGCCTCCTCGAACACCTCGTGGACGTCGTCCTGCACTTCGAGGGCGACCGGCACGCGCGCCTGCGTCTCGTGCGAGGCGTCAAGAACCGCTACGGCGCGACGGACGAGGTCGGCTGCTTCGAACTGCACGACGAGGGCATCACGGGCCTGGCCGACCCAAGTGGACTTTTCCTGACTCGTCGTGATGAACCGGTCCCCGGTACCTGCCTGACGGTCACCCTGGAAGGCCGCCGCCCCCTGGTCGCCGAGGTCCAGGCGCTCACGGTCGACTCACAGATCCCCTCCCCCCGGCGCACGACGTCCGGCCTGGAGACCTCCCGTGTCTCGATGATGCTCGCGGTGCTGGAGCAGCGGGGCCGGATCAGCGCTCTCGGCAAGCGGGACATCTATTCGGCGACGGTCGGCGGTGTGAAGCTCTCGGAGCCGGCCGCGGACCTGGCGATCGCCCTCGCCCTGGCCTCCGCCGCCAGTGACACCCCCCTGCCGAAGAACCTCGTCGCGATCGGCGAGGTGGGCCTCGCGGGCGAGGTCAGACGGGTCACGGGCGTCCAGCGCCGGCTCGCGGAAGCGCACCGTCTGGGCTTCACGCACGCGCTCGTGCCGGGCGATCCCGGCAAGATCCCCGCCGGCATGAAGGTCCTGGAAGTCGCGGACATGGGGGACGCCCTGCGGGTGCTGCCGCGCTCCCGTCGACGAGAGGCCCCACGGGACGCGGAGGAGCGCCGGTAGACTTTGCCCAGGTCTCGCCCGTCCGTACGAACCGAGTGCGCGAAACGGGAGCGCCCCAGAACCTGCGACCGGAGGAGTGCAGTGGCAGCCAACGACCGGGCGGCAGCTCCCGGAAAGTCCGGTGGGAGCTCCGGTGCCGACGGCCTGATGCGCGCCTCGCTGAGCGCGGTCGCTCCCGGCACGGCGCTGCGTGACGGCCTCGAGCGGGTCCTGCGCGGCAACACCGGCGGTCTCATCGTGCTCGGCTTCGACAAGACGGTCGAGACGATGTGCACGGGCGGTTTCGTCCTGGACGTCGAGTTCGCGGCGACCCGGCTGCGCGAGCTGTGCAAGCTCGACGGTGGCATCGTGCTCTCCTCCGACCTGTCGAAGATCCTCCGCGCGGGCGTGCAGTTCGTGCCCGACGCGACGATCCCCACGGAGGAGACGGGCACCCGGCACCGTACGGCGGACCGCGTCTCCAAGCAGGTCGGCTTCCCGGTGGTCTCGGTCTCGCAGTCCATGCGACTGATCGCCCTGTACGTCGGCGGCCAGCGCCGTGTCCTGGAGGACTCGGCGGCGATCCTCTCCCGTGCCAACCAGGCCCTGGCGACCCTGGAGCGCTACAAGCTCCGCCTGGACGAGGTCGCGGGCACGCTGTCGGCGCTGGAGATCGAGGACCTGGTGACGGTCCGGGACGTCTCCGCAGTGGCCCAGCGGCTGGAGATGGTGCGCCGCATCGCCACCGAAATCGCCGAATACGTGGTCGAACTGGGCACGGACGGTCGGCTGCTCGCCCTCCAGCTCGACGAGCTGATCGCGGGCGTGGAGCCCGAGCGTGAGCTGGTCGTACGGGACTACGTCCCCGAGCCGACGGCGAAGCGCTCCCGCACGGTCGACGAGGCCCTGTACGAGCTGGACGCCCTCTCCCATGCCGAGCTCCTCGAACTGTCCACGGTGGCCCGCGCGTTGGGCTACACGGGCTCCCCCGAGGCTCTCGACTCGGCGGTCTCCCCCCGCGGTTTCCGCCTCCTCGCCAAGGTCCCCCGCCTCCCCGGCGCCATCATCGACCGGCTGGTGGAGCACTTCGGCGGCCTGCAGAAGCTGCTCGCCGCGAGTGTCGACGACCTCCAGACGGTGGACGGCGTCGGCGAGGCCCGCGCACGCAGCGTCCGCGAGGGGCTGTCGCGTCTGGCGGAGTCGTCGATCCTGGAGCGGTACGTCTGACACAGGAGCGCGCGAGGCCTGTGGCCCCGGCGCCCCTCTCCCCGTGGTCGCGTGGCCGCGCACGCCGCCGGTCGGCTCGCCGACCAGGGCGTGTTGCGCTTAGGGGTCCTTGCACTATGAGCGCCCGATGAGGTCACGTGGTCTGGTGCCGTGCATCGCAAGGCGCCGGAAAGTCCTCGTAGCGGAGCTACTAGGGCTTTCCGGCAACGCGGCGAGGTGCGGTGCCAGACCACGCGACCCGGGCGGGCATAGTGCAAGGACCCCTTAGTCGGCCGACAGCACGAAGGACGCCTGTGCCTTTGCGAACCCCGGCGCCTTCGCCTCCAGGAGGTACGTCCCCGCGCCCGCCGTACCGGACGGCGGCGTCGCGCACTCCGGGGCACTCGGCTTGCGGTCCCACTTCACGGTGTAGGTGATGCTGGTGCCCGCGGGCACCCGGTACAGCAGGCTGCCGGTGACCTCGGGGCAGTCCGCCGAGGACCAGTAGTCGTCCTCGCTGCCCGCCTGAGTAACCGTCAACACCGCCTTCTTCGGGCCGAGATCGACCTTGCAGTCATGTGCGGAGGAGTTCTTCGCGATCAGCTGGAAGGCCGGCGTCTGGTCGGGCGAGTACGTGTTGTGGACGCTGCGCAGGGTCAACGTGACCACGCCGGCGGTGCAGTTGGGCAGGGTCGAGCCGGCCGGCAACGCGGTCCCCGTGCCGCCGGAGCCGACGGTGACCTCGCCCGCCCCGCCGGACCCCGCGGAGCCCGACCCGCTCCCGCCGGCCCCACCGGAACCTCCCGAGCCGGTGCCCGACCCGCTTCCGGAACCGTCGTCGGAGCCAGAGCCAGAGCCGGAGCCGGACCCCGAGCCGGAGCCCGAACCGGATCCGCTGGAGTCCCCGCCGCCCGACTCGTCGCGTCCGCCCGGTGCTTGGCTGATCGCGGGACCGGAGCTGGAGGGGCCCGGCGTGATCGTGGGCGCTGGATTCTTGCCGTTGGAGCCGTCGCCCTGGTTCTTCCCGCCCCCTCCGCCCGCGAGGACGACCCAGGCGACCAACAGCGTCAACAGGGCTACCACGGACAGCAGTACGGCCCTCCGTCGCCAGTAGATGGAGGAGGGAAGCGGCCCGACCGGATTGCGCAGAGATCCCACGGCGCAAACTGTACGAGAGATCACCCGGTTCGCTCGCCTCACCCGCCGCCGGAGAGCACAACTTTTCACGATCATCATTCCGCGAACTGTCGCCCCACCCCTGTCTTTCGTCAGGTGCGGCACGCGACGATCGCAGGGTGTGACGGCGACGACCGGTCGCCTACCGTCCGTGACCATGAACTCCGAGGACGCCGGGCTCTACCGCGACATCACCGCCTTCGCCCATGACACCCCTGTGTGGGTACAGCACTTGACCGAGACCTGGACGGAGGCAGGCCTGCTGCTGTTCGCCGCGCTGTTCGTCACGACGTGGTGGCGGTCCCGCCGCGCCACACCCCACGCCTTCGCGATCGCGGTCCTTGCACCTCTGGCCACTGCTGTGGCGTACGTCTGCAGTGAGGTGCTGAAGTCGGCCGTCACCGAGGAACGTCCGTGCCGAGCGGTCGCCGACGCGGCGGCCTCCCTCACGCCCTGCCCGCCGCACGGCGACTGGTCCTTCCCCAGCAACCACGCCACGATCGCGGGCGCCGCCGCCGTCGCCCTGGCGCTCGCCCGACGCGCACTGTTGTGGCTGACGGCCCCTATGGCCCTCCTCATGGCCTTCTCCCGGGTCTACGTCGGCGTGCACTACCCGCACGACGTCGCTGCGGGGCTCCTGCTCGGCGCGGTCGTCGCCGCCATGGCCGTACGCCTGTGCACACGTCCGGCAGCGCGGGCGGCGGAGGCGATGCGGGGATCGTCGGCGGGCCTCGTACGGTGGCTCACCGGGCCCGGACCGGTGCCGTCCCGCCCCGCCGCGTACGCGTCGGTGGAGCACCCCTGAACCTGGGCCCTGGGCCTCCACCCTCAGCCCTCCACCAGCCCCGCCTCGTACGCCACGATCGCCGCCTGCACCCGGTTGCGGACGTCGAGCCGATCGAGGACCGCGCTCACGTACGCCTTCACGGTGCCCTCGACAAGGTGCAGCCGGGCGGCGATCTCCGGGTTGGACAGCCCCGCGCCGACCAGCGTGAGGACCTCACGCTCGCGCGGGCTGAGCCGTCCCACACGCGCGCGTGCGGCCGACTCACGGGCGAGCCGTCCGCCGCCCAGGCCGTCCACGACGTAGCGGGCCACCTTCGGCGACAGGAAGGCGCCGCCGCCGGCGACCGCCCGTACGCCCGCGATCAGCTCGTACGGGTCGCCGGACTTGAGCAGGAACCCGGTGGCGCCGCCGCCGAGCGCCCGGGCCACGTATGCCTGTTCGGAGAAGGTGGTCAGCATCGCCACGGCGGTCCCCGGCACGGTCCGTACGATCTCCTCCGCGGCGGCGAGCCCGTCCAGGCGCGGCATACGGATGTCCAGCAGGGCCACGTCCGGGCGGTGGGCGCGGGCCAGTTCGACCGCCTCGCGTCCGTCGCCGGCCTCGGCGACGACCTCCGTCTCCCCACCGCTCGCGAGGATGGCGCGCACCCCCGCCCGTACCATCGCCTCGTCGTCGGCCAGCAGTACGCGGATCATCCTGCGAACTCCCTGTACTCCTCGCGCCCCTCGCCGGACAGACCGGCTCTGGGGACCACGTCCTTGGCGACCAGGCGCCCCTCGTCGTCGAAGCACAGTCTGAAGTGGTCGACGGAGACGAAGAGTTCGCCGCTCGCCCGGTAGTAGCGGCAGTGGGTGCCCTTCGGCGGCGTCGGCGCCCGTTCCGTGGGCGGGTCCGTGACGGCTCGCTCCGGCAGTAGGCGCGTGACCTCTCCGGCCGACGCGCCGAGGCGCAGCTTCGCGTACGCGGCGGGAGCCAGTACGGAATGCGTCTTCGTGTAGGCGTACCAGCCGAAGCCGCCACCGAGCAGGACGACACCCGCGCAGGCGGCGCCCGCGAGGGCGAGGACGAAGCGGCGGCGGGCCCGGGTGAAGGGGGCCGAGGGGGCGGGGCGGGTCGTGGGCGGCGCGGGTTGTGCGGGGACGTGGGCCCGCACCCGGAAGCCGTCCTCGTGCGGACCGGCCTCGAAGTCGCCGCCCAGCGCGGTCACCGCGGCGCGCAGGCCGCGCAGGCCCGAGCCGCCGGAGGACGCCGAACGTTCCTGTGTGGCAGACCCGTTGGTGACCGTGACGGTCGTGCCGTCGGCGCCCTCGGCCGCCGCCACGGTGACCGGGGCGCCCGGGGCGTGGCGGGCCGCGTTGGTCAGTGCCTCGCGGACCACTCGGTACAGGATCCGCTCGGTGGTCCCGCCGGGTGTCACGGCCGGGGCGGCTCCCGTCGGCTCCCAGCGCACCGGCAGTCCCGACTCGGCGGCGCGGGCCACGAGTTGTTCGACGCTCTCGCCCGCGGGGGTCAGCGGCGCCGGCTCGTCGTCCTCCCGCAGAACGCCGATGATGCGGTGGAGGCGGTCCGTGGCGTCGGCGGCGGCCGCGCGCAGGTCGGCCACGGCGGCGCGGTGGTGCTCGGGGAGGTCCGCGGCGACCTGGAGGGCACCCGCGCGCAGGGCGATCAGGCTCAGTTCGTGTCCCAGGGAGTCGTGCATGTCCTGGGCGATCCGCGCGCGTTCCCGCAGCCGGGCGCGCTCCTCGGCGCCGCGCCGCTCGTCCTCCAGCCGGGCAGCCCGGTTCCAGCCCGCCTCGGCCAGCTCACGGCTCTGCCGCCAGTAGCGGCCGCCCAGCCACGGGAAGACGCAGCCGAAGAGCAGTGTGGCCATCAGGACCACCCATTCCGGCGCCGGGTCGACCCCGACGAGGGCGATCTTCGCGACGCCCGCACAGGCGACGGCGGCGAAGACGAGGGCCGCCGGGCGCGGGCGGTCCGCGCGCAGGCCGAGCAGCAGGGCGAGGACGCCCAGGGCGGGGCCGTAGGACACGTCGAACAGGGCGGGGGAGGCGGCCAGGTTCAGCGCTGCCGTCAGGGCGAAGGCCGCCAGGGGCCGGCACCGCGACACGGCGACGGCCACGGCCAGCGAACCGAGCCCGGCCGCCTGCTGCCAGGCCGGGCGCGGCTCGTTCAGCCCGAGGCGGTCCGCGCCGAGCGCCGGGAGCGCGAGGGCGGCCCACAGGAGGGCGACGCCACGCGGGCGAGGTCGTTCCATCCGCCCGACGCTACAAGCGGGGGGCGGGGCAGCACTGCTGTCGATCGTCAGGTGCTGCGAGGGGTGGCCGTGGGGCGCGGGGTGTGACGTACGGGCGCGTGCGGTCGACCGCGAACCGCGGGAGCGGGTGGCGGTGCACGCGCGTGTGCCTGTCGTCGTGGGAGGATCGGAGGGTCATGACTGCGCCCACGAAGCCCCCGTACAGCAGCCCCGCCGACGCCGTCTCCGGCCCGCGCCGCGGCGAGGACCCGTCCCCCGGAGAGAGCCTGCACGCCCCTGTCATCGACTGGTTCGAGGAGCACGCCCGCGATCTGCCGTGGCGGCGTCCCGAGGCCGGTGCCTGGGGTGTGATGGTCAGTGAGTTCATGTTGCAGCAGACGCCGGTGAGCCGCGTCCTGCCGGTCTACGAGCAGTGGATGGCCCGCTGGCCCCGCCCCGCCGACCTGGCCCAGGAGGCGCCCGGCGAGGCGGTGCGCGCCTGGGGCCGGCTCGGCTACCCGCGCCGTGCCCTGCGCCTGCACGGCGCCGCGGTCGCCATAACGGAGCGGCACGGCGGTGACGTACCGGCCGACCACGCGCAGCTCCTGGCGCTGCCCGGCATCGGCGAGTACACGGCCGCGGCCGTCGCCTCCTTCGCCCACGGGCAGCGGCACGCCGTCCTGGACACCAACGTGCGGCGCGTCTTCGCGCGCGCGGTCAGCGGTGTGCAGTACCCGCCGAACGCCACCACCGCAGCCGAACGCAGGCTCGCGCGCGCGTTGCTGCCCGAGGACGAGAAGACCGCGGCGCGCTGGGCCGCCGCCTCCATGGAGCTCGGCGCCCTGGTGTGCACGGCGAAGAGCGAGACGTGTCACCGCTGTCCGATCGCCGCGCTGTGTGCCTGGCGGCTCGCGGGCAAGCCGGAGCACGAGGGCCCGCCGCGGCGCGGGCAGACGTACGCGGGCACGGACCGGCAGGTCCGCGGCAAGCTGCTCGCCGTACTCAGGGAGGCCCACGCGCCGGTGCGGCAGGCCGCGCTCGACCGGGTGTGGCACGAGCCGGTGCAGCGCGCCCGGGCCCTGGACGGGCTCGTCGCGGACGGTTTGGTGGAGCCGCTGCCGGGCGGGTTCTATCGGCTGCCGCTGAGCTGACGCACAGACACATCACAGGCGTACGGGCCGTCGTCACGGCGACCCGGACCGCCAAATCACCCATAAACACTCGAAACGGTGTGGCGCCTTACCCGTTTCGTGCTTTCGTTACACAACCGACGGACAGCCGAGCGCTGTCCGCAGGCTGCTTCGGACAGCGCCGTGACAACCGCTCCGTAACTTCTTCCTCGTGCCCGACGGGCACGGGACGGTTGCGGACCACACGGCCACACCGGCAGACCACACGCACCGCGAGCCGTCCCCCAAGAAGTGAGAAACCGGCCCGACGAACAGGCCGGGAAAACGGGGAGCGGAGGCGGTTGATCATGGCGCAGGGCGAGGTGCTCGAATTCGAGGAGTACGTGCGCACCCGGCAGGACGCGCTGCTGCGCAGCGCCCGCCGGCTGGTCCCGGACCCGGTCGACGCCCAGGACCTCCTCCAGACGGCGCTGGCGCGGACGTACGGCCGCTGGGACGGCATAGCGGACAAGCGGCTGGCGGACGCCTACCTGCGCCGCGTGATGATCAACACGCGGACCGAGTGGTGGCGAGCCCGCAAGCTGGAGGAGGTGCCGACCGAGCAGCTCCCGGACGCCTGCGTGGACGACTCCACCGAGCAGCACGCGGACCGCGCCCTGCTGATGGACGCCATGAAGGTGCTCGCTCCGAAGCAGCGCAGTGTCGTGGTGCTGCGACACTGGGAGCAGATGTCCACGGAGGAGACGGCCGCCGCCCTCGGCATGTCGGCCGGAACGGTCAAGAGCACGCTGCACCGGGCGCTCGCCCGGCTCCGCGAGGAGCTGGAAGCCCGCGATCTGGACGCACGCGCGCTGGAGCGTGAGGAGCGGGAGCGTTGCGCGGCGGCCTGACCGGGGCCGGGCCCACACCGGCCCGAGGAACCTTCCAGGCGGCGATCACGGCGGTGGCCGTGCTCGCCGCCCTCGCCCTTTTCGTCGCCGCGTGCGCCACCGGCGGCACCGGAGCCCGTGACGAGGGACCGGCGGACGCGGTGGCGGGCGGCGCGGCGTCGCCCGCCGCGGCGCCCTCCCCCACCACCAGCCCCGACCGGGCGGAGGCGGTCCGGCTCGTCAAGGGCGACCCGCGGGTCTCGGCGGAGGTCAAGCGCGAGCTGAAGCCGTGCGTCGCCGACGAGTACCCGGTCGAGGTGTCCTACGGCGAGCTCACCGGAGGAGCCGCCGAGGACATCGTGGTCAACGTGCTCACGTGCAGCGACGCCGTCGGCGTCGGTTCGTACGTGTACCGCGAGGCCGACGGCCGGTACCAGAACGTCTTCAAGGCCGAGGCACCCCCGGTCTACGCCGAGATCGACCGCGGCGACCTGGTCGTGACCAAGCAGGTGTACGAGAGGGGCGACCCGGTGTCGAATCCCTCCGGCGAGAACGTGATCACGTACCACTGGGCGGCGGGCCGCTTCGCCGAGAGGTACCGCGCGCACAACGACTACAGCAACGCCGTCGACGGGGGTCCCACGGTGGCGCCCGAGAGCAGTTGAGCAACAATTTCCCGACTGAGTGAACCGATCGGCCCACTCGATCCGATGCATGGGTGAAGGCAGGCGACACGAGGGTCCGCACCGAGACCGACACCAAGACCGACACGAGGACTGAGAGCACCGGGATGGCAGACCAGACCCACGTCCTGTTCGTCGAGGACGACGACGTCATCCGCGAGGCCACCCAGCTCGCCCTGGAGCGGGACGGCTTCGTCGTCACCGCCATGCCCGACGGGCTGTCGGGCCTGGAGGCGTTCCGGGCGGACCGGCCCGACATCGCGCTGCTGGACGTCATGGTCCCCGGCCTGGACGGGGTGAGCCTGTGCCGGCGCATCAGGGACGAGTCCACCGTGCCGGTGATCATGCTGTCGGCGCGCGCGGACTCCATCGACGTCGTGCTGGGCCTGGAGGCGGGCGCCGACGACTATGTGACCAAGCCGTTCGACGGCGCCGTCCTGGTGGCCCGGATCCGCGCGGTGCTGCGCCGCTTCGGGCACGCGACCGGCGGCGAGAGGGCGGACGAGGGCGGCTCGGCGGCGCACGGCGGTGTGCTGACCTTCGGCGAGCTGGAGATCGACACCGAGGGCATGGAGGTGCGCCGCGCCGGCCAGCCGGTGGGCCTGACGCCCACCGAGATGCGGCTGCTGCTGGAGTTCTCCTCCGCGCCGGGGACGGTCCTGTCGCGCGACAAGCTCCTGGAGCGGGTGTGGGACTACGGCTGGGGCGGGGACACCCGTGTGGTCGACGTCCATGTGCAGCGGCTGCGGACGAAGATCGGCCAGGACCGTATCGAGACGGTCCGTGGCTTCGGCTACAAGTTGAAGGCCTGAGCGGGGCGTCATGCGGGGGATCTTCCGACACCTGAGTCCGACGCGCGGGGGGCGCGTGGAGCACGCGGGCATGCGTACGGGCCTGAGGTGGAAGCTGAGCGCGGCGATCGCGCTGGTCGGTGCGCTGGTGGCGATCGCGCTCAGTCTGGTCGTGCACAACGCCGCGCGCGTGTCGATGCTGGACAACGCGCGTGATCTCGCCGACGAGCGGGTCCGGATCGCCCAGCGCAACTACGAGCTGTCGGGGCGGCCCAACTTCCCCAGCATCAAGATCGACGACCCGGATCTGCCGTCCGCGCTGCGACAGAAGGTCGAGGAGGGGCGCCGGGCGACGTTCGTGTCCGACCGGACGGGCGGTGTTCCGGACATCTGGGCTGCCGTGCCGGTCAAGGACGGTCATGTGCTGTCCCTGCACACCGGGTTCACCGACCGCAGCATCGACATCCTCAAGGACCTCGACCAGGCCCTGGTGATCGGGTCCATCGCGGTGGTCTTCGGCGGCAGCGCGCTGGGGGTGCTCATCGGCGGGCAGTTGTCGCGCCGGCTGCGCAAGGCGGCCGCCGCGGCAAACCAGGTCGCCCGGGGCGAGACGGACGTGCGGGTGCGGGACGCGATCGGCGGGGTCGTGCGGGACGAGACCGACGACCTCGCGAGCGCGGTGGACGCGATGGCGGACGCGTTGCAGCTGCGTCTGGAGGCGGAGCGCCGGGTCACCGCCGACATCGCCCATGAGCTGCGCACTCCGGTGACGGGTCTGCTGACGGCGGCCGAGCTGCTGCCGCCCGGCCGGCCGACGGAGCTGGTGCTGGACCGGGCGAAGGCGATGCGCACGCTCGTGGAGGACGTTCTGGAGGTGGCCCGGCTGGACGGCGCGTCCGAGCGGGCCGAACTGCAGGACATCGTGCTGGGCGAGTTCGTGGCGCGCCGGGTGGCGGCGAAGGACCCCGCCATCGAGGTGCGCGTGGTGCACGAGTCGGAGGTCACCACCGACCCGCGGCGCCTGGAGCGGGTGCTGTTCAACCTGTTGGCCAATGCCGCTCGGCACGGCAAGCCCCCCATCCAGGTCACCGTGGAGGGCCGGGTCATCCGGGTCCGCGACCACGGCCCCGGTTTCCCCGAGGACCTCCTCGCCGACGGCCCGAGCCGCTTCCGTACCGGCAGGAGCGACCGCTCCGGCGCGGGCCACGGCCTCGGCCTGACCATCGCGGCGGGTCAGGCGCGGGTGCTGGGCGCCCGGCTGACGTTTCGCAACATCCGGCCGGTCGGCGCGCCCGAGCACATACCCGCGGAGGGCGCGGTCGCCGTCCTGTGGCTGCCGGAGCACGCGCCGACGAACACGGGCAGCTATCAGATGCTGCCGTGAGGACCCGCCAGGTCCGGGCGAGGGGCCGGGTTCAGCCGAAGTCCTTGGAGAAGTCGAGTTCCTCACTGCGCTCGGTCAGCGAGAACCAGTTGCCGTTGTCGTCGCGGAAGATGGCCTCGACGCCGTAGGGGCGCTCGGCCGGTTCCTGGATGAACTCGACACCGCGCGCCTTGAAGGTCTCGTAGTCGCCACGGCAGTCGTCCGAGTGGAATGCTCCCCCGCCGATGACCCCCTTGCCGACGAGCTTCTTCAGCGCCTCCGCGGACTCGGGGTCGAGGCCCGGGCCGTCCAGGCTCATCAGGGCGAGCTCGACGTCCGGCTGGTCCTTGGCGCCCACGGTGATCCACGTCATGTCGCCCAGGGCGAGCTCGGTGCGCACCTCGAAGTCGAGCTTGTCGGTGAAGAAGGCCTTGGTGCGCTGCTGGTCGAAGGTCCACACGGTGGTGATGCCCAGTCCCTTGATCATGGCTCTGCGCTCTCCTCTGGTGCTTGCTCTGGTGCTTGCTCTGGTGCTTGCTCTGCGGCTTGCGGTTCCTGTTCATCACCGTAGACAGCAGGGAAGTCGGGGCGCTTCTTCAAAGTTGCCCTCCTGAATCCCCCGGCCCAGAGCATCGCGTAGCACCCGGGAATGAGGGAGGCGCCGCGGCCCACATGCTTGATCCGGTACTCGCTCGGCGTGAGTCCGGTCCGTGCCTTGAAGCGGGTCGAAAAGGTTCCGAGGCTGCTGAAGCCGACCAGGTGGCAGATCTCGGTGACCGTCAGGTTGGCGCCGCGCAGCATCTCCTCGGCACGCTCGATGCGGCGGTGCGTGAGGTACTGGCCCGGGGTCTCGCCGTACGCCTCCTTGAAGGCCCGTACGAAGTGGAAGCGCGAGTACCCCGCGTGCGCGGCCACCGCGTTCAGGTCGAGCTCGGGGTCAGCCCAGTCGCGGTCCATGGCGTCCTTGGCGAGCCGCAACTGCCGCACTTTGTCCATACGGCCGATGGTGGCACGCGGGACTGACACCGGCACCGGCCTCGTACCGGGCATCGGGACCGACACCGGAACCGGCACCGGCCCGGCACCGGGCACGACGAAGGCCCCCGACACGCGCCGGGGGCCTTCGGGGTTCGGTCGGTCAGACGGTCTCGGCCACGGGCGGCTGTGCCGGGGCCGCGCCGTCCGCCGGTCCCTCGTCAGCCTTCTGGGGTCCCGCCCCCTTGAGCGGGACCTCCTTCACGAACACGGCCGCCACCAGCGCGCCCACCGCCACGATCGCTCCCAACAGGAACGCCGAGTGGGTACCGGCCGACACCGCGTGCTGGTACGCCTCCCGCGCCGCCACCGGCAGCATCTTCAGGCTCGCCGCGTCCAGCTGGGCGGACTGCTCGGTCACCTTCGAGCCCAGCGCGCCGGCCCGCTCGGCCATGACGTCCTGGACTCGGTTGTTGAACAGCGCGCCCATGATCGCGACGCCGAAGGAGGAGCCGAGCGTACGGAACAGGGTGGTGGACGAGGAGGCGACGCCCATGTCCTTCATCTCGACGCTGTTCTGCGCGACGAGCATCGTGATCTGCATCAGGCAGCCCATGCCGAGACCGACGACCGCCATGTACACACCGGACGTGAGGCGGCTCGTGTCGGTGTCCATGAGCGACAGCAGGTACAGACCGACGATCATCAGCGTGCTGCCGATCAACGGGAAGACCTTGTACTTGCCGGTGTTCGTGGTCACCCGGCCCGCGATCATCGAGGTGACGAGCATCGCGCCGAGCATCGGCAGGAGAAGCAGCCCGGAGTTGGTCGCGGACGCGCCCTGCACGGACTGCTGGTACAGCGGCAGGAAGAGCGTCGCGCCGAACATCACGAAGCCGGTGATGAAGCCGATGATCGACATCAGCGTGAAGTTGCGGCTGCGGAAGATGTGCAGCGGCACGACCGGCTCGGCGGCGCGGGTCTGCCAGAACACGAAGCCGACGAGGGCGGCCACGCCGATCCCGATGAGCTCCATGATCCGCGCGGAGCTCCACGCGTACTCCGAGCCGCCCCAGGTGGTGACGAGGACGATGGCGGTGATGCCGATGGTCAGCAGCGCGGCGCCCAGGTAGTCGATCCGCGCCTTGGCCCGCTTCTTCGGCAGGTGCAGCACCGCGCTGATGGCGAGCAGCGACACCACGCCGAGCGGCAGGTTGATGTAGAACGCCCAGCGCCAGCCCCAGTGGTCGGTGATGGTGCCACCGACCAGCGGGCCGCCGATCATCGCCAGCGCCATGACGCCGGCCATCATGCCCTGGTACTTGCCGCGCTCCCGGGGCGGGATCAGGTCACCGATGATCGCCATGACGCCGACCATCAGCCCACCGGCGCCGAGCCCCTGAACGGCACGGAAACCGATGAGCTGCCCCATGTTCTGCGCCATGCCGCTGAGCGCGGAGCCGAGCAGGAAGATCACGATCGACGTCATGAAGGAGCCCTTGCGGCCGTACATGTCGCCGAGCTTGCCCCACAGCGGGGTGGAGGCCGCCGTCGCCAGGGTGTACGCCGTGACCACCCAGGACAGGTGCTCGAGCCCGCCGAGCTCGCCCACGATCGTCGGCATCGCGGTGCCCACGATCATGTTGTCGAGCATCGCCAGCATCATGGTGATCATGAGCGCGAGCAGGACCACCCGCACGCTCTTGGGCTGTTTGCCCGGTTCTTCTTCTGTCTTCGTGTCCACAGCCTGTGTGTCCGCCATCGCCTTCTACTCCCCCCGGGACACGGCCTACTTACTTGCCGCCCGGCTAGTTCAGTACACTCAGAAAAGTAGCCCCGTAACTAGCCGGGCGTCAAGTAAGTTTTGAGTGGGGTACGGGAGCACCAGAATGGGCGGCACGATGGACGGCACCAAGCGACAGCGGCGCGGCAACACGCGCCAGCGCATCCAGGACGTGGCGCTGGAACTCTTCGCCGAACAGGGCTACGAGAAGACCTCGCTGCGCGAGATCGCCGAGCACCTGGACGTCACCAAGGCGGCGCTCTACTACCACTTCAAGACGAAGGAAGAGATCATTGTCAGCATATTCCAGGACCTGACGAAGCCGATCGAGGATCTGATCGAGTGGGGAGCGGCCCAGCCCCACACCCTGGAGACCAAGCACGAGATCGTACGGCGTTACAGCGAACACCTCGCCGGCGCGACCCCGCTCTTCCGCTTCATGCAGGAGAACCAGGCGACGGTGCGGGAACTGCAGATCGGCGACTCGTTCAAGGACCGCATGCGCAGCCTGCGCGACATCATCATCGACCCGGACGCCCCCCTGGTCGACCAGGTCCGCTGCGTCAGTGCCCTCTTCACGCTGCACGCCGGCATGCACTTCCTGAACGACCTCGAAGGCGACCCGGAGGACAAGCGCAGGGCCGTCCTCGAGGTCGCCGTCGATCTGGTGACCCAGGCACATCAGGGCACCTGATCAGCTGGGGCCGGTCAGGCCGGTCAGACCTTCACGCCCTTGGAGTGCAGGAACGCGACCGGGTTTATCGCCGAGCCGTAGTTCGGGGACGTACGGATCTCGAAGTGCAGGTGCGGGCCGCTGGAGTTGCCGGTGTTGCCGGACCGCGCGATCTCCTGACCGGTCTTCACGATCTGGCCGACCTTCACCTCGATGCGGGAGAGGTGGGCGTACTGGGAGTACGTCTTGTTGCCGTGCTTGATGACGATGGCGTTGCCGTAGGCGGGGCCGTCACCGGCGCCGTTGCCGCCGGCCTTGACGACCGTACCGCCGTGCGCGGCCATGACCTTGGTGCCGCTCGGCACGGCGAAGTCCTGCCCGGAGTGCTTGTGCGCCCACATGCCGCCGGCCTGGTTGAAGCTCGCGCTGAGCTTGTACTTCGCCACGGGGTCGATCCACGAGGCGGCCGACGGGGCCCCCGCGGCCGACGCGACCCCGGTTCCCAGCACGACGGACACACCGACGGCGGCGGTCACACCGGCCACCCGGGTGCGGAGCGTGGACGTACGAGCAGAACGGGACGAGACGCGCTGGAACATCGAGACCTCATGGGGAAGGGGACAGAGGAAACCACGCGGCGGACGGACATCCGCCGAATGGGCCATCCCTTGGTAACCCCGGGGCGTGAATACGCCCAAATGTGTGACCTACGACGAAATCTAGTACTAAACGTCTAGATCACACCTTTATTGACATAAGGCCTATCCGGCACCGAGCCGCTCAGGGCACGGGAATTGCGGCATGGGACCTATGCATAAAGTCCGTTTTGCCCTTATTTTCGCCATCACTATTCCGCGTAGTACCGGACAAATCGGCTGTGCGGCATGTCACCGGTGCACCGAATCGAAAGACTCCTGAATGTGACGGGGACTACGCTGCACGGCATGGATCCCGCGGTCATCGGCACGCGCCTGGCATCGAGCGTGATGGGCCCGCTGGTGAAGCGGCTGTTCGTACGCCAGGACCCCGGGGCAGGGCTGGTCGACCGGCCCGTACGACTGTCCTCGCTGGTGTCCTTCCGGGGCGAGAAACGGGCGCTGACCGAAACGGACGTACGGAAGATCGCCGCCGTACTGGTCCGGCAGGCGGTGGAGTCGCCGGGCGAACCGCCCTTCCCCGCGGACGAGGTGACGGCCGTCACGGACGCCCTCACCGCCAAGCTGCTCGCACTGGGCGACCTCGACATGGACGACGTACAGGCCGTCCGCCTGGGCCATCGCGAGCTGGCCCGCGAACTCCACCGCCGCTCACCCACGCGCGATCTGACCGCCGACGCCTCCCTGTTCCTCGACTCCCTCACCGAGTGGGCCTGCGCCCACGTCGTGAACTTCTTCACCCAGCGGTCCACCTTCGTGGCGCGCACGCTGGTCGAGCAGAGCCGTGGACAGGCCGAACTCATCGCCAAGCTCGACGAGTTGATCACCCGCACACCCCGCCGGGACACCCGCGACACGGCCTTCGAACGGCAGTACCTCGCGTACGTCGGCCGCAAGCACGGCAAGTTGCTGATCTACGGGGTGGACCTGGTGAACTCGCCGGGGAAGTGGCCGTTGGACGTGGCGTATCTGAGCCTGGAGACGCGCGGCACGTGGTGGACCATGTCCTCGCCGATGCAGTGGGAAGACTTTCTCCCGCCTCAGCGCATCGTCGTCGAAGAGGTCGACCCCGCCGACCCGTGCCACGCGGTGATCCCCGTCGAGGATCTCCCCCTGGGCTCACTTCCGCCGGAGACCGCCCCCCGCCCCGCCGACGAGGCCCTTGCCGCTCACGACCGCGTCCTCCTGCGCGGCGAGGCCGGGTCCGGCAAGACGACCCTGGTGCAGTGGCTCGCCCTCTCCACCGCCCGCCAGGACACCGATGGCCGTATGGCCTACCTGCGCGACCGGATCCCCTTCGTGCTGCCGCTGCGCACCCTGACCCGGCACGGCGAACGCCTGCCCGCCCCGCGGGACTTCCTCACCGCCGTCGGCGCCCCGCTCGCCGGGGAGCAGCCGGACGGCTGGGAGTCACGCGTGCTCGGCGCCCGACGCGGACTCGTCCTGGTCGACGGCCTCGACGAGATACCCGAAGGCGAACGGGCCCTCGCCCGCACCTGGTTGGCCGACCTGATCGAGGCCTATCCGGGCAACCGATGGCTGGTCACCTCCCGCCCGTCGGCCGTGCGCGAGGACTGGCTCGCGAACGAGGGGTTCACCGAGCTCACGCTTTCCCCGATGCGGGCGCAGGACGTGGCGTCGTTCATCAGCCGCTGGCACGCGGCCGCGCGGACGGGCGGCGGCCCCGAGGAGGACGCCGCCCTCACGGTGTACGAGAACCAGCTCCTGCACGCCGTCCGGGCCAAGCCGGACCTCGGGCGGCTCGCCACCAACCCGCTGATGTGCGGCCTGCTCTGCGCCCTGCACCGCGACCGGCGCGGTTTCCTGCCCATCGGCCGCAAGGAGTTGTACGAGGCCGCGCTCACCATGCTGCTCGCCCGACGCGACCGCGAGCGCGGCCTGCCGGGCCCCGAGCTGCGGGAGGAACCGCAGTTGCAGATCCTGCAGCGCCTGGCCTACTGGCTGATCAAGGACGGCCGTACGGAGATGGCCCGCGACCGCGCGCTCGCCGAGATCGGCAAGGCGCTGCCGGCGCTGCCCGAGATGGCGGCGCTCGGCGATCCGGGTGCCGTCCTCGCCCATCTCCTCGCCCGCAGCGGCCTGTTGCGCGAGCCCTCAGGCGACACGATCGACTTCTGCCACCGCACGTTCCAGGACTTCCTCGGGGCCCGCGCGCTGCTCGACGAGGGCACCTTCGGGATGGTCCACAAGCACGCGGCGGACGACCAGTGGGAGGACGTCATCCGCATGGCGGTGGCCCAGGGCCGTCCCCGCGACCGGGTGGAGATCCTGCGCCAGCTGCTGCGCGACGACTCCCCGCGCGCGCTGCTGCTGGCCGCGTCCTGCCTGGAGCAGGCCACTGAGCTGGACCCGTCGGTACGGGCCGAGATAGAGAACGGTGTCGGGCGCCTGGTTCCGCCGCGCACGGCGGAGGCGGCCTACGAACTGGCCTCCGCCGGGCCCCTCATCCTCGACCTCCTCCCGGGCCCCGAGGAACTGGCTGCGCCGCAGGCCGACGACGCCGATCCGGCGCGCCTGTGCGTTCTGACGGCGTCCCTGATCGGAACCGACGCGGCCATCCCGTACCTGGCACGTTTCTGCGACCACCCTTCCTGGCGAGCGCGCAAGCAACTGTCCGGGAGCTGGCACCGGTTCGACACCGAGGTATACGGCCGCGAGGTCATCGCCCGCCTCCGCCATGACGACCTGTACCTGGTCGCGCACTCTCCCGCGGAGCTCGCCTGCCTCCACGGCATGGGCGGCCGCCCCTGGCTGCAACTGGAGGGGGACTTTCCGGCCGAGGCCCTCACCGCCCACCTGGAACCGGCCCAGCTCACCCGTCTCGACCTGCGGGGCAGCATCACGGACATGTCCGTGCTGGGGCGGTACACCCGCCTGGTGGCCGCGTACGTCACCAACTGCGCGAGCGACGCCCCGCTGACCGCCCTTGAGCGGCTTCCCCGGCTGCTCCAGCTGGGCCTGTCCGCCGAGCACGCCACCGAGGCCGCCCACGCGGGGCTCTGTCTTCCCCAGGTCCGCACCCTTTACCTCTATGACCTTTCCTCGGGCGGTCAACTGGCTTCCTTGCCCGGCGCCTTCCCGTCCCTGGACGTCCTCAGCGTCTTCGCCCGGGACGGATACGAACCCCGGGGGGAGCGCGCCCTCCTGGCCGAACTCTTTCCGGGCACGTCCGTGCGCGTCACTGAGGCCGCGCACCGCAGGACGTACGAGTGAGGCCCAAACCCTTTGTGAGCCTCACCACAAACGCTGACCGACCCATGTGAGCGCTCTCCGACCTGCCGCTACCGTCCAGTAACCCGCTGGTTCCCCTCAAGCCATTCCCATCCACCAGCATGCCCACGACATCGGCAGCGCACGGACGCGAGAGGACCCCCACCATGACCAGAGGCACCTGGACGCGCAGAATTGGCATGACCGCGATAAGTGCGGTGGCCGTCACGGCGATGGCCGTCCCCACCGCCGCCCAGGCCGCGACGACCACCGGCACCTCCACGGTCGCCGCCACCACCACCACCGCCACCACCGCCGCCGCTGAGGACGTCGACTACGACACCTGGCAGAAGGACTGCCAGGCCGTCATGGGCCAGGCCCTGCCGTACCTCAAGCAGCGCATCGCCGCCACCAAGCCCGGCGAGAAGCAGGCGATCGTCCTCGACATCGACAACACGACCCTGGAGACCGACTTCGGCTTCAGCTACCCGCAGCCGGCCAACAAGCCGGTCCTCGACGTCGCCCAGTACGCCCAGGATCACGGCGTCTCGCTGTTCTTCGTCACCGCCCGCCCCGGCATCATCTCCGGCGTGACCGACTACAACCTCAAGTACGTCGGCTACAAGGTCTCCGGCCTCTACGTCCGCGGCTTCCTCGATCTCTTCAAGGACGTCGCCGCCTACAAGACAGCCCAGCGCGTCAACATCGAGAACAAGGGCTACACGATCATCGCGAACATCGGCAACAGCGCCACCGACCTCTCGGGTGGCCACGCCGAGAAGACGTTCAAGCTGCCGGACTACGACGGACAGCTGTCGTAACGCGGGCTGTCGCCACTCTGGGCACGCGAAGGGGGCCGGTGCTCGAAAGCACCGGCCCCCTTCGGGCGTTCGGACCGCTTACACGTCCTTGCTCAGGTTCGGCCCGGCACCGCCGGCCGCCTGCTCGATCGGCGGGACGTCGGGCAGCGCCGACTTCTCCTCACCCCGGAAGGTGAAGGTCTTGGCGTCGCCGTCGCCCTCGGTGTCCACGACCACGATGTGACCGGGGCGCAGCTCGCCGAAGAGGATCTTCTCCGAGAGCGTGTCCTCGATCTCGCGCTGGATGGTGCGGCGCAGTGGACGCGCACCCAGCACCGGGTCGTAGCCCTTCTTGGACAGCAGCTCCTTGGCGGTCTGGGAGAGCTCGATGCCCATGTCCCGGTCCTTGAGGCGCTCGTCCACCTTGCTGATCATCAGGTCGACGATCCGCAGGATGTCCTCCTGCGTCAGCTGCGGGAAGACGACCACGTCGTCGACGCGGTTGAGGAACTCGGGGCGGAAGTGCTGCTTGAGCTCGTCCGACACCTTGTTCTTCATGCGCTCGTAGTTGGACTTCGTGTCGCCCTGGGCGGCGAAGCCCAGGTTGAAGCCCTTGGAGATGTCCCGGGTGCCGAGGTTGGTCGTCATGATGATGACCGTGTTCTTGAAGTCCACGACCCGGCCCTGGGAGTCGGTCAGGCGACCGTCCTCCAGGATCTGCAGCAGCGAGTTGAAGATGTCCGGGTGGGCCTTCTCGACCTCGTCGAAGAGGACGACGGAGAACGGCTTGCGGCGGACCTTCTCGGTCAGCTGACCGCCCTCTTCGTAGCCCACGTATCCGGGGGGCGAACCGAAGAGACGCGACACCGTGTGCTTCTCGCTGAACTCCGACATGTCGAGGGAGATCAGCGCGTCCTCGTCGCCGAAGAGGAACTCGGCGAGCGCCTTGGACAGCTCGGTCTTACCGACACCGGAGGGGCCGGCGAAGATGAACGAGCCACCGGGACGCTTCGGGTCCTTCAGACCGGCGCGCGTACGGCGGATCGCCTTCGACAGCGCCTTGACGGCGTCGACCTGGCCGATGACCCGCTTGTGGAGCTCGTCCTCCATGCGCAGCAGGCGGCTCGACTCCTCCTCGGTCAGCTTGAAGACCGGGATACCGGTCGCCGTGGCGAGGACCTCGGCGATCAGCTCGCCGTCGACCTCGGCGACGACGTCCATGTCGCCGGCCTTCCACTCCTTCTCCCGCTTGGCCTTGGCGGCCAGGAGCTGCTTCTCCTTGTCGCGGAGGGAGGCGGCCTTCTCGAAGTCCTGCGAGTCGATCGCGGACTCCTTGTCACGGCGGACGCCGGCGATCTTCTCGTCGAACTCGCGCAGGTCCGGCGGCGCGGTCATCCGGCGGATACGCATCCTGGAGCCGGCCTCGTCGATCAGGTCGATCGCCTTGTCCGGCAGGAAGCGGTCCGAGATGTACCGGTCGGCCAGGGTGGCGGCCTGGACCAGTGCCTCGTCCGTGATGGAGACGCGGTGGTGGGCCTCGTACCGGTCACGCAGACCCTTGAGGATCTCGATCGTGTGCGGCAGGGACGGCTCGGCGACCTGGATGGGCTGGAAGCGGCGCTCGAGGGCCGCGTCCTTCTCCAGGTGCTTGCGGTACTCGTCCAGCGTGGTCGCACCGATGGTCTGCAGCTCACCACGGGCCAGCATCGGCTTCAGGATCGAAGCCGCGTCGATGGCGCCCTCGGCGGCACCCGCACCGACCAGCGTGTGCAGCTCGTCGATGAACAGGATGATGTCGCCGCGGGTGCGGATCTCCTTGAGCACCTTCTTCAGGCGCTCCTCGAAGTCACCGCGGTAGCGGGAGCCGGCGACCAGCGCGCCGAGGTCCAGGGTGTAGAGGTGCTTGTCCTTGAGGGTCTCGGGCACCTCGCCCTTGACGATGGCCTGGGCGAGGCCCTCGACGACGGCGGTCTTGCCGACGCCGGGCTCACCGATCAGGACCGGGTTGTTCTTCGTACGGCGGGACAGCACCTGCATGACCCGCTCGATCTCCTTCTCGCGCCCGATGACCGGGTCGAGCTTGGACTCACGAGCGGCCTGGGTGAGGTTCCGGCCGAACTGGTCGAGGACCAGGGACGTCGAGGGCGTGCCCTCGGCAGGCCCGCCGGCGGTGGCGGTCTCCTTGCCCTGGTAACCGGAGAGCAGCTGGATGACCTGCTGCCGCACCCGGTTGAGATCTGCGCCCAGCTTGACGAGGACCTGGGCGGCGACGCCCTCGCCCTCGCGGATCAGGCCGAGCAGGATGTGCTCCGTGCCGATGTAGTTGTGGCCCAGCTGAAGGGCCTCGCGGAGCGACAGCTCCAGGACCTTCTTGGCACGGGGGGTGAAGGGGATGTGCCCGGACGGGGCCTGCTGGCCCTGGCCGATGATCTCCTCCACCTGCTGGCGGACCGCCTCGAGCGAAATCCCGAGGCTCTCAAGGGCCTTGGCGGCGACACCCTCACCCTCGTGGATCAGGCCCAGGAGGATGTGCTCGGTGCCGATGTAGTTGTGGTTGAGCATCCGGGCTTCTTCCTGAGCCAGGACGACAACCCGCCGCGCGCGGTCGGTGAACCTCTCGAACATCGTTAATCGCTCCTCAGAGCGGTCAGGCAGTGGGGGGAACTTCCCCTCCCTGTCCTTCCGCAGCTTAGTCCCGCAAGCGGGGACCGCTCATTCCAACTGCCGACACCGTCGATGGCCTCCTGACCCCGAACGCCGACATCTGCTCCAACCCGATGGTGCGAGACGATGTTCCCGCAGGCCAGACAGTTACCCCAGTCGCCAGTACGCCGATGGCGAACGTGAGACGTCCTTTCCTGCATGTCGCCCCCTCCCACTAGGGATGTCTTACCCGCTGGGACTGACACTCCATGCCGCACGCCCCGGTTCCCTCCGCTATGGGCGAACAACCTTGCGTCCCCTCACGCCCCCGCGGGCCGCCCCGTTCGACACGCTGCGCATCCTTGTGAACACCCAGCGTAACTTCGAGGCTCTTTCGACGGTTGGACTTGGCATGACTGGTTCAGTCCCCACGCTCTCCACCACCTCTCTCCCCGTCCCTCTTCCCCGTCGGCCGCTCGACCCGACCGACAGAATCCGGCGGTGGTACGAGAACGAACTGGGATGGACAACGGTGCCCGGGGGCCCGGGGACTCCGCTGAGGCTCGCCACGGGCCTCAGCTTCGACGTGCTGGACGTGCCGGCCGAGGCGGGTGTCGCGGCCCTACGGCGGCTGGGGCCCGGGGCGCCGGTGGCCGTGCGGGCCGACCGGATGCAGCTGCTGGTGGCCGCGGGCGGCGCGGAGGAGGTGCCGGGGCTCCTCGACTGGCTGGAGTGGGGCGAGCTCCCGCTGGACCTGGTGCCGATCGGCGCGGGCGGGGCGATGGAGGCGCCGTTGGAGGTGCCTCTGGGAGCGCCGTTGGGCGGGTCACGGGACGCGCCGCTGGTGGTGCCGTCGCCTCATGCGACGCCCCCGCCTGCGAGGGCGGGAACGGCAACGGGGGCCGCCAGGTGGCTGCGGCCCCCCGTCCCGGGGTGCGAGGCCGAGGCCGCGCTGCCGACGCTGTCGGCCCTGGGGGGCGGTGGGGGCGCCCCCGATCTCGTGCGAGTGGTGAACACGGTGGCGACGCAGTGCCACCGAATCCGGCTTCAGCGCGCGTGCGCTCAGCCGTTGGCCTTCTCGTAGGCCTCGCGAATGGTCGCGGGAACACGGCCGCGGTCGTTGACCTCGAATCCGTTCTCCTTCGCCCATGCGCGGATCTGAGCGGTGTCCTGGCTGCCGCTCGAAGCGGCGCGCGCCTTTCCACGCCCACCCGAAGCACGGCCTCCGGTACGACGCCCGCCCTTCAGATAGGGATCGAGAAGGCTGCGCAGCTTGTCCGCATTGGCAGTCGTCAGATCGATCTCGTACGTCTTGCCGTCCAACGCGAACGTCACGGTCTCGTCTGCCTCGCCGCCGTCGAGGTCGTCGACAAGAAGGACCTGAACCTTCTGTGCCACCGGATTTCCTTTCATCGATAACGTGAGGGCCCGGGGGTGCGCGGCGTCCCCGTTTCGCCGTCCCCTGTTATATGCAGTACTGCAGTACGTCGGAAAGCAAACCGCTTTTCCCTGAAAAACACAAACCCCCGACAGAGACCGGCAGCCCTCCCCCGGCCCGGAAACGTACGCGTTTCGGACATAGGGCACCTCGGCCCGGGCGTCCGGGCGAATACGTCCTTGTCGACGTTGCCTTGTCGACGTTCCCTTGTCCGTGTCCTTGTCGATCACAGATGCAGAAGCATCCGGCTGTTGCCCAAGGTGTTCGGTTTCACTCGTTCGAGACCGAGGAACTCCGCGACACCCTCGTCATAGGAACGCAGGAGCTCCGCGTAGACATCGGTGTCGACGGGGGTCTCACCGATCTCCACGAAGCCGTGCTTGCCGAAGAAGTCCACTTCGAAGGTGAGACAGAAAACGCGGCGAACGCCCAGCCATCGCGCGGTGTGCAGCAACTTCTCCAGCAACTGGTGGCCGACGCCGGCGCCCTTCAGGCCCGGCTTCACCGCGAGTGTGCGGACTTCCGCGAGGTCTTCCCACATCACGTGCAGTGCGCCGCAGCCGACCACCTCGGCGTTGTCGTCACGTTCCGCGACCCAGAACTCCTGGATGTCCTCGTAAAGGGTCACCGTCGCTTTGTCGAGCAGGATGCCGCCGCGGACGTACGCGTCAAGGAGACGACGCACGGCGGGGACATCGCCGGTCCGGGCCCTGCGGACGGTGATGGCTTTAGCGGGGACTTCGGGGCTCTCTGCGGACATGAGCGGACGCTATCGCCCGCCCGCCTCCGTTGCCGAGCCGGGGTTCTCCTCGGTGGCTTCACTCGGTTGTGCGGGTTCGGGTGTTTCCGGGCCTTGGACGATCCCTACAGCGACCCGCAGGGCCTGTCGCTGTTCCTCGCTCATCATGCCGAAGAAGGCGACGAGAGCGGCGGCGGGGTTGTCGCTCTGCGACCAGGCGTCGTTCATCAGGGCGGCCGCGTAGGCGGCCCTGGTGGAGACCGCCTCATATCGATAGGCCCGGCCTTCCGCCTCGCGGCGCACCCAGCCCTTCTGATGGAGATTGTCCAAAACGGTCATCACCGTGGTGTACGCGATGGACCGTTCCTGCTGAAGGTCTTCCAGGACTTCTCGAACGGTCACCGGGCGGTTCCACTTCCACACCCGCGTCATGACCGCGTCTTCGAGTTCTCCCAATGGGCGAGGCACACCTCAGAACAATAGTGGGAGATCTCGCCAATGGCGTGCCGGACGTGCACTTTCAGCAGCAAACAGGAACAAAAAGGGCGTACGGCTCGGATGGGGCGGCGATTTCGCCCCGGGAGCCGTACGCCTCAGAAGCGGGCGCCGTCAGGCGTCGATGCCGGCGGAGTTCTGCCTCGCACCCTCCGCCCGCGCGAGCGCGGCGTCCACGACGGCGTCCTCCTTGGCCTTGTTTGCGCCGCCCTGGGTCTTCACGATCACCCTGATCACACCGATGAAGAACACGGCCATCACAACCGGGGGCACGAGCGCGGAGACGTAGTCCATGGATCCAGAGTAGCTACGGCGGGGGTGGGGGTTGGCTCGGGGGGAGCAAAGCGGAGGGGGTGGGCAGCGGCAGGGGCCGGGCAGCGGGATGGGGCTGAGCCGCCCCGGGGGCCAGCCAGCAGCGGGTGACGGTGCCCCCTGGGGTCGACAGCGGGGCGACACCGCGCACCCGGCCCGCGCCGGCCCTGCGCGCAGGAGTGCATCCTCGGCTGCGCCGCCGCACGCGGGCCGGCACGGGCCGGGGGGCAGGGGGTGACCACAGCCGGGGGCAGGGGCACTGGGCGGGGGCATACGAGCCGGGGCGTCCGATGCCCGCTGGTCGAGGGAGTCAGCCGGCTGCCAGTTGCTGCGGAGGGTTGCCCGGGGGCGGAGTCGGCTTGCGACGGGGGAAGACCTCGCCCGGGGTGGGGATCGGGCGGCGGGCCGGGCCGGGCTCGGCGGGGGCCGGCTTGGGGGTGGGGGCGGGAGCAGCGGGCTTCTCGGCGGGCTTCTTCTGCGGCTTCGGCGTGGGGCGTTCCGCCGCGTGGGACAGGTCACCGTGACGGCCGTCTGGGACACCGTCAGGAATGCCGCCGGGAACTCCGCCGAAAGGGCCACTGGAAAGGTCACCGGAAAGACCTCCTGGAAGGGCCAGGAGGCGGGTGCGGGACCCCGGAACGGCCGGGGCGGGCCGCGCTACCGTACGGGGCGGCTCGGCGGCCTGACGGAGCGGCTCGGCGGCCTGACGGACAGGCTGGGCCGTCTCGGCAGGAGGCCGGTCGGCCCGAGGGGCAGACTGGAAGTCCTGGTCAGGTGACTGCGCGACCTGGCCGGGAGGCTGGACGGCCCGGCGGGGCAACTCGTTGGCCTGGCGGGGCGGAGCGGCCCGGTGAGGCTGCTGGATGACCTGACCGGGAGGCTGGACGGCCAGGTGAGGCTGCTGGATGACCTGGCCGGGCTGTTGGACAGCCCGTTCGGGCTGAGCGCCGTGGTGAGGCTGCTGGACAGCACGGTCGGGCTGAGCGCCATGGCGAGGTTGCTGGATGACCTGGCGGGGCTGAGCGGCCTGGCGAGGCTGCTGGATGACCTGGCGGGGAGGCTGGACAGCACGGTCGGGCTGGGCGCCCTGGCGTGGTGTGCGGTGGGCCAGGCGGGTGCGTGCGTCGCGTTCGGCGAGGGTTTGGCAGCGGGGGAGGAGGGTGGCCGCCTTGGGGTTGCCGCGCAGGGCACGGAGGGCGGCGAGGTCGTCGGGGGCGGGGCAGTAGCCGGTGCCCAGGACCTCCTCCAGGAGTGCGAGGTATCCGGCGACGGCGCCGGGCAGGGCGGCGCGGTACCGGGCGAGGTCGGCCACCAGGAAGGCCCGCAGCCGGGCGCCCTCGCGCATCGCCTCGTCCAAGGACTCGGCGAGACGGTGACAGTCCTGTACGTCCTCGGGCGAGGCGGGGCCGGGGTGAAGGGCGAGGGCGAGAGCGCGGCGGAGCACACGCAGCTCCTCCGCGCCGAACGCCATGCCGCCGCGGGATCCATATGGCGTGGGCATGCGGCGACGATACGCGCTAATCGGACAAATCAGACAGAGGGGACCGGGTGTGGGGGGGGGGGGGGGGGGGGGGGGGGGGGGGGGGGGGGGGGGGGGGGGGGGGGGGGGGGGAGGGGGGGGGGGGGGGCGTCCCGAGGGCGGAAAGGCGCCGC
>NZ_JBWKCC010000030.1:0-89769 GCF_056436655.1 Streptomyces sp. NPDC043427 | reverse complement strand
TTGGGGGAGGAAGGTCTGCCCCCCCCTTTGGGTCTTCCTTTTTTTTTTGCGAGAGGGTCCCCCGCATGACGGGGAGGGGGGGGGGGGGGGGGCGCCCCCCCCCCCCCCCCCCCCCCCCCCCCCCCCCCCCACCACGTGGCCCTCCGCCGGCCAAGCCCTGGCGGCCCTGCCCCCTCAGAGCCGCGACACGTTCCGCTCGTACACCAGTCTCAGCCCGATCAACGTCAGCCAGGGCTCGTGCTCGTCGATCACCGACGACTCGCCGAGGACCATCGGCGCGAGCCCGCCCGTCGCGATCACCGTCACGTCGTCGGGATCGTCCGCCAGCTCGCGCGCCATCCGGCTCACGACCCCGTCGACCTGACCGGCGAACCCGTACACGATCCCCGCCTGCATCGCCTCGACCGTGTTCTTGCCGATCACGCTCCGCGGCCGGGCCACCTCGATCTTCCGCAGCTGCGCGGCCTTGACGCCCAGTGCTTCCACCGAGATCTCGATACCGGGCGCGATGACCCCGCCGACGTACTCCCCGCGCGCGCTGACCGCGTCGAACGTCGTCGCCGTCCCGAAGTCCACGACGACCGCGGGACCGCCGTACAACTCGATCGCCGCCACCGCGTTGATGATGCGGTCGGCGCCGACCTCCTTGGGGTTGTCGAAGAGGATCGGCACCCCCGTCTTCACCCCGGGCTCCACGAGCACCGCGGGGACGTCGCCGTAGTAGCGCCGGGTCACCTCCCGCAGCTCGTGCAGCACGGACGGCACGGTCGCGCAGATCGCGATCCCGTCGATGCCGTCCCCCAGCTCCTCTCCGAGGAGCGGGTGCATGCCCATGAGCCCCTGGAGCAGCACCGCCAGCTCGTCGGCCGTACGGCGCGCGTCCGTCGAGATCCGCCAGTGCTCGACGATGTCCTCACCGTCGAACAGGCCGAGCACGGTGTGGGTGTTCCCCACGTCGATCGTCAGCAGCATGGCCGGCTCCCGCTCCTACTCGGCCGCTCGGAGATCCAGGCCGATGTCGAGGATCGGCGAGGAGTGGGTGAGGGCCCCCACGGCCAGGAAGTCGACGCCGGTGGCCGCGTACGCCTTGGCGTTCTCCAGTGTCAGCCGGCCCGACGCCTCCAGCAGCGCCCGCCCGCCGACGACGGCCACCGCCTCCTCGCACTCCAGCGGAGTGAAGTTGTCCAGGAGGATCAAGTCGGCGCCCGCGTCCACGACCTCGCGCAGCTGGTGCAGGGTGTCGACCTCGACCTCGATCGGCACGTCCGGGAAGGTCTCCCGTACGGCCCTGAAGGCCTGGGCGACGCCGCCCGCGGCGACCACGTGGTTGTCCTTGACGAGGGCCGCGTCCGAGAGGGACATGCGGTGGTTGACGCCGCCGCCGCAGCGGACGGCGAACTTCTCCAGGGCGCGCAGGCCCGGCGTCGTCTTGCGGGTGTCGCGCACGCGGGCCTTCGTGCCGTCCAGGGCGTCCGCCCACGCGCGCGTGGCGGTGGCGATGCCGGACAGACGGCACATCAGGTTGAGGGCGCTGCGCTCGGCGGTCAGCAGGTCACGCGTGCGCGTGGTGACGGACAGGAGCTTCTGCCCGGCCTCCACCCGGTCGCCGTCGTCGACGTGCCGCTCGACCTCGAACTCGTCGGAGCAGACCACGGAGATCACCGCTTCGGCGACCCTGAGACCCGCCACGACCCCCGCCTCGCGCGCGGTGAAGTCGGCGGTGGCCACGGCGTCCTCGGGGATGGTCGCGACCGTCGTCACGTCCACACCGTGGTCGAGGTCCTCCTGGATGGCGACGTTGGCGATGTCCTCGACCTCGACGGGGTCGAGTCCGGCGTCGGCCAGGAGCTGCGCGAGCGCGGGGTCGAGCCCGCACTCCACGTATTCGGCGTAGCCCTCGTCGGTTTCGGCACCGCAGGCACAGCCGTCGCCGCAGCCGCCGCTCTGGGCGAGGGGAAGGTCGGGGGTGGTCACTTCTGTCACTGCTCCTGGGGACGCTGAGCCGGCTGCTGCCGGGTCGGGGGGAAGTCTGCGCTATCGGTGGTCTGTACGGCGAGTGTGCGGTCCGGATTCAGCCGTACGACGATGTGGCGGCGCCATGCCGAGTCGTCGCGGTCGGCGTGGTCCTCGCGCCAGTGGCAGCCGCGGGTCTCCTCGCGCTGCCGGGCTGCGGCGACCAGGACGCGGGCCACGCACAGGAGGTTGGTGGACTCCCAGGTGTCGACGCCGGGCTCGGAGGTCTTGCCGTTCTCGGCGAGCGCGTCGCGGGCCTCGGTGTGCAGCCGCTGGAGCTGGTCGGCGGCCTTGGCGAGGGAGTCGGCGGAGCGCAGGACGCCCGCGCCCTCCGTCATGATCCGCTGGATCGCGAACCGGGCCTCCGCACCCAGCAGGGGGTGCGCGGGCTGCTCTGGGGTCGGAACGGGTGCGGGCACGCGCGCGTGGAGTCCGTTCTCCGACCGGCCGTCCGCGAGGTCGGCGGCGATGTCGGCGGCGATGCGCTCGGCGTAGACCAGGCCCTCCAGGAGGGAGTTGGACGCGAGCCGGTTGGCGCCGTGCACGCCGGTGCAGGCGACCTCGCCGCACGCGTACAGGCCGGGCACGGTCGTACGGCCGTGGGCGTCGGTGCGGACGCCTCCGGAGGCGTAGTGGGCGGCCGGGGCGATCGGGATGGGCTCGTGGACGGGGTCGATGCCGTGGGCGCGACAGGCGGCGAGGATCGTCGGGAAGCGGTGCTCCCACATGTGGGAGCCGAAGTGCCGGGCGTCGAGGAACATGTGCTCGGCGTCCTGCTCCTGCATGCGGCGCGTGATGCCCTTGGCGACGATGTCCCGCGGGGCGAGTTCGGCGAGCTCGTGCTGCCCCACCATGAAGCGCACCCCGTCGGCGTCGACCAGGTGGGCGCCCTCGCCGCGTACCGCCTCGGATACGAGGGGCTGCTGGCCCTCGGCGTCCGCGCCGAGGAAGAGCACGGTGGGGTGGAACTGGACGAACTCCAGGTCGCTGACCTCCGCGCCGGCGCGCAGCGCGAGGGCCACGCCGTCGCCCGTGGAGACGGACGGGTTGGTGGTCGCGGAGAACACCTGGCCCATGCCGCCGGTCGCCAGGACCACGGCGGGCGCGTGCACGGCGCCCACGCCGTCGTGCTGGCCCTCACCCATGACGTGCAGGGTCACGCCGGCCGTGCGGCCGTCGGCGTCCGTGAGGAGGTCCAGTACGAGCGCGTTCTCGATGGTGCGCAGGCCACGCGCCCGTACCGCCTCCACGAGGGCCCGGGAGATCTCCGCGCCGGTCGCGTCACCGCCGGCGTGGGCGATGCGGCGGCGGTGGTGGCCGCCCTCGCGGGTGAGTTCCAGTCCTCCTTCGGAGGACTCGTCGAAGTGGGCGCCGGTCGCGATCAGCCGCCGTACCGCGTCGGGGCCCTCGGTGACGAGGAGCCGTACCGCGTCCTCGTCGCACAGGCCCGCGCCCGCCACCAGGGTGTCGTCGAGGTGCTGTTCGGGGGTGTCGCCCTCGCCGAGGGCCGCTGCGATGCCGCCCTGCGCCCAGCGCGTGGAGCCGTCGTCGAGACGGGCCTTGGTGACGACGACGGTGTTCAGGCCCGCCGCCTCGCAGCGCAGGGCCGCGGTCAGGCCGGCGACGCCGGAGCCGACGACCACCACGTCCGCGGAGATCGACCACCCGGGGGCGGGCGCGTGCAGTCGTATGCCTGTGCTGGTCACGAGGCGGCTCCGAAGGTCAGCGGGATGTTGTCGATCAGCCGGGTCGTCCCGACCCGGGCGGCGACGGCGAGAACGGCCTCGCCGGTGAAGTCGTCCCCGATCTCGGTGAAGTCGGACGGGTCGACCAGGGCCAGATAGTCCAGGACGAGCGGCGGGGAGAGCCGGAGTGCCTCGTCGAGGATCAGGCGGGCGGCCGCGCGGACAGCCGCCGGGCCGCCGGGGGCGGCCTTGGCGACGGCGTGGGCGTCGGCCGCCGCGCGGGACTCCCCCAGGGCGCTGAGCGCCTCGGCACGCGCGTGCGTGGCGGGCACTTCGCGGGCCCGCGCGCGCAGCGCCTCCTGGGCGGCGTGCCGGTCGCGGCCCGCGAAGAGCGCACCGGACAGGGCGAGCGCCGTGTGCCGCTCCGCGGGCGAGAGATAGCGGTTACGGCTGGACAGGGCCAGGCCGTCGTCCTCCCGCACGGTCGGCACGCCGACGATCTCCACGCCGAAGTTGAGGTCGCGGACCATGCGACGGATCAGCGCGAGCTGCTGGGCGTCCTTCTGCCCGAACAGGGCGACGTCGGGACGGGTGAGGTGCATCAGCTTGGCGACGACGGTGAGCATGCCGTCGAAGTGCCCGGGCCGCGAGGCGCCCTCCAGGCGCTCCCCCATGGGACCCGCGCTGATGCGGACCTGGGGCTCGCCACCCGGGTAGACCTCGTCGACCGAGGGCGCGAACACGGCGTCCGCGCCCGCCTGTTCGGCGATCTTGACGTCGGCGTCCAGGGTGCGCGGGTAACGGTCCAGGTCCTCGCCCTTGCCGAACTGCAGCGGGTTGACGAAGACGGTGACGACGACCTCGCCGTCCGGACCTGCGATCTCCCGTGCGGTACGGACGAGGGTGGCGTGGCCCTCGTGCAGGGCGCCCATCGTCATCACCACGGCACGGCGGCCGCCTCGCACGCGTGCGTGCAGCTCGTCGGCGGTGCTCAGCAGGGTCGTGGTCATCCGGCTTCTCCCTCGGCGCCGTCGGTCCCGTTGGCGAGTACCCCGAGGAGGTCCTCGGCGAGCTCGGGCTTCAGCAGCCCGTGGGCGAGCGCCCGGTCGGCCGTCGCGCGGGCCATCGCCAGATAGCCGGCGACGGCCTGCGGGGCGTGCTTGCGCAGTTCGGAGACGTGCGCGGCGACGGTGCCGGCGTCCCCGCGCGCGACGGGGCCGGTGAGGGCCGCGTCGCCGGAGCGCAGCGCGTTGTCGAGCGCGGCGCCGAGCAGCGGGCCGAGCATCCGGTCGGGGGCCGCGACGCCGGCCGCGCGCAGCAGCTCCATGGACTGGGCGACCAGCGTCACCAGGTGGTTGGCTCCCAGCGCCAGCGCCGCGTGGTAGAGCGGGCGGCTCTCCTCGGCGATCCACTCCGGTTCGCCGCCCATCTCGATCACGAGGGCCTCGGCGGCCAGGCGCAGTTCGTCGGGCGCGGTCACGCCGAAGGAGCATCCGGCCAGGCGCTGGACGTCCACCGGGGTGCCGGTGAAGGTCATCGCCGGATGCAGGGCCAGCGGCAGCGCGCCCGCGCGCAGGGCGGGGTCCAAGACCTTGGCGCCGTACCGCCCGGAGGTGTGCACGAGCAGCTGTCCCGGCCGCACGGCTCCGGTCTCGGCGAGGCCGGTGACCAGGTCGGGCAGGGCGTCGTCGGGAACCGTCAGCAGCACCAGCTCGGCGCGCTGGAGGACCTCGGCGGGCGGCACGACCGCCACGTCGGGGAGCAGCTCGGCGGCGCGCCTTCTGGAGGCGTCGGAGACCGCGGAGACGGCGACCGGGCGGTGTCCGGCGAGCTGGAGCGCCGCGGCGAGCGCGGGGCCCACGCGGCCGGCGCCGACGACGCCGACGGTGAGCCGCGCGGGGCGGTCCCTGGGGTCTGGCTGTTGGACTGTACTCACGCGACGGCGGCCTTCCCGTTCCAGTCCGCTTTGGGTACCGGACGATTTCTCGTCATGTTAACGCGATCGGTTCGAAGGGCCGATCGGTTGTCCACAGGCTGTGGGTAGTTCCACATGGCGCGGGTGCCTGGGTGAGGGGTGGGGAAACCGGCGGAAATACGGGTGCCCGCTGTCCGGGAGGCGCGGCATGATCCCGGGCATGAGCGATACGGCGGACCAACGCGCGCGGGCGACGGAGCAGGTGGCGGGCGGGACGGAGCAGCCCTCGGAGGAGGAGTGGCGCACGCGGCACCGGGAGCGGCGCATCAGCGCCCACCAGCGCTCGAAGCGCGCACTCTCGCGCGCCGGTTTTCTCGGCACGCTCCGTGAACGCCTGGCGCTGCTGGACCACGCCCCCGACGTCTACGACCTCGACGAACGGTCCGACATCTACGGCAACGGCGTCGTCGAGGCCCTGGAGGAGAAGGTCGCGGGGCTGCTCGGCAAGGAGGCCGCCGCGTTCTTCCCGACGGGCACGATGGCCCAGCAGATCGCCCTGCGCTGCTGGGCGGGCCGCACCGGGAACCCGACCGTCGCCCTGCACCCGCTCGGCCACCCGGAGCTGTACGAGCGCCACGCCTTCAGCCAGGTCAGCGGACTGCGTCCGGTCCACATCGGCGGCGAGCACCGACAGCCCACCGCCGACGAGGTGCGTGACTTCGACGAGCCGTTCGGCGCGCTGATGCTGGAACTGCCCCTCAGGGACGCCGGTTTCGTACTGCCCACCTGGGAGGAACTCACCGAGGTGGTGGCGGCGGCGCACGAGCGTGACGCCGTCGTGCACTTCGACGGCGCACGCCTGTGGGAGTCGACCGTCCACTTCGGCCGCCCCCTGGAGGAGATCGCGGATCTGGCCGACAGCCTCTACGTGTCGTTCTACAAGTCCCTCAACGGCTTCGGCGGCGCCGCCCTCGCCGGCCCGAAAACGCTGGTGGAGGAGGCGCGGGCGTGGCGACACCGGTACGGCGGCATGGTGTTCCAGCAGTTCCCCACCGCGCTGGCGGCGCTCATCGGCCTGGAGCGTGAACTGCCCCGGCTGCCCGACTACGTGCGCCACACGCGCGTGGTGGCCGCCGCGCTGCGTGAGGGCTTCGCGGCGGCCGGGCTGCCCTGGTCGCGCGTGCACCCGGCCGAGCCGCACACGTTCGAGTTCCAGGTCTGGCTGCCGTACGACGCCCGCACCGTCTCCGAGGCGGCGATCAGGACGGCCGAGGAGACGGGGACCACGCTCTTCGGAAACGCCTGGAACGAGAGACTCCCCGGCATGTCCTGGACGGAGGTCGGCGTCCGCTCCCCCGGCCTGGAGTGGACGGCCGAGGACGTGAAGGCGACGGTCGCGGAGTTCGTCGCCCGGCTGACCGAGGAGGTCGGCCGGGAGAGCGCGGCCGGGGATGTGAGCCGGCAGCGCACGGCCGAGGAGTCCAGCCGGTAGCGCACGGCCGGGGAATCCGGCCGGCAGCGCACGGCCGAGGACCTCAGCCGCCGGAGCGAGCCCGCGGCCGCAGCCACCGGCCGAGAGCCCGCCGTATCCGGCCGTGGGCCGGGCGTCCCGCGACGACCGCGCGGAACTGACGGTGATGGCGCAGCTCGCGCACGACCTGCCAGTCGTGGGTGCCGGGCGCCGGCGGCGCGGGCTCGCCGAGCTGCTGGGCTCGGTAGGTGTCGAGGAGGTACTGCTGAGTGATGGTCATGGCGGATCGCCTTCTCGGGACGGGGTGATCGGGCTCCGCGGCTGCCCCGGTGGTCCCACAGTGCGCCGGTACGGCGGTGCACGTCGCGCCGATTGACGGCGGCCGTCAATCGAGGCCGGCGCTGTCAGTGGCGGGGTGCACCATGAGGGCATGAGCGTGGACATCGACATCGCGGGGCTGCGACCGGAGAGAGTGGCCGTCGTGCCCTCACCCCTGGCGGAGCTCGGCATGGCGCTGCACGCATTGGCCGAACCGGGTCACCATCCCGGTCTGCAGGGCTGGGTGACGAGCGAGACCGCCGGTCTCGACCCGCACCTGGCGGACCGCATGTGCGAGGCGGACTTCCTGTGGCGGACGACGTTCTCGGACCTGTTCATCCCGTGCGCCGGCATTCCCGGCAGGAGGACACTCCCGGGTGCCACCCTGGCCGAGGAGCTGGACCTGCTCGACAAGCTGACGGACGAACAGTTCGTGGACGCGGCGCTGGAGTTCACCTGCGCCCTGCCGTACCACTCCCACGAGCCCGGCGCGCTCTCCGACGAGGACGTGCGGCGGCGGGCCCTGGAGCTGGCCGCGTCACGCGGGCCACGTCAGGTGCGGTTCAGCGAACGCCTGCTGAACGACCCGCCCCGGATCCGGTCCTGGCTGCGGCAGTTCCTGGAGGACTGCGACCAGGCGTTCTTCGCTCAGACGTGGTCCCGGCTGCGCCACCAGCTCGCGGCGGACGCCCGCCACAAGACCGACCTGCTCCGACGCAAGGGCCTGGGCGAGGCGCTGGCCTCGGTGTCCCCGGCCGTGACCCTCCACGAGGCCGCCGCGCGGATCTCCGTCGACAAGCTGGCCAGCGGCCACACCGCCACCGGGGACGACGGCCTCCTGCTCGTCCCGACGAGCCTGGGCTGGCCCCACCTGAGCGTCCTGTACCGGTACGGCTGGCAGCCGGTACTGCACTACCCCGTCGGGTCGCCGGAGCTCGTGGCGCCGCCGTCGGTCGAGCAGCTCGCCCTGCGGATGACCGCCCTGTCCCACCCCGTCCGCATGCGCATCTGCCGCAATCTGGCCCGCAGCGCGTACACCACCAGCGAGCTGGCCCGGGTGCACGGCATGAGCGCCCCCGAGATATCCCGTCACCTGAGCGTCCTGAAGAAGGCGGGCCTGGTCACCACCCGCAGGCGCGGGCGGTACGTCCTGCACCAGCTGGACGTCACGGTGGTGGCCCGGCTGGGCAGCGACTTCCTGGAGGGGGTCCTCAGGTAGGGCACCGGCCCGTGGGGCGTCAGCCGTGGTTACCGGCCCGTACGATTCCGGTCTCGTACGCCAGGACGACCACCTGCACCCGGTCCCGCAGCCCCAGCTTGGTCAGGATGCGGCCCACGTGGGTCTTCACGGTCGCCTCGGACAGCACGAGACGGGCCGCGATCTCGCCGTTGGACAGGCCCTGGGCGACCAGCACCATGACCTCGCGCTCGCGGTCGGTGAGCCGCTCCAGCTCCTTGTGCTGGGGCCCCCCGGTGGTGGGCAGCATCGGCGCGAACCGGTCGAGGAGACGGCGCGTGGTGGACGGGGCGACCACGGCGTCGCCGCTGTGGACGGAGCGGATGGCGGCGAGGAGTTCGCCGGGCGGCACGTCCTTCAGCATGAAGCCGGAGGCGCCCGCCTTGAGCCCGGAGAAGGCGTACTCGTCGAGGTCGAAGGTGGTCAGGATCAGCACCTTCGGCGGCTCGGGATCCGAACAGATCCGGCGGGTCGTCTCCACGCCGTCGAGCTTCGGCATGCGTACGTCCATCAGCACGACGTCGACGGCGGTCGAGCGCAGCACCTGGAGGGCCTCGACGCCGTCACCCGCCTCGGCGACGACCTCCATGTCCGGCTGGGCGGCAAGCACCATCCGGAACCCGGTGCGCAGCAGCACCTGGTCGTCGACGAGCATCACGCGGATCGTCATCGGGTCCTCTTCCGTTTCGTCAGCAGCGGTCTTGCGGGGACGTGACAGGTGCCAGCAGGGGGCGTGCGTCGGTGTCAGTGCGCCGGTTTGAGGGGGAGCAGGGCGCTGATGCGGAATCCTCCGCCCGGACGCGGGCCCGCGTCCAGGGTGCCGCCGACCATGCCGACCCGTTCCCGCATGCCGATCAGGCCGTGGCCCTGGCCGTCGGCGCCGCCTTCCTCGTACAGCTCGTGCGGGGCGCCCTTGCCGTCGTCCTCGACGAGCAGGCCGAGGCCGTCGTCGAAATAGACCAGGCGCACGCTCGCACCCGCGTTCGGCCCGCCGTGCTTGCGCGTGTTGGTGAGCGCCTCCTGCACGATGCGGTACGCGGTGAGTTCGACGCCGCTGGGCAGCGGGCGCGGGGTGCCCTCGATCTTGAAGTCGACGGGGAGGCCGGAGGTGCGGCACTGCTCGACCAGGTCGTCTATCTGCTCGACGTCGGGCTGCGGAACGTACTCGCCGCCCTCCTCGTGTTCGCCGGTGCGCAGCACGCCCAGCAGGCGGCGCATCTCGGCGAGGGCCTGGCGGCCGGTGGAGGAGATCGTCTCCAGGGCCTTCTTCGCCTGGTCGGGCGCGGCGTCGAGGACGTAGGCGGCACCGTCGGCCTGCACGACCATCACCGAGACGTTGTGCGCGACGACGTCGTGCAGCTCCCGCGCGATCCGGGCGCGCTCGGCGGCGACCGCGACCTTCGCCTGCGCCTCGCGCTCCTTCTCGAGCCGGGCGTTGCGTTCTTCCAGCTGTGCGAAGTAGGCGCGGCGCGTGCGGATCGAGTCGCCGAGCACCCAGGCGAGGGCGAAGGGCACGGTCAGGAAGACCACGGCCGCGAGGCTGGCCAGGCCGCTGCTCTCCTCGTTCGGCCAGCGCAGATGCGCCAGGGCAGCCGCGCCCAGGCTCATGGCCAGCGCGAGCCGGGAGGCCCAGCGGGCGCCGGTCGCGGCCACCGTGTAGACGATCACCAGCATGGCGAAGTCGGCCGGCCCCGTCCGGACGTCCAGCGCCAGTTGCGCCGCTCCGACCGCGATCGTCAGCAGCAGCATCTGCTCCGGCATGCGCCTGCGCAGCGCGATCACCAGGCACAACAGGAGGACGACCGGCACGGTCGCCACCGGGGAGTCGTTGCCGACGGCCTCCTGGTGGGCGACCTCGCGGACCAGCGAGATCCCGAGCAGGAAGACGGCCCAGAAGCTGTCGACCCAGGTCGGGTGCCGTCGGAGGAAGTCGTAGAGGCGCTGCACGTAACCCAGCGTAGGGAAGCCTGGTGAGTGCGGGGGTCAGCCGGAGGACCGATCCGTATCGGGCGCGCGTACTCCGCAAGGTGGAGTTTTGTTGATTGCGTGCCCTTAGCCTTGCCCGGTGAGCGCAGGGACGACCGGTGAGTGGCGTGGGTGGCGGGCGGCGACGCAGGCCGCTCTGTACGGGCCGGGCGGCTTCTACCGCGGGCCGGAGGGACCGGCCGGGCACTTCCGTACGTCGGTGCACGCGTCCCCGCTGTTCGCGCGGGCCGTGGCCCGGCTGCTGGGCCGGGTGGACGACGCCCTCGGCCGGCCCGCGACGCTCGACTTCGTCGACATGGCCGCCGGTCGGGGCGAGTTGGTCACCGGGGTCCTCGCCGCGCTGCCCGCCGGTCTGGCCGCCCGCACGCGCGCGTACGCCGTCGAGATCGCCGACCGTCCCGAGGGCCTGGATCACCGGATCGAGTGGCTGGCCGAGCCCCCGCGCGGGATCACGGGGCTGCTGTTCGCCAACGAGTGGCTGGACAACGTGCCGGTGGAGGTCGCCGAGGTGGACTCCGCCGGCGTGGCGCGCCGGGTGCTCGTACGCGAGGACGGCGACGAGCGGCTCGGGGAGCCGGTCCGCGACGCCGAGGCGCGCTGGCTGGAGCGGTGGTGGCCGTTGCCGCCCGAGGTGGGGCTGCGGGCCGAGATCGGCCTGCCCAGGGACGAGGCGTGGGCCTCGGCGGTCGCGGCCGTCGACCGGGGGCTGACCGTCGCCGTCGACTACGCGCACACGGCCGCGACACGGCCTGCGTTCGGGACGCTCACCGGCTACCGGGAGGGCCACGAGACGACACCCGTGCCGGACGGGTCGTGCGACATCACGGCGCACGTCGCGCTGGACGCGTGCGCGCTCCCCGGCGCACGCCTGTTCCCGCAACGTGAGGCGCTGCGCGCCCTGGGTGTCTCCGGCGCACGCCCCCCGCTCGCGCTCGCCTCAACCGACCCGACGGCCTACGTACGCGCCCTCGCGAGCGCAGGAGAGGCCGCCGAGCTCACCGCGGCGGGCGGACTGGGCGACTTCGGGTGGCTGCTCCAGCCGGTTGGAATTGCGGACCCACTCGCCGCGGCGACCTGACCGGGCCCTTACTTGTCGATGTCCCCGACCACGAAGAACATCGACCCCAGGATCGCCACCATGTCCGCGACGAGTGTGCCGGGCAGCAGCTCCGTGAGGACCTGGATGTTGTTGTACGAGGCCGACCGCAGCTTCAGCCGGTAAGGGGTCTTCTCACCCTTGCTGACCAGGTAGTAGCCGTTGATGCCGAGCGGGTTCTCGGTCCACGCGTACGTGTGCCCCTCGGGCGCCTTGAGGACCTTCGGAAGCCGCTGGTTGATCGGCCCGGGCGGCAGCTCGGCAAGCCGGTCGAGGCAGGCGTCGGCGAGGTCGAGGGCGTTGTGGGTCTGCTCCAGCAGCACCTCGAAGCGGGCCAGGCAGTCGCCCTCGGTCTTGGTGACCACCTTCAGGGTGTCCTGGAGTTCCGCGTAGGCGAGGTACGGCTCGTCGCGGCGCAGGTCGAAGTCGACGCCCGAGGCCCGCGCGATGGGACCGCTCACGCCGTACGCGTGCACAGCCTGTGGCGTGAGGGTGCCCACGTCCCGCGTACGGCCCCGGAAGATCTCGTTGCCGAGCACGAGGTCGTCGAAGACGTCCATGCGGGAGCGCACGGCGGCGACGGCGCCGCGCGCGCGTGAGGCCCATCCGGACGGCAGGTCCTCCTTGAGGCCGCCGACGCGGTTGAACATGTAGTGCATCCGTCCGCCGGAGACCTCCTCCATGACGTTCTGGAGCACCTCGCGCTCACGGAACGCGTAGAAGACCGGCGTGATGCCGCCGAGCTCCAGCGGATACGACCCCAGGAACATCAGATGGTTCAGCACCCGGTTCAGCTCCGCCAGGAGCGTGCGCGTCCACACCGCGCGCGGGGGGACCTCCATGCCGAGCATGCGCTCCACGCCGAGGACCACGCCCAGCTCGTTCGAGAAGGCCGACAGCCAGTCGTGGCGGTTGGCGAGCATGATGATCTGCCGGTAGTCGCGCGCCTCGAAGAGCTTCTCCGCACCGCGGTGCATGTAGCCGATCACCGGCTCCGCGTGCATGATGCGCTCGCCGTCCAGCACGAGCCGCAGCCGCAGCACACCGTGCGTGGACGGATGCTGGGGCCCGATGTTGAGCACCATGTCGGTGCTCTCCGCGGCACCGCCGATCCCGACCGTGGTCTCCGTCGTAGGAGTCATGAACACAGTCTCCCCTACGTACGCTGGCCGTATGGAGACGGGGAGCCCGCGCGACGCGGGGCCGGGGGACGCGGTGCGGGCGGGCGGGGCGGGGACGACCGAGGCGGCCGGGAACGATCCGGCGTGGACCGGTCTGCCACCGCGCCTGCTGCGGATGCGCCGGCTGTTGCTGGTGGTGTGGCTGGGACTCGCGGCCCTCGCCACCGGGCTGCTGCTCGGGCTGCTCGTCGGGCCCGCCTGGGCGGCGTTCGCGCTGCTGCCGCTGGTACTCCTGGTCTGGGGCTGGGCGATGCTCGGCCGCAACTGGCGGTCCTGGCGGTACGCCGAACGCGCCGACGACCTGCTGATCAGCCGGGGGGTGCTGTGGCGCGAGGAGACCGTGGTGCCGTACGGCCGGATGCAGTTGGTCGAGGTCACGTCCGGGCCCGTGGAGCGGCACTTCCGGCTGGCCAGCGTGCAGCTGCACACCGCGGCCGCGGCGACCGACGCGACCATCCCGGGCCTCGACCCGGCCGAGGCGGAACGGCTGCGGGACCGGCTCACGGAGCTGGGCGAGGCCCGATCGGCGGGACTGTGACGGCGCCGGGCGTCGAGGACGACGTACAGCGGGACGGGTCGGTGTCCGAGCGGCGGCTGCACCCCGTGACGCCGCTCAGACGGGCCTGGGCGCCCGTGGCCGTGGTGATCGGCTGGGCCCTGCACGACCCGGACCAGGCGCAGCGTCAGCTGACCCGGCTGACCACGACCACACTGCTGATCGCCCTCGCGGTGATCGTCCCGGCCGCCGCCCTGTACGGCTTTCTGACCTGGTGGTTCACTCACTTCGCGGTGACGGACGCCGAACTGCGCATACGGACCGGCCTGGTGTTTAGGCGCACCGCGCACATCCGGCTCGAACGCATCCAGGCCGTCGACGTCACCCAGCCGCTGCTCGCGCGGGTCGCGGGCGTCGCCAAGCTCAGGCTCGACGTCGTCGGCACCGACAAGAAGGACGAGCTCGCCTTCCTGGGCGAGGGCGAAGCCAGGGCGCTGCGTGCCGAACTGCTCGCGCGGGCGGCCGGTTTCGCGCCCGAGACTGCGCACGAGGTCGGCGAGGCACCGTCCCGTCAGCTGCTGCGCGTACCCGCGCGTGATCTCGCCATTTCGCTCCTGCTGACCGGGGCGACCTGGGGCACGCTGGCCGCCTCGCTCGTCGTACCGCCGGTGCTGTGGTTCGCCACCCACAGCGTGTGGACGGTCCTCGCGACCGGCGTGCCGCTGCTCGGCGCGGCGGGGGCGAGCAGCGTGGGGCGGTTCGTCGCGGAGTACGACTGGACGGTGGGCGAGTCCCCGGACGGCCTGCGGATCGACCACGGGCTCCTGGACCGCACGCACGAGACGGTGCCGCCTGGGCGCGTGCAGACCGTACGGCTCGTGCAGCCGCTGTTGTGGCGGCGGCGCGGGTGGGTGCGGGTGGAGCTGGACGTGGCGGGGTCTTCCAACTCGGTGCTGGTGCCGGTCGCTCCGCGCGAGGTCGCCGAGTCGGTCGTCGCGCGCGTGCTGCCCGGGGTGACCGTGCCGCCGACGGTGTCGCTGGCACGGCCGCCGCGACGGGCGGGCCGGTGCGTGCCGTTGTGGTGGCGCGGCTACGGGATCGCGGTCACCGACGCCGTGTTCGCGGCGCGGAACGGGGTGCTGCGGCGGAGCCTGGCGCTGGTGCCGCACGCGAAGGTGCAGAGCGTACGGCTGGCGCAGGGGCCCTGGCAGCAGCTGTGGCGCCTCGCCGACGTACACGTGGACACGGGCGCCGACAAGACGGTGACGGCGCGTCTGCGGGATGCTCAGGAGGCCGAGGTGTTGCTGCGGGGGCAGGCGGAGCGGTCACGGACGGGGCGCAGGGACGCACTGCCGGACCGGTGGATGGCGCCGTAGCGGGTCATGCGCAAGGGGCGGCATCCTTTCGGAAGCCGCCCCCGCTCACGTCTTTGCCCGGCCCTCTGCTCGGCCCTCAGGAACCGGACCTCTGCTCGGTCCTCAGGAAACCGCGCTGCGCAGCCCCTGGAGGTCGATCTGCTCCGTCTCGTCGTGCGCGGTCAGGTCGATCACCTGGCCGATGCCACGGGACTCCTCGTCCGCCGGCTTGAACTCCGCCTCGGCGTCGGCCTTGTGGAGGGCGAGCGCCTCCTGGCCGACCACGTCGGCGAGGTCCTCGTTCTGCACGGCCTCCAGCGCGTCGGACGCCGTGGACGTCTTCGTACCGAAGAAGTCGAATCCGCCCCCGATCGCCGGACGCCGCACGGGCGCGGCCGGTACGACGGCCACCGCGGTCGGCACGGCGTAGTGCCCGGAGGGCCGCTGCGTGGCCGCGGGCACCGAAGTGGCGGCGGCACCCTCGGCGGTCTCCTCGGCGATCTCCTCGACAGCCGCCTCACCGGCCTCCTCGGCGGCCGGGGCGGGTGCCTCGCTCTTCGCGGCCTCCGTGGATATGGCGGCCGCGCGCGTGTGCCCGTCGACCGCCTCCGACTGCCCCAGCGCCTCGTCCTCCTGCGCGGCCTCCGTCTCGCCCGCGGCCGTGTCCGCGGACGCGCTCTGCGCGGCGGGGGCCTTCGCGAGTTCCTCCTTGGCGGAGTCCTCGTCCTTCGGGGCGGTCGCGCCGTCGAAGCGGCTCAGTGCGGCCGCCGCCCGCAGGAACAGCTTGGTGCCCTCCGGGGAGAAGATCACCGAAGCGGCCGGCTTCCCCGCGGCAGCCTCGGCAGCCTCGGTCTTCTCGTCGACGGTCTCGTCGGGCTTCTCGTCAACCGTCTCGTCCGTCTTCTGCGCACCCGGCGGCAGCGCATGCGCCGTCGTCGGGGCCCCGCTCTCAATCTCGAGCAGGCGGCGGCCCTCCAGGGCGCTCGCGCGCTCGGTCTCCGCCGTGGCGTACCGCCGCAGCAGGGCCGCGTGCTCGTTGCGCAGGCCCGCCAACTCGCCGCGCTTGGCACGCAGCCGCTGTTCGAGCTTGGCGCGCAGTTCGCGCGACTCCTCGAGGTCGGTCTCCAGTTCGGCGACGCGCTCCTCGTACCGCCACTCGTCGCTCGCACGCGCGCGCGTGAGATCGGCGACCTGCTTGCCGGCCTGCGCGTCCCAGTGGCGCATGACGACCGCGCCGATCACGGCCGTCGCGGCGGCTGCCGCGGCCAGACCGCGCAGCACCATCGGCTCCGTGAACACCCAGGGGGCCAGCGCGCAGACGAGGGAGACGCCTGCGATCGCCGAGGGGGGCAACAGCCTGTGCAAGGGCGGGGAATGGCGGTGTCGTCCACGTGGCATGGCCAGAAACTTACCGCGCGTAGGCGAATGATGGTGCCCCGCCCCGTAAAAACGCAGCCATACCGAAACCCGGGAATTTCAAGATCGATTTTCAGTGACCGTCGAGCCGCCCGCTGATCCACTGCAGCGTCGCCGGTATCTCCCGCCGCCAGGTGTTGAAGTTGTGGCCGCCACTGTCGAGGATGATCGACGAGATCCGGGTCAGCCCCTTGGCCTTCACACCGTCTATGAACCGCAGCGTGTCCTTGTAGTTGGATTCTCCGACCTTGCTGCTGGTGACGAGCAGTGAAGTGTCCGGCGCGGGCATGTGCTTGAGGTACCACCACAGGTTGGCGCGGTTGCGCAGTCCCTTGTCGCCCTGGAAGAGGTCGCCCGTCGTCGCGTCGATCGGTGCCTTGTAGTACGGGGACAGACCCGCGCCCGCCGCGAACACCTTGGGGTGGTGCATGGCCATCTTCAGCGCGCAGTAACCGCCCGTGGAATCTCCGATGATGCCCCAGCTGCCGGGTTTTCTGCCCACTCTGTAGTGGGCCGTCACGGCCTCGGGCAGATCCTTCGCGAAGAACGTCTCCGTCTGCGGTCCACCGGGAATGTCCACGCACTCGGTGTCCCGCGGCGGCGCCACCGTCGGCCGCAGCATCACCAGGATCATCGGCTGCATACGGCCGTCCTTCGCGAGCCGCTGGGCCGTGCGCGGGAAGTGCAGCTTTTCCACGAGCGCCTTTGCCGTCCCCGGATAGCCGGTCAGGACGACTGCGGCCGGGAACGTGCGCGTGCGGTACTGCGGCTGGAAGTACTCCGGCGGCAGATACACGAACGCGCGCGTGGCTATGCGCGAGGTCCGGCCGGCGATGTCGACCTCCTGGACCTGCCCTCCGGTGTGCGGCCGCACACCCTTCACTCCCTCGACGCGCCGGGCGTCCAGGACCTGGAGAGGCCCGCCCGGGCGCCCGCCCGTCGCGTGGTCGACCACCACGCCCTGGTCGGTCTCCTGCCCGAACAGATCCGCCCAGCTGGCGTAGAACCCGAAGGCCTGGTTGGCGGCGAGCCCCACCGACGCGAAGAGCGCCAACTGGATGGCGAGCAGGAGACCTACGCGCCCACTGACGGCCCGCCAGTTCCGCCGTGCCAGCCGAGGCCACAACCACACCGTGCCGACGAACAGCAGCACGGCGACCAGAATCGCCAGCACCAGCACTTTCTTGCTCGTGAGACCCATGGGGTGCTGCCCGCACCTTTCCGCCCGGACCAGCACTCCTTCGCAAGGACTTGTTCCGGGCTTTCCTTCGCCTTTGAAGCGACTTTGACGAAGAGAGTGAACCTCTCTCCCCGAGACACCGTCCTAGAGGGCGCAATGTCGCCGGATGCCCGAAACGGGTCCGGATCCAAGGTCTCTCGCTGAACTACGGGATGCGATGTCTGTCACGGAAGATGGGGAAATGTCGAGCGGGGTTCCGAACCGATCAAGTCGGCTGCGACACGTGTTCCGGGGGCCGCGCCCCGAGTCCGTTCCCGTCCTCGTCGGCAGAGCCTGTGCCCTCGTGGGTCTGCTGGACACCGCCGCGGGCGTCTTCCCGCGGTTCCGGCACAGCCGTATGCACACGCTCGCCGAGGTGCTGCCCGGCGCGATGGGCCCCTTCGCGGCCGCCCTCTCGCTGAGCGCCGGTGTCCTGCTCCTGCTGCTCGCGCACGGCCTCAAGCGCGGCAAGCGCCGGGCGTGGCGCGCCGCGGTCGCCCTGCTGCCGGCGGGCGCGGTGGCCCAGTTCACGTACCGGCACTCGCTCGTGGGCGTGATCATCTCGCTGGCACTCCTGGCACCGCTGCTGCGGCACCGTGACCAGTTCACGGCTCTGCCCGATCCGCGCAGCCGATGGCGCGCGCTCGCCAACTTCGTCCTCATGGGCGCCGGTTCCCTCGCACTGGGTCTCGTCATCGTCAGCGTCCACTCCGAGCGCATGCTCGGCGACCCGAGCCTGGCCGATCGCATCACGCACGTCCTGTACGGCCTCTTCGGCTTCGAGGGCCCGGTCGACTACGAGGGCAGCACCTCGTGGACCGTCGCCTTCTCCCTCGGCGCGCTCGGTCTGCTCACCGCGGTCACCACGATCTACCTGGCCTTCCGCCCCGAGCACCCCGCCGCCCGTCTCACCGAGGAGGACGAGACCCGCCTGCGCGCCCTGCTCGACAAGCACGGCGGCCGTGACTCCCTCGGCCACTTCGCGCTGCGCCGCGACAAGGCCGTCGTCTTCTCCCCCAGCGGCAAAGCAGCCGTCACCTACCGCGTCGTCTCCGGCGTGATGCTCGCCAGCGGCGACCCCATCGGCGACGTCGAGGCCTGGCCCGGCGCCATCGAACGCTTCATGGACGAAGCCAAGGCCCACTCCTGGACCCCCGCCGTCATGGGCTGCTCCGAGACCGGCGGCGAGGTCTGGACCCGCGAGACCGGCCTCGACGCCCTCGAACTGGGCGACGAGGCGGTGGTGGACGTCGCGGATTTCTCACTCGCCGGCCGCGCGATGCGCAACGTGCGCCAGATGGTCAAGCGCATCGAGCGCGCCGGTTACGAGACCCGGGTCCGACGTGTCCGTGACCTCGGCGACACCGAACTCGAACGCCTCCGCCAGGCCGCCGAGGACTGGCGCGGCACCGACACCGAACGCGGCTTCTCCATGGCCCTGGGCCGCATCGGCGACGCCGCCGACGGCGACTGCCTGATCGCCACCGCCCACAAGGCCGACGAGACGCCCGGCCCCTACGGCGACCTCAAGGCGATCCTGCACTTCGTGCCCTGGGGCACCGACGGCGCCTCCCTGGACCTCATGCGCCGCGACCGCTTGGCTGACCCCGGCATGAACGAACTCCTCATCGTCGCCGCCCTCCAGGCCGCCCCCAAGTTCGGCATCACCCGCGTGTCCCTCAACTTCGCCATGTTCCGCTCGGCGCTGGCGCGCGGCGAGAAGATCGGCGCGGGACCGGTCCTGCGCGCCTGGCGCGGACTGCTCGTCTTCCTCTCCCGCTGGTTCCAGATCGAGTCGCTGTACAAGTTCAACGCCAAGTTCCAGCCCCGCTGGGAACCCCGCTTCGTCGTCTACCGCAACTCCGGCGACCTGCCCCGCATCGGCTTCGCCGCCATGCAGGCCGAAGGCTTCGTCAACCTCGCCCTCCCCATGCCGCGCTTCCTGCGCCGCCGTAAGGCCGCTCCACGCGCGTGTGCCCACGGCCTGGCGGAAAGAGACGTCCGCGCGGCATGAGGCGCACCCAGCCGGTGCGGGCCGCGACGACGTCGCGGCCCCTTGCTGGGCCTACGCTGAACGTATGAGCAAGCAGAGCGGACGCGGGCGCGTCGCGGGGCTTCCGGAGTGGGACCGCTGCGCGGTCATGGGAGTCGTGAACGTCACCCCCGATTCCTTCTCCGACGGCGGCCGCTGGTTCGACACGACGGCCGCCGTCAAGCACGGCCTCGAACTCCTCGCCGAGGGCGCCGACCTCGTCGACGTCGGTGGCGAGTCCACCCGCCCCGGCGCCACCCGTGTCGACGAGGACGAGGAACTGCGACGCGTCGTGCCCGTGGTCCGCGGTCTGGCCTCCGAGGGCGTCGTCGTCTCCGTCGACACGATGCGCGCCTCCGTCGCCGAACAGGCCCTCGCCGCCGGCGCCGCCCTCGTCAACGACGTCAGCGGCGGCCTCGCCGACGCCGCGATGATCCCGGTCGTCGCACAGACGGGCGCCCCCTTCGTCGTCATGCACTGGCGCGGCTTCCTGCAGGGCGGCAACGTCAAGGGCGTGTACGACGACGTCGTGGCCGAAGTCGTCGACGAACTGCACGCACGCGTGGACGCTCTTCTGGACGGCGGCGTCTCCCCCGACCGGATCGTCGTCGACCCCGGCCTCGGCTTCTCCAAGGAGGCCGAGCACGACCTGGTCCTCCTCGCCCACCTCGACCGGCTGCGCGCCCTGGGCCACCCCCTGCTGGTGGCCGCGTCCCGCAAGCGGTTCCTCGGCCGCGTCCTCGCCGGCCCCGAGGGCGCGCCGCCGCCCGCGCGCGAGCGCGACGCCGCCACGGCCGCCGTCTCCGCGCTCGCCGCACACGCCGGCGCCTGGGCAGTGCGCGTGCACGAGGTCCGCGCGACGGCGGACGCGGTGCGCGTGGCACGCGCGGTGGAAGGAGCGCGCCTGAGGGAAGAAGCCCGGTGAGCGCCCCTCACACCGATGTCGAGCAGGTGGAGGCCGCCAACACCGCCTTCTACGAGGCACTGGAGCGGGGCGACTTCGAAGAGCTGTCCTCCCTCTGGCTCACCCCCGCCGACCTGGGCGTCGACGAGGAGTACCACGACCCGGCGGACGTCGGTGTGGTCTCCTGCGTGCACCCCGGCTGGCCCGTGCTCACCGGCCGTGGCGAGGTCCTCAGGTCGTACGCGCTGATCATGGCGAGCACCGACTACATCCAGTTCTTCCTCACCGACGTGCACGTCTCCGTGACCGGCGACACCGCCCTCGTGACCTGCACCGAGAACATCCTCAGCGGCGGCCCGCCGCCCGAGGGCGGCGAGGAGCTCGGCCCGCTCGTGGGCCAGCTGGTGGTCGCCACGAACGTGTTCCGTCGGACACCGGACGGCTGGAAGATGTGGTCGCACCACGCCTCCCCGGTTCTGGCCGAAAACGACGAGTCCGAGGACGACGACACCCCCGCCTGACGGGGTAGGTGCTCCACGGGGCCGCCCGGGAAGTGGTTGGAATCACGGGGCCTGGGGTAGAAGCGGCTACCAACCCGTGAGCCGCCGGGTTCTCCAGGGAAAACACCCGATGAACCCTCGGCTGCGGGCCGCGGACCCGCGCCCCCCGCGGCCGGGCCCTGCCAGGGTCCGCAGGTAGATTCGTTCGTGGCCGGGGTGCCGCCCGCACACGGTACGGACCGGCCGTCACCGACGATTGCAGGAGTGATTCGCGTGGATCGTGTCGCGCTGCGCGGCCTCAAGGCCCGCGGGCACCACGGTGTGTTCCCCAAGGAGCGCAAGGAGGGCCAGACCTTCATCGTGGACCTCGTCCTCGGCCTGGACACCCGTCCGGCCGCGGCCGACGACGACCTGGCGAAGACCGTGCACTACGGCATCGTGGCGGAGGAGGTCGTGGCCGTCGTGGAGGGCGAGCCCGTCAACCTCATCGAGACGCTCGCCGAGCGCATCGCCCAGGTCTGTCTGAAGCACGAGGGGGTCCAGGAGATCGAGGTCTGCGTCCACAAACCGGACGCGCCCATCACCGTCCCCTTCGACGACGTGACCGTCACCATCACCCGGAGCCGAGCATGACCGCGTCCTTCACCGAAGGTCACAGCGACCCGACCGTACAGCCGGTACCCGCCTCCGTCGTACAGCAGGTGGACGCCGCCGACACGACCCTCCACAACCCGAAACAGGCCGTGATCTCCCTCGGCTCGAACCTCGGCAACCGTCTGGAGACCCTCCAGGGGGCCGTCGACGCCCTCGAGGACACCCCGGGCGTACGCATCAAGTTCGTCTCCCCCGTGTACGAGACGGAGCCGTGGGGCGTCGAGCCCGGCAGCCAGCCGTCGTACTTCAACGCGGTGATCGTCCTGAAGACCACCCTGCCCCCGTCCTCCCTCCTGGAGCGGGCGCACGCCGTCGAGGAGGCCTTCCACCGGGTCCGCGAGGAGCGTTGGGGAGCCCGCACCCTCGACGTGGACATCGTCGCCTACGCCGACGTGGTCTCCGACGACCCGCAGCTCACGCTCCCCCACCCGCGCGCCCACGAACGCGCCTTCGTCCTCGCCCCCTGGCACGACGTGGATCCCGGCGCCCAGCTGCCCGGCCGCGGCCCGGTCGCCGACCTCCTCGACACCGTCACCCGGGACGGTGTGGCGCCGCGCAAGGACCTGGAACTCCGGCTGCCCGAGTAGTCGTTAAGGTCTAGGGCAACCGTCCGGGGGACCCGGCGGAACTTGAAGGGACACCGTGAGAGAGCTGCGCATCCGGGTGCTGGTCGGCGTGTTCGTCGTCGCCGGAATCCTGTCCTGGGCGGGCGCCCGCCTCTGGAACTCGATCGGGACCCTTCCCAGCGTCCCCCTGGCCGCCCCGATCGTCCTCGCCGTGATCGCCGTGGTCCTGCTGGCCACGGCCCTCTCCCTGCGCACCCGCCTCAAGGCCCAACGCGAACGCCGCCCCGAGGCGAAGGGCGTCGACCCCCTCATGGCGGCCCGCGCGGTCGTCTTCGGCCAGGCCAGCGCCCTGGTCGCCGCCCTCGTCGCCGGCATGTACGGCGGCACCGGCGTCTTCCTCCTCGAATCCCTCGACATCCCCGCCCGCCGCGACCAGGCCATCTACGCCGGCTTCTCCGTCGTCGCCGGCATCGGAGTCATAGCAGCCGGCATCTTCCTGGAACGCGTCTGCAGGCTCCCGGAGGACGACGACCACGACCCGGGGGCGGCGTCCGCGGCCTGACGTCCACCAGGGCTGACGGGCAAGGTGTCCGTTGACCAGGAAGCCGACGCGCAGGCCAGTTCTTCCGACCCAGTCATCAGGTGTACCCGGCATCCGATCCGACGCGGCGCCCCCTTGGTCGGCGACAACTCCACCGATCAAGGACGGTATCGGGCACCACTGACATTCGGCTCAGCGAGCCAGTATCAGACTCATCGCCTCCGCGCGGGTCGTGGCATCCCGAAGCTGACCACGCACTACTGAGGTCGTGGTCTTGGCGCCGGGCTTGCGGATCCCCCGCACGGACATGCACATGTGCTCGGCTTCGATGACGACGATCACGCCCCGGGCCTCGAGGATCCGCATGAGCGAGTCAGCGATCTGCGTGGTGAGGCGTTCCTGCACCTGCAGACGACGGGCGAACACCTCAACCAGCCGGGCGAGCTTCGACAGCCCTGTGATCTTGCCGCTGTCCGCCGGAATGTACCCGACATGCGCCACACCATGGAACGGCAGCAAGTGATGCTCGCACAAAGATACGATTTCAATGTCCTTGACCAGGACCATCTCGTCATGCCCGAGATCGAACGTGGTCGTCAGCACATCCTCGGGATCCTGCTTCAGCCCCGCCAGGAGTTCCCGATACGCCCGCGCCACCCGTGCCGGTGTCTCCCTGAGGCCCTCGCGGTCCGGGTCCTCGCCGACCGCGATCAGAAGTTCGCGGATGGCGTTCTCGGCGCGCTTCTCGTCGAACTCGCCGATCGTTCCCTCGCCGTCCAGCGTCACGGGGTCGGTCATTGGTGCCTCGTTCCTGTGCGGTCGCGCGTGTGGGCCACGCGCTTCATCTGCGGCTCCACGGAAATGCCGCGCCCCCCAGGCTAGAACCTGGGGGGCGCGGCATTCATTCCGGGCCGAGCGTCAGCTCTCGGGGCGCTCCTCCGGGGTCGGCTCCGTCACCGGGGCCGACTCCGTGGCCGTGGACTTGGCCGTGCTGATGGCCGGGCTCGCACCGTTGGCCCCGTTCGTCAGCGCGAGCTCCTTCGGGGAGAGCACCGGCGGGCGGGTGGACGGCGTGCGGCGCGAGGAGCCGGTCCAGGCGGGCCGGGCCGGGCGCTTGACGATCTGGGAGAAGATCTCGGCGATCTCCTCCTTGCCGAGCGTCTCCTTCTCGAGCAGCGCCAGGACGAGGTTGTCGAGGACGTCGCGGTTCTCGACCAGGATCTCCCAGGCCTCGTTGTGCGCGTTCTCGATGAGCTTCTTGACCTCTTCGTCGACCAGCGCGGCGACCTCTTCCGAGTAGTCGCGCTGGTGAGCCATCTCACGTCCGAGGAAGGGCTCGGTGTTGTCACCGCCGAACTTGATCGCACCCAGACGCTCGGTCATGCCGTACTGCGTGACCATCGCGCGGGCCGTGGCCGTGGCCTTCTCGATGTCGTTCGCCGCGCCCGTGGTGGGGTCGTGGAAAACGAGTTCCTCCGCCGCTCGGCCGCCCAGCATGTAGGCCAGCTGGTCCAGCATCTCGTTGCGGGTGGTGGAGTACTTGTCCTCGTCGGGGAGGACCATCGTGTAGCCGAGGGCGCGGCCTCTCGACAGGATCGTGATCTTGTGGACCGGGTCGGAGTTGGGAGAGGCCGCCGCGACCAGGGCGTGACCGCCCTCGTGGTACGCGGTGATCTTCTTTTCCTTGTCCGACATGATCCGGGTCCGCTTCTGCGGACCGGCGACCACGCGGTCGATCGCCTCATCGAGCATGTGGTTGTCGATGAGCTTCTTGTCGCTGCGGGCCGTGAGCAGCGCGGCCTCGTTGAGGACGTTGCTCAGGTCGGCACCGGTGAAGCCCGGAGTACGTCGGGCGACCGCCGTGAGGTCGACGTCGGGCGCGACCGGCTTGCCCTTCTGGTGGACCTTGAGGATCTCCAGACGGCCCTGCAGGTCCGGCGGGTCGACCGCGATCTGGCGGTCGAAGCGGCCGGGGCGCAGCAGCGCCGGGTCGAGGATGTCCGGGCGGTTCGTCGCGGCGATGAGAATCACACCGCCCTTGACGTCGAAGCCGTCCATCTCGACGAGCAGCTGGTTCAGCGTCTGCTCCCGCTCGTCGTGACCGCCACCGAGGCCGGCGCCGCGATGGCGGCCGACCGCGTCGATCTCGTCGACGAAGACGATCGCCGGGGCGTTCGCCTTGGCCTGCTCGAACAGGTCACGGACCCGGGAGGCACCGACACCGACGAACATCTCGACGAAGTCGGAACCGGAGATCGAGTAGAAGGGCACTCCGGCCTCGCCGGCGACGGCACGCGCGAGCAGCGTCTTGCCGGTACCGGGGCGGCCGTACAGGAGTACGCCCTTGGGGATCTTGGCGCCGACGGCCTGGAACTTCGCCGGCTCCTGGAGGAACTCCTTGATCTCCTGGAGCTCCTCGACGGCCTCGTCACAGCCCGCGACGTCCGAGAACGTCGTCTTCGGGGTGTCCTTGGTGATGAGCTTCGCCTTGGACTTGCCGAAGTTCATGACCCGGGAGCCGCCGCCCTGCATCTGATTCATCAGGAACAGGAACACGACGACGATGAGAACGAAGGGGAGCAGGGAGAGCAGGATCCCCACGAACGGGTTCTGCTTGGACGGCGAAACGGTGTAGCCGTCCGGGATCTGCTTGTCCTGGTACTTGGTCTGCAGCGTGTTGGCGATGGTCACGCCCTGGTCGCCGATGTAGCTCGCCTGGACCTTCGAGCTGCCCTTGACCTTTTCGCCGTCCTTGAGCTGGATCTTGATGATCTGCTCGTCGCCTGTGGTCAGCTTGGCCGACTCGACCTTGTTGTCATTGATCGCCTGGACGACCTGGCCAGTGTCCACCGTCTTGTAGCCGCCGGACGAGCCGACGACCTGCATCAACACGACCACGGCAAGGACGGCCAGCACGATCCACATGACCGGCCCACGGAAGTATCGCTTCACGTCCATCCATACGGAGCGGTGCCGCCCCGTCCCTCCTGCCATAGTGAGTTTGATAAGACAGTTCTTCTGACGGTACCCCAGCATTGCCGCCCGAAGCCGCACAGGACTGCTGGCGTTCCCGTCTCTGCATGCTCCAACGGCGCGAAACCCGCTGGGGTTCCCGATCGTCTTACGGAGTTGGCCTCAGCCGCCGTAGACGTGGGGCGCGAGCGTACCCACGAACGGGAGATTGCGGTACTTCTCCGCGTAGTCCAGACCGTAGCCGACGACGAACTCGTTCGGGATGTCGAAGCCGACCCATTCGACGTCGATGGCGACCTTGGCGGCGTCGGGCTTGCGCAGCAGCGTGCACACCTTGAGGGAGGCGGGCTCGCGGGAGCCGAGGTTGGAGAGCAGCCACGACAGGGTGAGGCCCGAGTCGATGATGTCCTCGACGATGAGGACGTGCTTGCCCTTGATGTCGGTGTCGAGGTCCTTGAGGATCCGCACGACGCCGGAGGACTGGGTGCCCGCGCCGTAGGAGGACACGGCCATCCAGTCCATGGTGAGCCGGGTGGACAGCGCCCGGGCGAGGTCCGCCATGACCATCACCGCGCCCTTGAGGACGCCGACGATCAGCAGGTCCTTGCCCGCGTACTCCGCGTCGATCTTCGCGGCCAGCTCCGCCAGCTTCGCGTCGATCTCTTCCTTGGTGATGAGCACCTGCTTGAGGTCGGCACCCATGTCTTTCGCGTCCACCCGCATCACTTTCGGTCGTCCCACCGGCCGCCCGGGCTCCGCGGTCCGCGTCTGCGGGCCGGTGGGAGGTCCGGTTTCAGCCTTGCCGGATCACCAGTCTGCCACCCTGCCGCCGTGCGACGACTTTGCCGGGGAGATTGATGGCTCCCTGACCGCGCCAGCCGGTGATCAGCCGGTCGACTTCCTCGATGTGCCGGGCGAACAGCGATCCGGCCGGCGCGCCTGCCTCGATGGCGGCGCTGCGCAGGATGCGGCGGCGCACGGCGGGCGGCAGGGCGTACAGCTTGGCGCACTCCAGGAGGCCGGCTGTGTCCCGTACGGAGGCCTCGGCCTGGCGGGCCCAGGAGTCGAGGGCGTCGGCGTCGTCGCGGGAGAGCTGGGCCGTACGGGCGAGGGCCTCGACGACGCCCTTGCCGAGCGCCTTCTCCAGGGCGGGCAGTCCCTCGTGGCGCAGCCGGGACCGGGTGTAGGCCGGGTCGGCGTTGTGGGGGTCGTCCCAGACGGGCAGGGACTGGACCATGCAGGCCTTGCGGGCGGTCTGCCGGTCGAGCTGGAGGAAGGGACGCCGGTAGCGGCCGCCGGCCCCCGAGACCGCGGCCATGCCGGACAAGGAGCGGATGCCGGAGCCGCGGGCGAGTCCGAGCAGGACGGTCTCGGCCTGGTCGTCGCGGGTGTGGCCGAGCAGGATCGCGGCGGCGCCGTGGCGTTCGGCGGCGGCGTCGAGGGCGGCGTAGCGGGCGTCCCGGGCGGCGGCCTCGGGGCCGCCTTCGCGGCCGACGGTCACGGCGGCGGACTCGACCGGGTCGAGGCCGAGTTCACGCAGGCGCAGGACGACTTCCTCGGCGCGCAGGTCGGAGCCGGCCTGGAGGCCGTGGTCGATGGTGACGCCGCCCGCGCGGATGCCGAGTCGGGGGGCCTCGAAGGCGAGGGCGGAGGCGAGCGCCATGGAGTCGGCACCGCCGGAGCAGGCCACGAGCACGAGCGGCGACGGGGGGCGCTCGTGGGGGGTCGCTTCGTGGGTGTGCTCGGTGAGGAGGTCGTGGAGGACGCGGCGGACCGCCAGGCGTATCGCCGCGACCGCAGGATGGGGACCCATGTCCGGTTCCCTTCATGAAGTTTTCGGGGGGTGAGCCCGAGGTTCGGTCACTCAGAGTGTGTAGATGGTGACAGAAACGGGCGGTTCCCCGAGCATTGCACGCCTACGCGGGGCTCACGGTCCCTCGGACGGGTGATTGCAGGGGCGTTCGCCTGCCGTCGGCCGAAAGAGGTTCACGACCTCTCCACCCCTTTTCACGACTCGGCCCGGCGGTGCACCCGTGCGACCCAGTCCGCAGGTTTGGCGATCTCCGCCTTGGTCGGGAGCGTGTTCGGAGAAGTCCACACACGGTTGAAGCCGTCCATGCCGACCTGGTCCACGACGGACCGCACGAAGCGTTCGCCGTCGCGGTACTGCCGGAGTTTGGCGTCCAGGCCCAGCAGCTTGCGCAGGGCGAGGTCCAGGCGGGAGGCGCCCTTCGCGCGGCGCTGCTGGAACTTCTCGCGGATCTCCGCGACGGTCGGTACGACCTGGGGGCCGACCCCGTCCATCACGAAGTCGGCGTGGCCCTCCAGCAGGGACATCACGGCGGTGAGGCGGCCGAGGATCTCGCGCTGAGCGGGCGTCTGCACCAGTTCCACGAACGAGTGACCGCCGTCGTCCTCCTCGGCCTCGGGGCGGCCCCCGGCGAGGGACTGGGCGGCCTCCCGGATGCGCTCCAGGACGGTCATGGGGTCGACATCCGTCTCCCCCAGGAACGACTGGATCTCACCCTCCAGGTGGTCACGCAGCCAGGGCACCGCGGTGAACTGCGTGCGGTGCGTCTCCTCGTGCAGGCACACCCACAGGCGGAAGTCGTGCGGGTCCACGTCGAGTTCGCGCTCCACGTGGACGACGTTCGGCGCGACGAGCAGCAGTCGGCCGCCGCCGCCCTCGCCTGCCGGGAGCTCGCGCGTGGGTGGGGCGAAGGTCTCGTACTGGCCGAGGACGCGGGAGGAGAGGAAGGACAGCAGCATGCCGAGTTCGACGCCGGTGACCTTGCCACCGACAGCGCCGAGGACCGCGCCGCCCGGGCTGTTGCCGCGCCGCTCCTGCATCTTCTCCAGCAGGGGGCGGAGGATCTCCCGGAACCCGGCGACGTTCGCCTTGACCCAGCCGGGGCGGTCGACGACGAGGACGGGGGTGTCGTGGGTCTCCTCGGTGCCCATTCGAGTGAATCCGCGGACGTGTTGCTCGGAGGCCTTGGCGTGGCGGCGCAGTTCCGCGACGACGGCGCGGGCCTCGTCGCGGCTCACCTCGGGGCCCGGCCTCACGAGCCGGGTCGCGGTCGCCACCGCGAGATTCCAGTCGACCATCCCGGAAGATGCGGCACCACCGATGCTCGTCATGCGTCAACCGTACGTGAGCGCTGCCGCTGGGGGCAGGGCGCGGAGGTGGGCGGGGGCTCGGAGGTGGGCGAGGGTGAGCCTTCGTCGGGTCGGCGCCCGGCGTTGTTGGCCGTGCCCACCCTCCCCCACTCTCGGCCTCGCTCGAGCGGGGGGACCCCCATCGCCCTGCGGAACGACTGCCCACGGCAGAAACGGACTACCGGCAGCCGCACCCCGCCAACGCCGTTGCCGCGCTGTCCAAGGACGACTGGGCCGCCGTCGCGCTGGTCGTGTTCGAGGCCAGGAAGGCGAAGGCCAGGAGGCGCCCGTCCTGGGTGACGACTGTTCCCGCGAGGGCGTTGACGCCGGTGAGGGTGCCGGTCTTGGCGCGTACGACGCCTGCCGCGCCTTCCGTGTAGCGGGTGGACAGGGTGCCGGTGAAGCCGGCGACGGGGAGGCCGGTGAGGGCGGTGCGGAGGTCGGGGTGGTGGGGGTCGGCGGCCTTCGCGAGGAGTGAGGTCAGGAGGTTCGCGGTGAGCCGGTCGGCGCGGTCGAGGCCGCTGCCGTCCTTGAAAGCGGTGCCGGACAGCGGCAGGCCGAGTTTCCTGAGCCGGGCACTGATGGCCTTGCCGGCGCCGGCGAAGTCGGCGCGTTCTCCGGTGGCGACGGCGGTCTGGCGGGCGAGGGCCTCGGCGATGTCGTTGTCGCTGTTGGTCAGCATGCGTTCGACGATGGTGGAGAGCGGGGGTGAGGAGACCGTAGCCAGGGTTTTCGCCCGGTTGGTCGCCTTCGAGGGGCCCGGGGACGTGGTCTTGATGCCGTGGTCCTGGAGGAACCCGGCGAAGGTGCGCGTGGCCTCCGCGGCCGGGTCGGTCGCGCGGGGCGCCGGTCCGCTGGTCGAGTCGTTCGTGCGGGCCTCGTCGGCCATCAGGGCGGTGACGGAGGCGAGGTTGCGGTCGAGCCCGATGGGGTGGACTTCGGAACCGGCGTACAGGGTGGTGTCGTAGGAAAGAGTGACCTGCTGGACGCCGCGCTTGTTCAGGGCCGCTGCCGTCCGGTCCGCCAGGGTGCGCAGGCTCGCCCAGCCCTCGGCGTCCTCGCGGGCCGTCAGCGTGGGGTCGCCGCCGCCGACCAGGACGAGTTCCCCGGTGTCGGGTTCCAGGGCCGTGCGGGTGGTGAGGCGGTGGTCGGCGCCCATCGCGGAGAGGGCCGCGACGGCCGTGGCGATCTTCGTCGTCGAGGCGGGGGTGAGGGCGTCGTCGGCGCCGGCCCCGTACAGGCGCCTGCCGGTGGCCACGTCGACGACGGCGGCCGTGTGGCGGGTGCCGAGGGAGCCGGTGTCGAGGACGGGGCCCAGGACGGCGCTGAGGGGCTTTTCGTTCGGTGCCGACTTCGCGACGCTCGTGGAGCCGCCGAGGGCCGCGAGGACGGACCCCGCGCTGGGGGCGGGCTGCGGGGCTCCGGCGGCCTCGGAGCCACCGGAGGTGCGACCGTGATCTGCGCCACCCGTGTGTCCCAGGGCGGCGGCCCGGTCCCGCTCGGCCGTACGCTGACCCGAGGCGTCCCAGGGACCGGCCGCGGTCACCACTCCGGCGGCCAGCGCCAGTCCGGCCGTGGCGGCACCCGCGGAGTACTGCCAGGTCCTGACGGTCTTCGGCCACGTGATCCGCGCGAGCTGCGGTTTCGCGGCCCCCGTGAGCCGCGCGACCCGCGGCCCGGCGGCCGCGGCGGCTCGCGCGAGACGCGGTCGTACGGCGGTCGCGACCCGCACCACGTGCGGTCTCGCGGCCCGCCAAGGCCTCAGCTCTGGCACTACCACCAGCCCCTTTCGCGATCACACACCTGCGTGAGGGACACTTAACCACCAGAACTATGTGCTGATCATGGAGGAGCCACCGGTGGAGTTCGACGTCACGATCGAGATCCCGAAGGGTTCGCGGAACAAGTACGAGGTGGACCACGAGACCGGTCGGATCCGCCTGGACCGTCGCCTCTTCACCTCGACCGCCTACCCGACCGACTACGGCTTCGTCGAGAACACCCTCGGCGAGGACGGCGACCCGCTCGACGCGCTGGTCATCCTGGACGAGCCGACCTTTCCCGGCTGCCTCATCAAATGCCGCGCGATCGGCATGTTCCGGATGACCGACGAGGCCGGCGGCGACGACAAGCTGCTGTGCGTCCCGGCGACGGACCCGCGTGTGGAGCACCTGCGTGACATCCACCACGTGTCCGAGTTCGACCGCCTGGAGATCCAGCACTTCTTCGAGGTCTACAAGGACCTGGAGCCCGGCAAGTCGGTCGAGGGCGCCGACTGGGTGGGTCGTACCGAGGCCGAGGCCGAGATCGAGCGGTCCTACAAGCGGTTCAAGGACCAGGGCGGTCACTGAGCACCCTCGGCTCGTCGCAGTGAAACAGGCCGCACGCACACGCGTGCGGCCTGTTCGCGTGTCAGTGGGTAGACGTGCGCATACTGAGGCCTGCTGGACGTGTCGTACAGGGAGCGTTACGGAGTGACGGAGGCGGAGTACCGCAAGCCGCAGTCGGACGAGGCGAGGAGCTCGTTCGACGCCGAGATCACATCGGAGTTCGCCATCCCCGACGGCCTCGCCGTCCCCAGAACCGGGGGCGGGGAGTCCGAGACCACGTCCGAGTTCGCGCTGCCGGACGGGCTCGAGGTCCCGCAGGCGCCCGCGGCGGAGGCGGAGGGGTCGGCGTTCAGCCCGCCGCGCACCTACAGCGCCCGGCACGCCCCACCCGCGTTCACGCCGCCCAACGGTGTTCCCATCGTCAGCCTGACCAAGGACCTCCCCTGGCAGGACCGGATGCGCACGATGCTGCGCATGCCGGTGGCGGAGCGGCCCGCGCTCGAGCTGGTGCAGAAGCCGGAGGAGGTCGGTCCCGCGGTCCCGCGCGTGCTCGACCTGACCCTGCGTATCGGCGAATTGCTGCTGGCGGGCGGGGAGAACGCGGAGGACGTGGAAGCGGCGATGTTCGCCGTCTGCCGGTCGTACGGTCTTGACCGCTGCGAGCCCAACGTCACCTTCACGCTGCTGTCGATCTCGTACCAGCCGTCCCTGGTGGAGGACCCGGTGACGGCGTCGCGGACCGTGCGTCGGCGCGGGACCGACTACACACGCCTCGCGGCCGTCTACCAGCTCGTCGACGACCTGAGCGACGCGGAGACCCACCTCTCCCTGGAGGAGGCCTACCGGCGGCTCGCGGAGATCCGCCGCAACCGGCACCCGTATCCCGGCTGGGCGCTGACCTTGGCGAGCGGGCTGCTCGCGGGCTCGGCCTCCGTGCTCGTCGGCGGTGACCTGGTCGTGTTCGTGGCCGCGGCGCTGGGCGCGATGCTCGGCGACCGGCTGGCGTGGCTGTGCGCGGGGCGCGGACTGCCGGAGTTCTACCAGTTCACGGTGGCCGCGATGCCGCCGGCCGCGATCGGGGTCGCGCTGACCGTGGCGCACGTCGACGTGAAGGCGTCCGCGGTCATCACCGGTGGGCTCTTCGCGCTGCTGCCCGGGCGGGCGCTGGTCGCGGGCGTGCAGGACGGTCTGACGGGCTTCTACATCACCGCCTCCGCACGGCTCCTGGAGGTCCTGTACTTCTTCGTGGGCATCGTCGTCGGGGTGCTCGTGATGCTGTACTTCGGCGTGCAGCTGGGCGCCAAGCTGAACCCGGACGCGGCGCTCAACATCCCCGAGGAGCCGTACTGGCAGCTCGGCGCGTCGATGCTGCTGTCGCTGACCTTCGCGGTGCTGTTGCAGCAGGAACGATCCACCGTGCTGGCGGTGACCCTCAACGGGGGTGTCGCCTGGGCGGTTTACGGGGCGATGTACTACGCGGGCGATCTCTCGCCGGTCGCCTCCACGGCCGTCGCGGCGGGCCTTGTCGGGCTGTTCGGGCAGCTGCTGGCCCGGTACCGGTTCGCGTCCGCCCTGCCGTACACGACGGCGGCGATCGGGCCGCTGCTGCCCGGTTCCGCGACGTACTTCGGGTTGCTGTCGATCGCTCAGAACCAGGTCGACGAGGGGTTGGTGTCGCTGTCCAAGGCGGCGGCGCTGGCGATGGCGATTGCGATCGGGGTGAACCTGGGGTCGGAGATCTCCCGGTTGTTCCTGCGGATCGGGTCGACGGAGAAGCGACGGGCCGCGAAGCGGACGCGAGGGTTTTAGTGCCGGGCGCCCAGGAACTCGGCCGGATCCGAGAGACGGCGACTACGGGTTGTCTGCGGCTTGTCACGCAGTTCCCCGGGCCCCCGGCGGTGCAGGGGCGCGGGAGGCTGTCTCAGTAGCCCCGGTTGTCGTACGGGTACTGCTGCTGGCCCTGGTGGCCCTGCTGGCCGCCGTAGGGCTGTGGGGGGTAGTTCTGCGGGTACTGCTGGGCGTAGGGCTGCTGTTGCTGGGGCTGCTGGCCGTAGTACTCGTCGTACTGGCCCTGCTGGCCCTGCTGGCCGTACTGGGCGTTGTTCTGGTTGTCGCCGTAGTGCTGCTGGTCCTCGTGGGCCGGGGGGATGCGGCGGAGCTGGGTCGTGGCGTCGTCCATGGCCTGGGGCTGGGGCGGGGCGGCAGGGGCCTCGGCGGCGGCCTTCTTCTTCTTGGAGCGCTCACGCAGGTACTCGATGGCGATCGGCACCACGGAGATCACCACGATCAGGACCAGGATCGCCTCGACGTTCGTCCTGATGAGCTTGATCTGGCCGAGCCAGTAGCCCGCAAGGGTGACGCCGGTGCCCCAGGCGACACCGCCGATCACGTTGTAGACGAAGAACGTGCGGTACTTCATGCGGCCGGCGCCCGCCACGATGGGGGCGAAGGTGCGCACGATGGGGACGAAGCGGGCCAGCACGATGGCCTTGGGGCCGTACTTCTCCATGAACTCGTGGGCCTTGTCCAAATTCTCCTGTTTGAAGAGCTTGGAGTTGGGACGGCTGAAGAGCTTGGGGCCGAAGAACTTGCCGATCATGTAGCCCACTTGGTCGCCGAGAACGGCGGCGAACACGATCAGCGCGCACACCAGCCACAACGGCTGGCTGATGTACTGCCCCTGGGCCACGAAGAGACCCGCCGTGAACAGCAGGGAGTCGCCGGGCAGGAACGCGAAGAGCCCGGACTCGGCGAAGACGATCAGCAGGATGCCGGGCAGGCTGAAGGTCGAGATCAGATAGTCCGGACTGATCCACTCGGGGCCGAGCGCAAGCGTGGTCACGGGGTTGTGGCTCCTGCTGTGGGGGTGCGGGCTGGGGCTGGCTGCCCAAACGTATCAACGCAGCCGTCGGGGCCCAGGTTCCAAGGGGCTCCCCAGGATGCAGTGTGTGGCCCCTGGGGCAAAGCTGTGAACCATGGGCATCGAAGAATACGGCGGCGGCCAGGGCCCTCAGCCCGACGTGCTCGTCGTCACCACGAACGACGTACCCGGCCACCGCATTCAGGAGGTCCTCGGCGAGGTCTTCGGACTGACCGTGCGCTCGCGGCACCTCGGGAGCCAGATCGGCGCCGGTCTGAAGTCGATGATCGGCGGTGAGCTCAAGGGGCTCACCAAGACGCTCGTCGAGACCCGCAACCAGGCCATGGCCCGGCTCATCGAGCAGGCACGCGCGCGTGGCGCCAACGCCGTGCTGGCGTTCCGCTTCGATGTGACGGAGGCGGCGGACGTCGGCACGGAGGTGTGCGCGTACGGGACGGCGGTGGTCGTGACCCGGGAGTAGCCCCCCCCGGGAACACGGCAGCAGCCCGCCCGGGTCACGACCGCCTCAGGCGCTGTGGCGGGCGGCGTTGGCGAGGATCGCCTCCTTGAGGTGCTCGGCGAGGCCTTGCCGCATGGAGTCGTAGTACGCCTTGAAACGCTCGTCGGCGACGTACATCTCAGCGAAGGACCGGTGCATCTCGTAGGGGCACTCGAAGTACCACATGCCGATGTGCCGGCGGTGTTCCTCGGCCAGGTCCATGGCGTGCTCGCCGGTCGCCGGTTCACCGGCGGTCATCAGGGCGACGTAGCGCTGCTCCCAGTCCTCGACCTCGGCCTTGATACGCGTCCAGTCCTCCTTGGTGTAGGTGGCGGCGCGGCGCTGTGTCTCGGCGTACGCCTCGGTGCCGCCCCAACGTGCCTCCGCCTCCTCGGCGTACTGCTCGGGGTCCTTGTCCCCGAACACCTCGAACCGCTCCTCCGGCGTCAGGTTGATGCCCATCTTGCGTGCCTCCATGGCCTGTTCCACGGCCGCCGCCATCTTGCGCAGCTTCTCGATCCGGGCGGTCAGCAGTTCGTGCTGGCGGCGCAGGTGCGCGCGCGGGTCCGCTTCCGGGTCGTCGAGAAGGGCGGCGACCTCGTCGAGGGGGAAGCCGAGCTCCCGGTAGAACAGGATCTGCTGCAGCCGGTCGAGGTCGGCGTCGCTGTAGCGCCGGTGGCCCGCGTGGCTGCGCTCGCTCGGGACGAGCAGGCCGATGTCGTCGTAGTGGTGCAGGGTGCGCACCGTGACCCCGGCGAAACCGGCGACCTGTCCCACGGAGTAGCTCACTTCCGCTCCTTTCTCGGTACGCACTCCACGGTGGGACCTCACGTGACGTGAGGTGCAAGCCCGTTTCTCTCCGAATGTTGTGCCCCTATATGACACTTTTGTCCGCTTATCGTGTGCTCGTGGCCCAGGACACCGCGCAGCAGGCACCCACCGCCCCGGCGACCCCGGCGCGCGCCCTGCTGCCGTTGGTCCTCCCCGCTCTCGTGGTGGGCGTGGCGGCAAGTCTGATCCTCATCGGGGTGAGCGCGGGAGCCGAGGAGCTCCAGGACGTGCTCTGGGAGACCTTGCCGGACGCGCTGGGTGTAGGCCGGTACTCCGTGCTGTGGATGCTCATCATGCTCACCTCGACGGGCGTCCTGGTGGGCCTGGTGGTGTGGAAGGTCCCGGGACACGCGGGTCCGGACCCGGCCACCACCGGCCTGAACGCCCCCGTGCTCCCGCCCGCCGTGCTGCCGGGGCTGTTGCTGGCGGCCGCGCTGATGCTGGCGGGCGGGCCGAGCCTGGGCCCGGAGAACCCGATCATCGCCGTGAACGTCGGGCTCGTGTTCTGGCTGGGCCGCAGGTTCCTGCCCCGGGCGCCCGGGGAGCTGTGGGTGGCCCTGGCGGAGGCGGCGACGATCGGCGCGCTGTTCGGCACACCGGTGGCGGCGGCGCTGGTCATCTCCGAGGCGCTGTTCGGGCGACCGGCGAGGGGAGCGCTGTGGGACAGCGTCTTCGCGCCGCTCGTGGCCGCGGCCGCGGGCGCCATCACAGCCGACCTGCTCGAACATCCCTCCTTCGACCTGCACCTGCCCGCCTTCGACCGGCCGGGCTGGGGCGACGTGCTGGCGGCCCTCGTGGTGGCCTCCGTGGCCGCGCTGCTCGGCCTGTGCGTCGTTTACGCCTTCCCTTACGTCCACGGCGCCTTCGCCCGGCTGCGCCACCCGATGCTGGCGCTTCCGGCCGGTGGACTCGTCCTGGGGCTGCTGGCCGCCCTGGGCGGGCATCTGACGCTCTTCAAGGGGCTGGACGAGGTCGAGGAGCTGGCGCGCGATCCCGAGGGCTGGTCGGCGGGAGAGTTCGCGACGATGGCGGTGGTGAAGCTGGCCGCGCTGCTCGTCGCAGCGTCCTGCGGCTTCCGGGGCGGACGGATCTTCCCGGCCATCTTCGTCGGCACCGCCCTCGGCCTGTGCGCCCACGCCCTCGTGCCCGATGTGCCGCCCGCGCTGGGCGTGGCGTCGGCGGTGCTCGGCGTGCTCCTCGCGATCACCCGGCAGGGCTGGTTGAGCCTGTTCGCGGCCGCCGTGCTGACCGCCTCGCCCGCGATCGTCGCCCTGCTCTGCATCGCCTCGCTGCCGGCCTGGCTGCTGGTGACGGGGCGGCCGCAGATGCAGCTGCACGACGACGGAACGCCCGTCATGTGACATCCGAACCCAGGGAGAGACACCCATGCCCCTTCACGAAGGCATCCACAAGCCCGACGAGCGCCCCCTGTCCGTCAACCCCTTCCACGGGGAGGCGAACCCGGTCGGCGGCATGACCGAGGCACCGCCCAAACACCGGTTGCCCGACACACCGCTCCCGCCCTCGACGGCGTACCAGGTCGTGCACGACGAGCTGATGCTGGACGGCAACTCCCGGCTGAACCTGGCCACGTTCGTCACCACCTGGATGGAGCCCCAGGCCGGGATGCTCATGGCCGAGTGCCGCGACAAGAACATGATCGACAAGGACGAGTATCCGCGCACCGCCGAACTGGAGCGGCGCTGTGTGGCGATGCTCGCCGACCTCTGGCACGCGCCCGACCCCTCGGCCGCCGTGGGGTGTTCGACGACCGGGTCGAGCGAGGCGTGCATGCTCGCCGGGATGGCCCTGAAACGGCGCTGGGCGCGGCGCAACGCCGACCGGTACCCGGGGGCGCGCCCGAACCTCGTCATGGGCGTCAACGTCCAGGTCTGCTGGGACAAGTTCTGCGCCTTCTGGGAGGTGGAGGCCCGGCTGGTGCCCATGGAGGGCGACCGGTTCCACCTCGATCCGCAGGCCGCCGCCGAGATGTGCGACGAGAACACCATCGGGGTCGTCGGCATCCTCGGCTCCACCTTCGACGGGTCGTACGAGCCGATCGCGGACCTCTGCGCGGCCCTCGACGCCCTCCTGGAGCGGACCGGGCTCGACGTCCCGGTGCATGTCGACGGCGCGTCCGGCGCCATGGTCGCGCCCTTCCTGGACGAGGACCTCGTGTGGGACTTCCGCCTCCCGCGCGTGGCCTCCATCAACACCTCGGGGCACAAGTACGGGCTCGTCTATCCCGGGGTCGGCTGGGCCCTGTGGCGCGACGGGGATGCCCTGCCCGAGGAACTCGTCTTCCGCGTCAACTACCTGGGCGGTGACATGCCGACCTTCGCGCTCAACTTCTCCCGGCCGGGCGCGCAGGTCGTCGCGCAGTACTACACGTTCCTGCGGCTGGGCCGGGAGGGCTACCGGGCCGTGCAGCAGTCCACGCGGGACGTGGCCCGCAGCGTCGCCGAGCGCGTGGCGGCGCTCGGCCACTTCCGGCTCCTCACCCGGGGCGACCAGCTGCCCGTCTTCGCCTTCACGACCGCGGACGACGTGACGGCGTACGACGTCTTCGACGTGTCCCGGCGGCTGCGCGAGAAGGGCTGGCTGGTGCCCGCGTACACCTTCCCGCCGAACCGCGAGGACCTGTCCGTGGTGCGGGTGGTGTGCCGCAACGGCTTCTCGGCCGACCTCGCCGACCTGTTCGTGGAGGACCTGACCCGTCTGGTGCCGGAGCTGCGCCGGCAGCCGGGTCCGCTGACGCGGGACAAGGGCGCGGCGACGGGGTTCCACCACTGACGGGCATTACTTCCCGAGGTTCGCGAACTTCCGTACCGCCAGCGGGAAGAACACCGCGAGCAGTACCAACGGCCAGAGCACCGCCGGCCAGACATGCCCCGGTTCGCCGCCCTGGGCGCCGAAGAGGTCACGTACGGCCGTCGCCGTCTGGGACATCGGGTTCCACTCGACGACCGTGCCCAGCCAGGCGGGCATGGACTCGGGGGTGGCGAGGGCGTTGGAGAGGAAGCCGACCGGCCAGACGAGGATCTGGACGGCCTGCACCAGCTCCGGTTTCCCCGCCACCAGGCCCAGATGGATTCCGATCCAGAGCATCGCGAACCGGAACAGCAGCAGGAGGCCGACGGCGCCGAGCAGGCCGCCGAGTCCGCCGTGGGTGCGCCATCCGAGCGCGGCGGCGACGCCGATCAGCAGGACCAGCCCCACCACCGACTGGAGCATGTCGGCGGCCGCGCGGCCCACCAGGACTGCGCCGTCGGCCATGGGCATCGAGCGGAAGCGGTCGATGACGCCCTTGTTGAGGTCCTGGGTGACGGCGAGCATCGTGCTCTCCAGGCCGAAGGCCATGGTGAACGCGAGCATGCCGGGCAGGAGGTAGTCGAGGTAGTCGCCCGTGACACCGCGGCCGCCGCCGATCAGATAGGCGAACATCAGCAGCAGCATCACGGAGAAGAGCAGACCGACGACCACCCGGACGGGCTGACGTGCCCAGTGGGCGAGTTCGCGCCGGGTCATCGTCCAGGAGTCGGTCAGGGCGTACGTGCTCACGCTGCCTCCTTCACTCGGTGATCTCCTCGGTTGTCTCCGCCGGTGAGGTGCAGGAACACCTCGTCCAGCGTCGGGCGGCGCAGGGCGATGTCCTCCGCCTCGATGCCGGCCTCCTCCAAGGCCCGCACGACGCCGGTGAGCGCGGCCATGCGGTCGGTGACGCGGGCGCTGAGCAGCCGGCGGTCGGCGTCCACCGAGACCTCCGACGCCGGGAGCGGCAGCAAGGCGACCGCCGCGCCCAGGTGGCCCGGGTCACGCAGCACGACGTCGATGCGGTCTCCGCCGGTCAGCGCCTTGAGCTCGGCCGGCGTGCCGTCGGCGACGACCCGGCCGTGGTCGACGACCGAGATACGGTCGGCGAGCTGGTCGGCCTCCTCCAGGTACTGCGTGGTGAGCAGGACCGTGGTGCCGCCGCCGACCAGGGAGCGGACCGACTCCCACACCTCGGCGCGGCCGCGCGGGTCGAGGCCGGTCGTCGGCTCGTCCAGGAAGAGCACCTCCGGTTCGGTGATCAGGGAGGCGGCGAGGTCGAGGCGGCGCCGCATGCCTCCGCTGTAGGAGCGCACCGGCTTACGGCCGGTGTCGGCCAGGTCGAAGCGCTCCAGGAGTTCACCGGCCCGCACGCGCGCGTGGCGGGCGCCCAGGTGGTACAGGCGGCCGAACAGCTCCAGGTTCTGGCGGCCGCCGAGTTCCTCGTCGAGTGCCGCGTGCTGGCCGAGGAGTCCGATGCGGAAGCGGACCTCGCGGGCTCTGGTCAGCACGTCGTGCCCGGCCACCTCGATCCGGCCGGCGTCGGGCCGCAGCAGGGTGGACAGGATGCGGACCAGGGTGGTTTTGCCCGCCCCGTTGGGGCCGAGCACTCCGTGCACGGTGCCGCGCGCTACCGCGAGGTCCAGCCCGTCCAGTGCGTGTGTGGTGCCGTACGTCTTGCGTGCGCTTTCGACAGTGATCGCCGTGTCGGTCACGTGCCCCCACTCCTCCCCGCCCGAAGCTAGTCAAACTTGACTACTAGCTCCAACGTAACCGCGTCACCGGCATTCGTCAAACTTGATTAGCGGACGTCCTCGGGATGCGCCTCACCCGTCGCGTACGGGTTGCGTTGATCGTCCGCGAGGATGCCGACGAACTGCTCGCCCTCGCCGGCGAAGGTGTAGGAGCCGCCCTCGATGCGCTCGATCAGCCCCTGGATCCACTCGGACTCGGTGTCGGCCGAGTGGACCCAGAGGTTCATGATCTCCCCGATGTGACCGAGCTGCCCGGGGCCTTCCTCGGGGACGTAGTGCTCGGTGACGGCGGAACGCCACTCGCCGATCCGCCGGGTCCGCTCCTTCAGGAGCGCGATCGCCTCGCCGCGCGGCAGGTCGACGATGAAGCCGATGGCCGCCGACTTGACGTCCATCTTCTGGTCGTACGAGGTCAGCGCGTCGCGCAGCAGCGCGAAGTACTCCTCGGTGCCCTTACCGGTGATCTCGTACTCGGTGCGCGGCGGACCGCCGGCCGTGGACGGCGCGATCTCGTGGGCGTGCAGCAGGCCCTGTTTCGCCATCTGCTTCAGGGCGTGGTAGATCGAGCCGGGCTTGGCGTTGGACCACTCGTGCGCGCCCCAGTACTCCAGGTCGTTGCGGACCTGGTAGCCGTGGGCCCGCCCGTGCTGACGCACGGCGCCCAGCACGAGGAGACGGATCGCTGACATGCGGTCCAGGTTATGACCTCAGTTCTCGGCCAGGGCCACCAGCTCGAACGCCGTCTTCCCGTCCAGCGACTCCCGGATGATGTCGGCGTGGCCGGCGTGCCGGGCGATCTCGCGGATCAGGTGCAGGAGCACCCAGCGCACGGAGACGGACTCCTCCGGGAACCAGGGAGCCTTCGGGAGCGGGAAGCTGTCGTCGAGGCTGGGCACGGAGCGGGCGAACGCCTCCGTCTCCGCCGCCACCTTCTCCCAGTAGTCCAGCTGTGACGCGAGCGTCTCGCCGTCGACCAGCGCGAAGCACTCGGGCCAGTTCGACTGGTCCCGGTGCACGGCCGGCTCCTCCCCCTTGGCGCGGGCCACCCAGCCCTGCTCCGTCTCGGCGACGTGCTTGATCAGCCCAGCCAGGGAGAGCTCGCTGGCGCTGGGGCGCGAGCAAGCCTGCTCGTCCGTGAGGCCGAGCACCGACCGCCTGATGCCGCCACGCTGCTCCGCAATGAAGGAGAGCAGTGCTCCGCGCTCGTCGCCCTGGGCCTCGGCTCGCACGTGAGTGACCATGACCGGCCGCCTTTCATCGGGTGTTACGGCTGCTGCCGCCTGACACCGATGACGTTACGGACCCTTGCGGTCAGGTTCTGTCCTCAAGTGCCCCGGGGTCTTCAGAAGGGAAACGCGCTCCGCCCGTGCTGCACCGAGATCCACCGCAGTGTGGTGAACGCGTCCAGCGTGGTCTCGCCGTTCAGCCGGCCGATCCCGGAGTTCTTCTCGCCGCCGAAGGGGACCAGCGGCTCGTCGTGGATGGTGCCGTCGTTCACGTGGAACATGCCGGTGTCGACCTGCTGGGCGAAGGTGACACCCCGCTCCACGTCGGCCGTGTGGACGGCGCCGCTGAGGCCGTAGGGGGTGTCGTTGACGATGCGGATCGCCTCCTCCTCACCGTCGAAGGGGACGAGGAGGGCGACGGGGCCGAAGATCTCCTTGTGCAGGAGCGAGGAGTCGGACGGCACGTCCGTCAGGACGGACGGCTCCACCATGTTGTCGGTCGTCGTGCCGCGCACGAGGACGGTGGCGCCCTCGGCGACCGCCTGGTCGACGGCGGCGGAGATGGCGTTGGCCTGGAGGGAGTTGATGACCGGGCCGATCACCGTCTGCGGGTCGCGCGGGTCTCCGGTCTTGAGGGTTCTGACCTTGGCGACGAACTTCTCGGTGAACTCGGCCGCCACCGAGCGGTCCACCAGGACACGGTTCGCTGCCATGCAGACCTGGCCCTGGTCGACGTAGCGGCTGAAGACGGCCGCGTCGACGGCGTAGTCGATGTCGGCGTCGTCGAGGACCACCAGCGCGCTGTTGCCGCCCAGTTCGAGGACCGTGCGCTTGAGCTGTGCGGCGCAGACCGTGGCGATGTGCCGACCGACCTTGTCGGAGCCGGTGAAGGTGATGACCTTGGGGATCGGGTGCTCGATGAAGGCGTCGCCTATCTCGGCGATGTCGGTGACGACCACGTTGAGCAGACCGGCCGGCAGGCCCGCGTCCTCGAAGAGCTTCGCGATCAGGGTGCCGCCGACGATGGGGCTGTCCTCGTGCGGCTTGAGGACGACGGCGTTGCCGAGGGCGAGGGCGGCGGCGACCGGCTTGATCGACAGCAGGAACGGCGAGTTGAACGGGCTGATGACGCCGACGACACCGACCGGCACGCGATAGAGGCGGTTCTCCTTGCCCTCGACCGGGGAGGGCAGGATCCGGCCCTCGGAGCGCAGCGTCAGATGGGCGGCCTCACGCAGGAACTCCTTGGCGAGGTTGATCTCGAAGCGGGCCTTGACATGCGTACCGCCGAGCTCGGCGATGATCGCGTCGAGGACCTCCTGCTCGCGCTCCTCGAGCAGCCGCAGGGCACGGTCGAAGATGTCACGGCGGGTGTAGGGATTGGTCGTGGACCAGTGCTTCTGGCTACGAGCGGCGCACTTGTACGCCTCGTCCACCTCGTCGATGGTGGCGATGGTGATCGAGGCGAGCTTCTCGCCGTCGTACGGATTGAAGTCGATGATGTCCCAGGAACCGGTACCCGGACGCCATTCACCGTCGATGAACTGCTGGGCCAGGTCGCTGAAGCAGGACGACATGTGATCCCTCAATCCCTTGCCCCGAGATACTGATCACACGTCATCGTACTTACGTTTTACGTGAGTTGGAGGCGTCACCTCGGGAAACGCAAGAAGCACACAGGAAAACCGAGGGTTATCCCTACGGCGCCTGCGACAGGCCCCTACGACAGCTGCAGGAGCCCGCGCAGCAGGTCCCGGCTCTCGTCCGGACCGGGGCTGTCCTGCTGGAGCTCCTTGAGTGCCTGTTCGTACTGGCCGACGTCCTCGCGCTTGTCGAGATAGAGGGCGCTGGTGAGCTGCTCCAGGTAGACGACGTCCGAGAGGTCGGACTCCGGGAAGCTCAGGATGGTGAAGGCACCGCTCTCCCCGGAGTGCCCGCCGAAGCTGAACGGCATGATCTGCAGCCGTACGTTGGGACGCTGGGAGAAGTCGATCAGGTGCTGGAGCTGGCCGCGCATCACCTCGCGGTCGCCGTACGGCCTACGCAGCGCGGCCTCGTCCAGGACGACGTGGACCTCGGGGGCGTTCTCGGAGACGAGGTACTTCTGCCGCTCCAGGCGCAGCGCCACCCGCCGGTCGATGTCGGCGGCGCTCGCGCCCTTCATGCCGCGCTTGACGACCGCGTGGGCGTACGCCTCGGTCTGCAGCAGCCCGTGCACGAACTGCACCTCGTAGGCGCGGATCAGCGAGGCCGCGCCTTCCAGGCCGACATAGGTGGGGAACCAGTTCGGCAGGACGTCCGAGTAACTGTGCCACCAGCCCGCCACGTTGGCCTCGCGGGCGAGGCCGACGAGCGCCGCGCGCTCCGCCTCGTCCGTGATGCCGTACAGCGTCAGCAGATCTTCCACGTCCCTCGTCTTGAAGCTCACCCGGCCCAACTCCATCCGGCTGATCTTCGACTCCGAGGCACGGATCGAGTACCCCGCAGCCTCACGCGTGATCCCCCGTGCCTCACGCAGCCGCCTGAGTTGCGAGCCGAGCAGCATGCGCCGCACCACCGATCCGGGCTCTCCCGCGCTCACGTTCGCCAGCCTCCCCAACCGTCTTTGGGGCCGCAGTCTGCCACTAAAACACTCCGAGCAGTACTCGTCCGATTACAGAGACGGGAAGAAACCAAAGGTACGAGGCGGAAGGAAGCGAGGAGAGGGAAAGGACGGGGCGAGCAGGAGACGTGAAGATGGCGGAAAAAATGGCAAAGAAGCGGTACGGGAAGGTCCATTTCGGTCACGTGCACGTGCATCTGCCCTTGCATCTGCTGTGCGCATCCGAAACCATGGTCCCGCGCCACCGCTGCTCGCAACGACCGCGAATTCCCGGGAGTGCCTCGCATGGGGACGAATGGATCGACCATGCTCGAGCCGTTACGGCAGGGCCTTCCGCCGCTGGATCCCGCGGCCGTGTCCAGCGCCGCCTCCTGCGCCCTGCCCGCCCGCTACGAAGCGGTGTGCGACGCGCGGCAGTTCACGCGCAGAACCCTCGACCAGTGGGACTTCGGCGACCGCTTCGACGACGTGTGCCTGGTCGTCTCCGAACTCGTCACCAACGCGCTCCGGCACGCGCTGCCGACGCCCGCCTCGCTGGTGCCCGAGCAGTGCCCGCCCGTGCGGCTGCACCTGATGCGCTGGACCGAGCGGCTGGTGTGCGCGGTGCGCGACCCCAGTCACGACAGCCCCGTCGCGCGGGCCACGGACGACTTCTCGGCGGAGTCGGGCCGCGGTCTGTTCCTGGTCGACTCCTTCAGCGACAGCTGGGGCTGGCACCCGCTGGCCGGCACGCTCAGCGGCAAGGTCGTGTGGGCGCTGTTCCATCTGCGCTCCCCCGCGGAATGAGCAACCGCGGCGCATACGGGCGCCGCGGTTCTACGCGCGTTACCGCGCCTGTGACACTCTCCCGTGCGACACCGTTGTCCTGACGCGGATCCGGATCAGCCCGCGATCAGGTGGTCGAACTCGCCGTCCTTGATTCCGAGCAGCATGGCCTCGATCTCGGCCCGCGTGTAGACGAGCGCCGGCCCGTCGGGGAACCGCGAGTTGCGCACGGCCACGTCTCCGCCGGGCAGCCTCGCGAACTCCACGCAGGACCCCTGCGAGTTGCTGTGCCGGCTCTTCTGCCAGGCCACCCCGTGCAGCTGTGTCGCCGTCATGCCGTTGTACACGTCGTACCCCCCGTCAACGTCCTGGTCCACAGGTAGCTCCCCGGTGGTGCACTGGTTCGAGTGGCCATTGGTGCCATGGTCAACAGACCCGGATCATAACCCCGTTCATGTGCAGATGCAGGCGCAGATGCACGTGCACGTGGGGTGTTCCTGCGGTTACAGCTTTCACGCTTGCCGTGCACGATCGGTTCGATCGGTAAATGCTTCGCATTGTTTCGTCCTGTACTAGAAACAGACGCGTAAGGGGCCCCTTCTGTTCCATCTCAGGGCAGGGCAAAACGCGGCCGCTCCGCCCGGTAGGTGCGCCGGGCGGAGCGACGGGTGGCCGGGGGGCGGCCGAGGGTGACGAGGGCACTGAACTCAGCGACTGGAGTACGGCAGCAGCGCCATCTCCCGTGCGTTCTTGATCGCGCGCGCCAACTGCCGCTGCTGCTGCGCCGAGACACGGGTCACGCGGCGGCTGCGGATCTTCCCCCGGTCGGAGATGAACTTCCGCAGCAGGTCGGTGTCCTTGTAGTCGATGTACGTGATCTCGGCCTGGTCCAGCGGGTTGGGGCGGCTCTTCGCGGGCTTGCGGTCGGTCTTGCGGGGCATGGCGGGGTCAGACCTCCAGAAGGGTGTCGAAAGCGGGCGGCAGCCGCTTCCAGGCATCGCGCCCGGCGGCGTACTCGGCGTCGGTGAGCAGGCAGGACTCCAGCAGCCGCTCGAGTCCCTCGCGGTCGAGGCCGGGGGACGTGAAGACCAGGTGCTGGCAGCGGTCGCCGTGCTCGGGGTGCCAGTCCAGCGCGGCGGCGGCGCGACGCACCGGCGGGACCATCTCCCAGGCAGCGTCGGGCAACGAGGCGAGCCAGGGCCCCGCGCTCTCCACACACAGCGCCCCGCCGGCCGCGTCCCAGTGGAGCAGCGTGTCGGGCCGGTCGGCGAGCCAGAACCGGCCCCTGCTGCGGGCAGCGGCGCAGGTCAGGTCCTCCAGGGCCTCGTACAGCCGCTCCGGGTGGAAGGGCCGGCACTCGTGCCAGACGAAGGTGGCGACGCCGCACGCGTCGGCCTCCGCGGGGAGCAGCGCGCAGGCGGGGTGCTGGGCGGCTGCCGCCGCTTCGACGTCGAAGCCGGCCAGGGCGGCCTGGGCGAGGGGCGACTCGAAGAGTGAGGGTGCCCCCGCCCGGCCCCCGTCGCCGATCGGGACCTGGCGGGCCGTCGGGTGCAGTTGGGTGAGGAGTTCACGGTCCTCGTCGTCGGCCTCCTGGGAGTCGGCGACGGCGAGCACGGGGGCGTACTCCAGTTGGCGGGCGAAGGTGTCGGCGACCGTGCGCTGGTCGGTGGCGGCCGCGGCGAGGCCGCGTTCGGCGAGGTCGTCGCCGTTGCCGAGGTACGGCAGGACCAGCGCCGGGTCGACGGCGGTGATCACGCCGGTGACCGTGAGCCCGCCGACCGTGACCACCTCGGCCATGGCCTTGGGCTCGACGGAGTCCCACAGTTCGACGACGGCGAGCCGGGTGCCCCCGGCCTCGGCGAGCCGCTTCAGCTCGGGCACCAGGTCCTCCCGCAACGCACAGCACGCGCAGTCGTTGACCAGGGGCGTCTCGCCGGCGGACAGGATCCCGCCGGCATCCCGGACCGTCCGTACGACCGTGCCGGCCGCAGCAGTCGCCAGGTCGTGGTGGAGTACGACGCTCCCGGGCACGTCGGCGAGCAGGCGCGCGACCGCGGCCCGGCGCGCGTCGGCGTGCAGCCCGCCGACGATGACGACGGAGAGTTCGTCCACCGCTCTAGCCCTGCTTCCCGTACCGGCGCTCGAAGCGCTCCACGCGTCCGGCCGTGTCCAGGACGCGGGCGGTACCGGTGTAGAAGGGGTGGCTGACGTCGGAGATCTCGACGTCCACGACCGGGTAGGTGTTGCCGTCCTCCCACTCGATCGTCTTCTCGCCGGCCGTCGCGGAAAGCGTCGAGCGGGTCAGGAAGACGTAGCCGGCGGCACGGTCACGGAAGACGACGGGCCCGTAGGACGGGTGGATTCCCTTGCGCATGGCGTACCTCAGCGCTCCTCTCGGAAGTCGACGTGACGGCCGGCGACCGGGTCGTACTTGCGCAGCGTCATACGGTCCGGGTCGTTGCGGCGGTTCTTGCGGGTGACGTACGTGAAGCCGGTTCCGGCCGTGGACCGGAGTTTGATGACCGGGCGGAGTTCGTTGCGTGCCATGCTGCTATCTTACTGAAAATGAATTCCATTAGCATCATCGCCCCAAGGAGAGGTACGTCACCCGTGTCCGCGCACTGCATGCTGACCGGCGCCCAGCCCGGCTTCGGCAACCGCATCTCCCACTCCCACCGGCGCACCTCACGCCGCTTCGACCCGAACATCCAGAGCAAGCGGTACTGGCTGCCCAGCGAGGGCCGGTACGTACGGCTGCGGCTCAGCGCCAAGGGGATCAAGACGGTCGACACCATCGGCGTCGAGGCGGCCGTGGCCCGGATCCGCGCCCGGGGAGTGAAGGTCTGATGGCGAAGAAGAGCAAGATCGCGAAGAACGACAGGCGGCAGGAGGTCGTCGCGCGGTACGCCGTACGGCGCGCCGAGCTGAAGGAGATCATCCGGCGACCGACGTCGACGCAGGCCGAACGGGCCGCAGCCCAGCGGGAGCTGCGCGGGCAGCCGCGCGACGCCAGTGCCACGCGGGTCCGCAACCGCGACCAGGTGGACGGGCGACCGCGCGGCTACTTCCGGGCGTTCGGGCTGTCCCGGGTGAGCCTGCGGGAGCAGGCGCACGCGGGGTATCTGCCGGGGGTGCGGAAGTCGTCCTGGTAGCTTGCTGCGAACCTTCCGGCCCGCGGGCCGACCGGCTACAGCTTGGGAGCTTGCAGTGACTTCGGCTATCTCCTCGCGCCCCTCGCGTGGCGCGTCGCGTCGGCGGGCACGGGTCGCGGCCGCGGCCCTGGGACTGGCGGGTGCGCTCGCGCTGACCGCGTGCAGCGACGGGGGCGGCTCCGCGGACGACTCCCCGTCCAGCCCGGCACCGAGCGCGAGCGCCGACACCGGTGGCGGCTCGGGCGGCTCGGCGTCGTCGGGCGGCATCCAGGGCAGCTGGCTGACCACCAACGACGGTCACGCCGTCGCGCTGGTGATCAACGGCAAGGAGGCCGCGCTCTTCGCGACGGGCGGATCCGTGTGCACCGGGACCGCGGGCGAGGAGGCGGGCATGCAGATGATCCATCTCAAGTGCACGGACGGCAAGAAGGACCGGGCGACGGGGATGGTCGACTCCGTGAGCAAGACAAGCCTGAAGGTCACCTGGGAGGGCGGCGCCGGCGCGGAGACGTACACCAGGTCGCGGGGCGGGAAGCTGCCCACCGGGTTGCCGACGGCGAGCCTCGGGTCGTAGGCGGACGGTTCACGTCGTACGCGTGCGGCCCGGGCCGTTAGGGGGCCCGTTTGATGTCGTACGGGGACCTGTTTGATGTCGTACGGGGGCCCGTTTGATGTCGTACGGGGGCCCGTTTGATGTCGTAGGGACCCGTCTGGTTCTGTGCGGCTCGTTCCTTTTTGTCCTGCGCGGTTCTCGCGGTTCAGGGGCTCGGGTGGGGCGTGCGGTGGGGGCGCATCGTTGTGCGGTGTGGTCGTGAGCGCGGGGGTGCGCGGCGAGGCGGTGGGCTTGTGCGTGATGATCAGGGGGCACTGTCACGATCTCAGGGGACCCATCTATGCGCGCCGTTCCGCTCACCGTCACCGTCCTAGCCGCCGCCCTCCTGCTCACCGCCTGCGACAGCGGTGGTGACGGGTCCGGCGGTGGGTCCGACAGCGGCTCCAGCGCCGAGGGCAAGAGCCCCGGCGGCGTCTGCGCCCTCGACCAGCTGGGCTCGGAGGTCGGCCCGGTCAACGCCGCCCCGGCCGCCGGGGACTCCGGCAACGTCACCGTCACCCTCACCAACAAGGGCGCGGAGTGCACCCTGGAGGGCTTTCCCACGGTCGGCCTCGACGCCGGCAGCGTCTCCAGCAACGTCCCGCAGGACAAGGCCGGCCAACCGCAGAAGCTGACCCTCACAAAGGGCAGCACCGCGACCTTCACGATCACCTACGCCCGGGGCGAGGGCGGCGACGCGAAGAGCCTCTCCGTCAAGACGGTCAAGTACGGCCTGCCGGGCTCCAAGGCCACCAAGAGCTTCCCGTGGTCGTACGGCGACATCGCACTGAAGGCCGACACCGGCGACCCGGACGCCTCGGTGAGCGCGTTCCAGCAGGCGGGCGACTAGGGTCTTTCGTTTGGATCAGGCCGGACCCCGCGAGCCCGGCATGATCCAAACGAAAGGCCCTAGGGGCCTGCCCGACGGGCCGGTCAGGGGAGCCGGGGACGGGATTCCACGCGGGCCCGGTCCGCCGCCTCGGCTCCCTCCGTCCAGCCGGCCGCGTCGCTGACACCGCGCAGGCGGGTCGTGACCGTCTGCGGGAAGAGGCGGTCCGTCGCCGAGGTGACCGCGACCTCGCGGGAGGCGAGGACGGGCAGCAGGTCGTCGCTCACCTCGACCTCGGCGGCGGTCGCGAGGCGGGTGCCGATGCGGTGGGCGTACGCGGCGAGGAAGGACTGCCGGAAGGTCTTCGTGCGTTTGCGGCCGCCCGCTCGCTGGGCGGCCTCCGCCTTCGTCATCGCGGTCGTGGCCTGGACGAGGAGCGAGGTGTAGAGGAGTTCCACCACCTCCAGGTCGGCCTCGAAGCCGACGACCGTGGAGAAGCCGAGGGGTTCGTTCCACACGGCCCGGCAGTGGTTGGCGTCGGCGACCGCGTCCAGCAGCACCGCCTTGGCCTGCTCGTACGGCGGCTCGACGCCGATCCGGCAGGCTCCGGGCGCGTCCGGGGCCGGCGCCCGGGCGGCGAGCAGCGCCTCGTCGACGCTGTGCCGGGCCATCAGCTCCTGCGCCTTGGCCGTGAGCGCCTCCGCCTCCTCCGGGAACCCGGTCGCCTCCGCCTTGGCGAGCAGCGCGCGGATGCGGGTGAGCATGCGGGAGTCGGACCCGGGCCGGCCGGCGGGTTCTTCCAGGGGTTCCAGGGTGGGCAGGCGCAGCAGCAGGCGGTACAGCTCCAGGACCGCAGTGGCGTGCGAGAAGCGGTCGGCGCGGGGCGGCACGTCGTCGGCCTCGGCGGCCAGTTCCTCCAGTTGTGCCGCCCAGCGCCGACCGCGCGGGCGGTCGTCCCGCGCCTGCGCGCGGATCGACGCCGACACCAGGCGTACGTGTACGTCGTCCAGTTCGCGGCGCACGATCCGTACGACGTCCGCGGGCTGCCAGCCACGCCGCCAGGCCGTCGCCACGAACTCCTCCCCGCGCCGCGCGAGCTCGGCGTCCGCCGCGGGGTCGGCGGCGAGGAGTGAGGCGCCGGTGTCGAGAGTGGTGTCGGTGGCGTCGTAGAGGGCGGCCTGGAAGGCGCGGTCGACGGTGCTGGGCGTACTGCTGCTCACCCCTCGATCGTGTCATGGGCGCCCAAGCGGAGAAGCAGTGTCAACCCAAGGTTGACGTCGGCTGGGTGCCAACCTACGGTTGACACATGGCGAAGAACACGACCATCACGTCATCCGTACGCCTCGACGACCTCATCGCGGCCATCAAGAACGGCCACGCCGAGCCCCTGGAACAGCTCCAGGACGCGGTGATCGCCGGTGAGCACCTCGGTGAGGTGGCCGACCACCTGATCGGCCACTTCGTCGACCAGGCCCGCCGGTCGGGCGCCTCCTGGACGGACATCGGCAAGAGCATGGGGGTCACCCGGCAGGCCGCCCAGAAGCGATTCGTACCCAAGGAGTCAACCGACCTCGACCCCAATCAGGGCTTCAGCCGCTACACGCCCCGCGCGCGCAACGTGGTCGTGGCCGCCCACAACGAGGCCAAGTCCGCCGGTGGCGCCGAAGGGCTCCCCGAGCACCTGGTCCTCGGTCTGCTCGCCGAGCCGGAGGGTCTCGCCGCGAAGGCCTTCGTCGCACAGGGCCTCTCGCTCGACGCCGTCCGCGAGGCGACGACCGCCGCGCTCCCGCCGGCCGCCGAGGAGGCCCCCGATCTGATCCCCTACGGCCCTGCTGCGAAGAAGGTCCTGGAGCTCACCTTCCGCGAGGCCCTCCGCCTGGGCCACAACTACGTCGGCACCGAACACATCCTGCTGGCCCTGCTGGAGCACGAGAACGGCGAGGGCGTCCTCAGCGGCCTCGGCATCGACAAGGCGGGAGTCGAGGCCTACGTGACGGAGGTACTGGCGGAACTGCTCAAGAACCGGGAGCAGGAGAACGGGGAGGGACAAGCACAGGAAGAGTCCGGCTGACCTGCGGCTTCCCGCGGTCGGAGGCCGTTGTCAGACCCCCCTGCCACACTCGCAGCATGGCCGACCGGTGGGCGCTCGCTCCGGCCGAGGGCGGTGGCGCGGAGCTCGCCGCCCTCGGTCCGGACGGGCTGCCCGCGGGGCCGGTGCTGCGGGAGGCGGACCTCGCCGAGGCGGTGCGCAGCCGACCTCGGGTGAGCCGCTGGGTGTGGCGTTCGACGGCCGAGGTGTATCCGCGTCTGCTCGCCACGGGGGTGCGAGTCGAGCGGTGCTACGACGTCGAGGACGCCGAGACGCTCCTCCTCGGCCACGAGGGGCGCCACGGCGAGCCACGCTCGGCGGCCGCCGCCCTGGCCCGGCTGCGCGGCGGCCCCGTACCGCCGGATCCGCCGCAGCGGTCGGCCGCACCGGGCGCCCAGTCCTCCCTCTTCGAGCCGGAGGGCATCAGGCTGCCCCTGGCGGACCTCGTCGAGGTCTACGCCGAGCAGCAGCGGCGGCACGACCGGGCCGGGCACCCCGACCGGATGCGGCTGCTGACGGCCGCGGAGTCGGCGGGGATGCTGGTGGCCGCCGAGATGAACCGGGCGGGGCTGCCGTGGAGCGCGGACGTGCACCGCGAGGTGCTGCACGAACTGCTCGGCGAGCGGTACGCGGGCGGGGGCGAGCCACGCCGTCTGGCCGAGCTGGCGGACGAGGTGTCGGCCGCCTTCGGGCGCCGGGTGCGGCCCGACCTGCCCGCCGACGTCGTCAAGGCCTTCGCGCAGGCCGGCATCAGGATCAAGTCGACCCGTCGCTGGGAGATCGAGTCCATCGACCATCCGGCGGTGAAGCCGCTGATCGAGTACAAGAAGCTGTACCGCATCTGGGTCGCGCACGGCTGGTCCTGGCTGCAGGACTGGGTGCGCGACGGGCGCTTCCGGCCCGAGTTCCTCGCGGGCGGCACGGTCACCGGCCGCTGGGTCACCAACGGCGGGGGCGCGCTCCAGATCCCCAAGGTCATCCGGCGGGCCGTGGTCGCCGACCCCGGCTGGCGGCTGGTCGTCGCCGACGCCGACCAGATGGAACCCCGCGTCCTCGCGGCGATCTCCCGAGACCCCGGGTTGATGGAGGTGGCCGGCCGGGAGACCGACCTGTACCAGTCGGTGTCCGACCGCGCCTTCTCCGGCGACCGCGCCCAGGCCAAGCTCGCCGTGCTCGGCGCGGTCTACGGCCAGACCTCCGGCGACGGACTGAAGAACCTCGCCGCGCTCAGACGCCGCTTCCCCAAAGCGGTGGCGTACGTCGACGACGCCGCCCGCGCGGGCGAGGAGGGTCGGCTCGTACGGACGTGGCTCGGGCGGACCTGCCCACCGGCGGCCGGGGCGACGGAGGACACGGCGGAGGAGGCGGGCATCCCGCTCGGAGAGGACGAGACCGGGACCGGGGCCGGGACCGAGGCCGAGGCCGACGCCCGGCAGTGGACCCCCGGCTACGCCTCCACCAACTCCCGCGCCCGCGGGCGCTTCGCCCGCAACTTCGTCGTCCAGGGCAGCGCCGCCGACTGGGCCCTGCTGCTGCTCGCCGCGCTGCGGCGGACCTGTGCGGACATGGCGGCCGAGCTGGTCTTCTTCCAGCACGACGAGGTGATCGTGCACTGCCCCGAGGAGGAGGCCGAAGCGGTGGTCGCGGCGATCCGGGAGGCGGCGGACCTGGCGGGACGACTGACGTTCGGGGAGACCCCGGTGCGGTTTCCGTTCACCACGGCGGTGGTGGAGTGCTATGCGGACGCCAAGTGAGAGGGGGGGATCAGTGGGCGTCGGCCTCGGTGACCAACCCCCGGAGTTCCTCCGTGAGCGCCTTCTCGTCCGTCCCGTCCAGCGCGACGAGGGCGGCGCGCCACTCCCCGTACGCCTCCTCGGGCCGCCCCGACTCGCGCAGCAGGAGTCCGTGCTGGTGCCGGGCCAGGCCGCCCATGTAACGGTCGGCCCGGGCGTCCGCGCGGCGGAGCAGCTCGGCGCATTCGCGCAGGGCGCGGTCGGCTCGGCCGAGCAGGCGCAGGGCGCGTACCAGTCCGAGCCTGGTCTGGGACTCGCCGTGCCAGTCGCCGTGGCCGCCGAGGATGCGCAGACTCTCCTCGAAGTGGGGCAGGGCGGCGGCCGGTTCGCCCAGGGTCAGGTGGGCGTAGCCGATGTTGCAGTGCGCGGAGTGCTGCACGATGACGGCGCCGATCCCCACACCGATGGCGAGTGAGCGCCGGTGCTGCTCGATGGCGGCGCGCGCGTCCGTGTGCTCGTACAGGTTGCCCAGGTGGCTGTGGGTGACGGCCTCGCCGTGCGGGTCGTTCAACTGGCGCGAGTACTCCAGACTCTGCAGCAACGCCTCGCACGACTCCTCGTACCGTCCGAGTCCTTCGAGCAGCAGGCCTCGGTTGTTGAGGCAGCGCCGGATGCGGGTCGGCCGGCCGAACCGTCGCCAGATCGACAGGGCCCGGTCGTTGAGGGTGAGGGCGTCGTTCAGACGGCCGGTCAGAAAGTGCACGCCGGCCAGATCGCCCAGCGCGTACGCCTCGGCCTCCTCGTCCCCGAGCCACCGCGCCACACGCAGGGCGGCCCGCCCGAGCGTCTCCATCTCGGCGGCGCGGCCGCTGCGCTGGACGTAGGGGAAGAGGAGACGGACGAGCGTCGAGACGTGCGCGGCGGTGCGGTCGTCGGGTGTCTCCGCGGTGCGCTCGACGAGGGTGACGATGTTCTCCAGCTCCAGCTCGCCCCAGGCGAAGGCCCGTTCGGGGCTGTCGAAGGGCGGCACGGCCCGGACGTGCGCCGCGTGGTCGGCGGGTTGTGCGGCGGTCGGGCGACGGCGGTCGTCCTGGTCGAGGCCGGCCTCGACGATGGCCGTGAGGGTGCGTTCGGCGACGGCGGCGTACCAGCGCAGGGTGGTTGTGGTGACGTCGACGGCGGGGTGGTGGTGCTCGGCGGGTTCGGTGGTGCCGGCGGGTCGGGGGGTGCCGACGGGATGGGGGGTGCCAGCGGGTTCGGCGGGACCGGCGGGACCGGCGGGACCGGCGGCGGTCTCGGCAGTCCCCGCGGATTCTGCGTACTCCGCGGCCGCGGCAGTCTCGGTGTTCCCAGCGATCTCGGCGTACGCGGAGTTATGGGCGGTCTCGGCGTACCCGGCGTTCTTGGTTTTCTCGGCGTACCTCGCGTTCTCCGCGTCCTCCCGCTCCGCCAGCTCGCGGGCGAAGTCGCGCACGAGGTCGTGGGGTGCGTAGCGGCCGTACGCCGTCTCCTCCAGGAGGGCCACGTCGACGAGGCGGTCGAGGGCGGCCTCGGCGCGGCGCTCGCCGGTGCCGGTGAGCAGGGCCAGCAGGGGTGCGCCGTACGCGGGCAGGTCGAGGGCGCCCACGCGCCGCAGCACGAGGGCGGCGTCCCGGTCGGCCTCGCGGTCGGAGGCGGCGAGCGCGTCGTGGGCGACGGCGAGGGAGCGGCGCACGCTCAGGTCGTCGTACTCGAGGTGGCGCAGCCGTCCGCCGCTGGCCGCCAGTTGTCCGGCCAGCACGTCGGCGGTCAGGGCACGGCGTGCGGCGAGCCGCGCGGCGACCACGCGCAGGGCGAGGGGAAGGCGGCCGGTGAGTTCGACGAGCGGATGTCCGGCGCCGAGACCGTCCCGTCCCGAGACCGCGCGCAGCAGCGCCGCGCTGTCCTCGTCGGACAGGGGCGCGAGCGGGAAGCGGCGGGCGCCGTCGAGGGCGGTCAGCGGCGAGCGACTGGTGACGATCACCGCGCAGCCGGCACCGGCCGGCAGCAGCGGACGCACCTGCGCGGCGCTCGCGGCATCGTCGAGCACCATGAGCGTGCGGGTCGGCGCGAGGAGGGAGCGCAGCAGGGCGGCGGCCGCGTCCGGGTGTTCGGGGACGCGGCGGGGCTCGACGCCGAGGTCACGCAGCAGGGCGGCGAGGGCCTGCCCCGGGGTGAGCGGGGCCATGCCGGGGGTGGCGCCGTGCAGATGGACGTACAACTGCCCATCGGGGAAACGTTCCCGGAGCCCATGCGCCAGGTGCAGCGCGAGCGCGCTCTTGCCGACGCCGGCCATGCCGCTGATGACGGCGACGGAGGGAGTCGGGGAATCGGCGGCCAAGGTCCGGTGCAGGAGGCGTAGGGCCTCGGTGCGGCCGGTGAAATGGGCGGGCGGTGGGGGAAGCTGGGCGGGACGGGGGTGGGGCGGTGCGCCGGGGGCCGTGCGGTGTTGGTTGCCGACAGGGGCAACAGGCCGGTCGGCGCTGTCACCTGGCACGGCAGCGGCCTCGGACTCGGAGGTGTCGTCGCCGTCCGGGGCAGCATCGTGTTCAGGATCACCCCCCTGGGGCACCTGAAGGTCGTCCTCGATCAAGTCACCGCTGTCCGGCGAGGCAGCCCGCAGCACCTCCACATGTGCCTCCCGCACCGCCGGCCCCGGCTCGATGCCGAGTTGCTCGACGAGGCGGGCGCGCAGGTCGCGGTGGACGGCCAGGGCCTCGGCCTGGCGGCCGGTGCGGTGCAGGGCGAGCATCAACTGACGGTGGTACGCCTCGCGCAGCGGATGTTCGGCGGCCAGCGCCGCCAGTTCGGGTACGAGGCCGTCGAGCCGCGTGCCCCCGAGGGCCAGTTCGGCGTCGTAGCGCCACTCCAGCAGGAGCAGCCGCGCCTCGTGGAGGCGTTGGACGAACGCGTACCCGCCCAGCTCGGCGGGGAGCCCGCTGAGCGGCGCGCCCCGCCACAGGGCGAGCGCGGCGGCGCACTCGCGCACCACGCGCTCCCAGTTGCGGGCGGCGTAGGCACCGCGCGCCGCGGCGACGTGCCGCTCGAAGACGTGGACGTCCAACTCGCCCTGTTCGACGCGGAGCACGTATCCGGGCGGCACCGCCCGCAGCCGTTCGGGGTCGTCGAGGAGGCGTCGCAGCCGGGTCACGTGGTTGTGCAGCGAGGCCTGCGCGGACGCGGGCGGCGCGCCGCCCCACAGCGCGTCCTTGAGTGAGGCGACCGGAACGATACGTCCGCCCTCCAGCAGCAACACCGCCAGCAGGGCTCGCACCTTGGGGCTCCCGACGGTACGGATTCCGCACCCGTCGCCGGGGCCCGCGTCACCAGGGCCGCTCTGGACGCCGTTGCGGCCCTCGTCGTCGTACAGGACCGGCGGCCCCAGCAGTCCGAACCGCAGCGCGCATCGCATCACGCCGCTTCACTGCCTTCCCGCGTGTCCACGCTCGACCGCGCTCCCTGCGGGCCCCCGCCGCTTCTGGCGCGTTTCCGCCCATCTCCGGGCGGATTTCCGCCACCCACTTCCTGACGGTCCGCCACCGGAATCCGCCGACTTCCCGCCCGTTCCCCGTAGCCGTGCGGCGACTTCAGGCCAGGTGACCAGCAGCCGCACGGAGAACCGTTGGCCACATGTTAGCGATTCGTTGGTGTGACCTGATGTGATCACTGCATCGGATCTGGCCCGACGGTGCGCGCGTACGACGCGTTGCTCGGGGGAGTGACGCCGCCGCGGCCGGATCCGGGGACGCGAGAAGGCCCCGGTCGGCGGAGGTGACCGACCGGGGCCTTCGTCCCGTTCCCAGTGTTCTGAGTGTTCTGAGTGGTCTCAAGGGTTCTCAGGGTTCTCAATGATCCTGCGTGGGGCGCCGATTACCGATCAGATGACCGGCGGCCGCCCCAGCCGGGTCAGTCGCCACACCGTGCGCCAGCGCATGGGCCGCCGTTCACCGGCCGACTTGCGCACCCCTTCCGCGAACCCGCCGAACCACGCCCGCAGTCCGCCGAGCGACCGGGTCCGTAGGAGCGTGGCGAGGATCCATACCCCCAGGTGTACCGGGATCAACGGCAGCGGCAGCCTGCGCCGGACCAGCCAGACCCGGTTGCGGGCGGTCACGCGGTAGTAGATGGCGTGCCGGGCGGGCGAGGTCTTGGGGTGCTGGAGCAGCAGTTCGGGCGCGTAGAGGATGCGCCAGCCGGCGTCCGTGGCCCGCCACGCCAGGTCGGTCTCCTCGTGCGCGAAGAAGAACTCCGCGGGCCAGTCGCCGGTCTCGGCGAGCATGGCCATGCTCAGGGCGTGTCCACCGCCGAGGAAGCCGGTGACGTACCCGCCCTGCATCGGATCTGCCGCCCCGACCCTGGGCACATGCCGGCGCTGGGTCTCCCCGTGCTCGTCGGCGATGCGGAAGCCGACGATGCCGAGGCGCGGGTCGGCCGCGTACAAATCCCGCACCCGGCGCAGTACGTCGGCGTCGACGAGCAGCCCGTCGTCGTCGAGTTCGACCACGACGTCGATGTCACCGAACTCCCGCAGCCGCGCGAGGGCGACATTGCGCCCGCCCGGGCACCCGAGGTTCTCGTCGACCTCGATGACGGTGACCTCACCCGGCAGGGAGAGCCGACGCGCGAACTCGGGCAGCGGGCAGCCGTTGCCGACGATCACGATGCGGGTGGGCGGGAGGTCCTGCTTGGCCACGGACTCCAGCAGGGCGTCGACCTCGGCAGGCCGGTTCCCCATGGTCACCACGGCGACGGCGATCCTCGGCTCCACCACGTCCCTCACACCCCATCCGGCTTCCGACGTCGCTCACGCCCGTCCGCGCGACGCCCGTCGTTCACCAAGATGTTGCCTCACGTCCGAAGGTTGTCCTGAACACAGGCTCGCTTTGCATCCGATTTACGGCGATTTTCCCTACGCCGAACGAACTTCAGCCCCGACCAGTCCTCCCCCAGCGCGGCGACCTTCACGTCGACGACCCCGAGTGGCAGGAACAGCTCCCGCAGCCCGTTCTCGGTGATGTCACTGACATGCCCGGCGGCCTTCCTGGGCCAGGCGATCCAGAGCATGGCGTCGTCGGCGAGCTCCCGCACGAGCACGGGGGCCGCGGCGACCGTCTCCCGCTCCTCCCGGAAGAAGGCGACGGTGACATCGGCCCGACCCACCCCCCGATCGACGACCTCACACCCCTCGGGCAGCCCCGGAATGTCCCACGCGACCGGCGCCCCCCACAGCCGCACCCGGTGCCCCGCCTTGATACCGATCTTCTTGGCAAGCGGCGTACCGGAGTACCCACTGGCACCCACGCCACCCGCCCCACCGACTCCACTCACACCCACCACCTCCGGATCCGGCCCGCCCCCTCCCCTGCATTCCACTCCACACCACGGCACCCCGCTCCCCCACCGCGCACTCGGCGCGCACTCGGCTCATCACTCGGAACAGGATCCGCCTGGCCCGCGCCAGACCGAAGGCGCGCCTTCCGTATCGACAAGGTGGCGGTCAGCAACCTCTCTGCCCGGACTCACTGCGCCCAGTGACCTGGTACCGACCGGACCGCACAGGACCGGAATCCGCGAAGGCACCATCGCCGCCCTCAAGGCACGCACCGGCAAGCGCGGCATGTCCGCCTACGTCGAAGCCCTCATCCAGCGCCAACTCGAACGTGACCGGCTGCGTGAACACCTTGAAGACGCGGGGGCCGAGTACGGGCCGGTGGATCAGGCAGCGGTCGAGGCCAAACGGGCGCTCCTGCGGGGCGACGCGGACGGCTCGGTGGACGCCGTATGAGCGGTACCTGCCACGCGAGCTAGTGCCGCAGGCAACGTTTGCCCGTCAAGGAGCGGCGTCCGGTGCGTGCTCTCGGCGTGCCGGCCGGAAGCCCTCGTACTGGATGTACTTGGGCTTTCGGCCGGTGCGGCGAGAGTGCGTGCCGGGCGTCGCGACGGGGCGAACGTTGCCTGTCGCTAGCTGCTCGCCGCAGCCGGCCCGCACGGCCGCAGACACGCCCTCGACGCCCTCGTGGCTGCCACCGCACGGGCCTCGCCCTGGCATTCCCGCCATGGACACGGCGACGGACTACGGCTGCCTCAGCACGGACGCCGGTCTTGGTGTTCGCGCCGAAGCAGTGGGCCTTCGGGGGGCAGCCGAGCCAGGCGGGTGGAGGTCACCTCCGACGTCTCCATCGACTTTCCCGGCTCCCCCCGACCTGGCCATCCTGCGGGGTGGCCGTGGTCAGCCGCTACGAGCGTCCGTCAGTTCCTGCTCCCACTTGAGGAGATCCTCGAAGTACAACCGACCTCTGTCTGTCCACTCGGCGACCGGCTTCAGTGCCGCGATGGTTCGCTGGAGACGTTGCAGCGCGTTGTCACGCCGTTCGAAGACCTCCGGCGGCGCCGTCTCCTCCACCGCCCATCGGGCGAGTCCGTACGTCATGCGTGCGAGGACATGCGCGGCGTGCACAGCGCCCGCGACCGGCCGCGGTTCGGGACGCAGTGAGTGGGTCACCATGGCGTCGCCGTTGGTCACGAACGTCTCGAAGGAGTTGCGCAAGTACAGGGCGTGGTGGCCGGTTTCGTGCAGGAGCGCCTCGAAAGCGGCAGCGGTGCTTTCGACACTCTCGGTACCGAGGTAGATAGCCCCGAAGGTTTGTCGAAGCGTGGCCGATCGGAAAGGCCCGGCCCGCACGTACACGATGACGCGGATCAGGAGATCCGTTTCCAGAGCGGCCTCCGGCCATACCCTGCGCAGGGTCTCCCGAGCCGCCTCCAGGTGCTCGGTTGCCTCTTTCATGTTCGGTGCGCCGAATTCGGCGTCCTCTGTGCCCGTGATCCGTTGAACGTCCGTCAGGAGTTCTTTGATCCCCTGCAGGCACCAGTCGGGGCACGATGGCGTTCCGGCCTCGACGTGTTCCAGCGCAGGCATGAGCGTACCGGTGGCCTGACGGCGCACCAGATCGGCGATGTGCTCGCGATCCGCCACGGTTCCGGCGGGGTGAGCAGCGCTGCTCCCGGCAGGTGCCTGCGTCGCCGCCCACACCAGACTGGGGTGCAGGCAGGAGGGCGTCTGCCCTCCCGGGAGACAGGGGCCGAGGCGCTTGAAGATCGCCCGTTGGTAGCTGCGTATCAGGCTCACCGTCCCGGTCGGAGTCATCCCGACCCGGATCACCTCATCGTGCCCGGCTTCCATCACTCCTCACCGGGTTTCGACTCCACTGCCAGGATCTCAGCGAGCGGGACGACTTCCGACCTCGCGAGTTCCTGCTCACGCGCCTGAAGCCGACGCAGAATCAATGCGGATATCATCTCGTCGCTCAGGTCCTCCAGCGCACGTGACACATCCTCTCTGACTGTTTTCCAGATCCCCTTCGACTCACCGCTCAACGCGTCGGACCTGCCGGGCAGACGACCCCGCATCGATTCGGTCCGCTCGGCCACCAGGTCCAGCACGTCGTGCAGAACATCGACCCAATGGTCCTCCACACCGTCGGAGAAGGTGATGTGAACGGACCCGTCGTCTCCCGTGATCCCCTCGTGGTAGTAACCACGCGGTAGGTAGAGGCAGTCACCAGGATGGAGAGTGACTTCTTGGGACAGGGGAGTTTCCGGTTTGTCGCCCGGCTTTGAACGCCTGATGGGCCACTGCTTGGGCGGCTCGTGGAGCCGCCATGTCTTGGAACCGGCCAGTTGTCGAATGAAGACGCTGGCCATGTCGTAATGCACGGGGGCACCCTGCGCATGAGGCGGAGTCAGAAATGCGTTGGCCGCGACGGGGCATCCTATGTCGTCGGCCAGATCCGAACAGAAGGATGCCACCTCAGGGCAGTACGTGGACATCGCCTGAAAGACGAGCGTCGCTCCCGCCCGCATCTCCGACACCACGTACTGCGGATCCACCAGTCCGGCCAGCACTCTGCGCTCATCGACACCGCCTTTGGCCTTGGCAGTGCCCCGAACCCCTATGTCCTCGCCGTGGCGCCACAGCCTGACATACGGGGTGCGCAGTCCTCGTTCGAAAAGGAGTTGCTGCGCGATCTCCGTGGAGAAAGCATGGCCCAGTCCGCCCAGGTTCCGACTCACATGCGGCTTCTTGTCCCGAATGGACGCCAGCATGGACGGGTCATCAAGAACTAGTTCTACTGCCATCTTCGGCTACCTCCGAAATCTCGACAGCTGGTGGTTCCTCCTGATGGAATTCGCGCACTCCAGGCACAGCCAGCACCGCAGCTGAGGCACCGAGTTGCACCACCGCGGCGACGACCAGGACGGTCGTGCGGCCCAGCGCGTCCGCCAGCGGCCCCACGACGGCGAGACCGATCGGCAACAAGGCGAGGCTGCACAGCCAGTCGACCGAGGTCACGCGGCCAAGAAGTGCCGGCGGGAACTGACGCTGCAGCGCGGTCTGCAGGAGGACGTTGAAGGGCATCATCGCGAGTCCTGCCACCACGTATCCGCCTACCATCCACCAGAGGGAGAAAGGGGTGAGGAGGACGAGAGGAACGGTGCTGAAGAGCGCGTTGAAAATGAGCGCACTCGTTCCGGGCCGTTTCAGTGGAATGCGTCCGACGACGATCGTGCCGACGAGACCGCTCAGGCTGAACATCGCGATCACCAGACCGTAGGCCGTGGGCCCCGCGAACTCCTCCTGCGTGATGACCGGCAGCAACACCATGTGCGGCGCGACGACGAACATGGTCTGCAATGCGGTCATGACGAGAATGGCCGACGTCCAGCGAACCCGGCGCACCGCCGACAGGCCCTCCCTCGTCTCGGCGATGATGGAGGAACGAGTCGTGGGCTGTTTCCTCGGCGGTTCGGTGACCACGAAGACGCACACCAAACTGACCAGGAACGTAGCCGCGTTGATACTGAAGGCCCACCGGGTCCCGGCGGTGGCCACGATCACACCGGCGAGCGCCGGACCCACCACGGCCGCACCACTGTCCATGGCTCCTCGCCATGAGTTCGCGCTGAGCAACCGCTCTTCCGGGACGAGCGACGGCACCAATCCGCCGTATGCGGGGCGGAAGAACGCCTCGCCGCTGCCCACCAGGAACGTCAGGACGGCGAGTGGGAGCGTGGCCGTGTCGAACGCTCCCACCACGACCACGGTGATCGCCACCAACCGGAACGCGTCGGCGAGGATCATCGCCCTGCGCCGGGGCACACGATCCGCCCAGACACCACCGAGGAGCGCGAACAGGACTGTGGCGAGGATGCGGCCGCCGATCACCATCCCGACGTCGCCGGCGTCACCGCCGACCTCGATCACCCTGAGGGACACAGCGACGGTGAAAAGCTGGTCTCCCACCGCGCTGACTGCCTGCCCGGCCCACAGGAACCGGAAATCGCGCAGTCCCATGGCGCTGTTGGCCATGCGTCCGGTCAGCTTCTTGCTCAGCGTGAGCCCACTCATCCGGTCGGAGCCTTCGGTGCCGCCGCAGCAGGATCGGTCAATTGGCCATAACCGAATCCGCAACAGTCGCCCGTGATGTCCTCGTCTCTCACCAGCGCGGGGTGTTCGTCCCCGGTCAACGGGATGTCGGCCAGATCGATGGGCGAGGACTCCTCGTCGACAAAGACCTCTGCGCCATCGGTGATGAGGTCGAGATGCACCTTTTCCTCGTAGCCGACCACGGAACGGTCCTGATTGTGCTGGCCGAACCCGATGTGCACTCCGACGCGTCGTTCGTTGATGTGTGAGTTGGCGGCGATGAACTGATCGATTCCCACATTGGTGCCGAAGCCGAGCTCGCCGACTTGGATGCCGTGCGGTTGTTTGAAGCAGAGCTCCACCAGTTCGCGGACGTCGCCGTCGGCACACTCGAAGTTCGTGGCACGCCCGTCGGCGATGTCGACCGTCAGGGGGTGAGCCGCCAGTCGGGTGTCGATCCGTGTGATGACGTTGCAGTTCAGCGCACCGTCCGCCACCAGGCGGCCGTCGATCCGGGCAGGATAGGTGGCGATCTCTCCCGCTGGGAGAATGGTGAAGCCGCCAGGCCGCCACACCCCGCGGTTGCTGATCCACTCGAATCGATCCGAGTCGAGGCTGATCCGGAGATCGGTACCGCCGCGCGTGCGAACTCGAAGGGTACGTGCCCTGGTCAGGCGCGTCAGCAGTGCGGCGTTCCGCGCGCTGAGTTCGTCCGGTCCGAGGTTCAAGGCCTTCTCGAAGAACTCACGCGACGCGCTGATGATGCGCACCACCATGCACCGGTCACCACCGACCCGTTGCAGCACGTCGGCGAGGGGCGAGAAATGAGACATCGTGTCTCGCTCAAGCGTGAAAATGATGAGCCGCCCGGATAAGGGATCAGCTTCCGCGACGGCCGAATTCAGGCGCTGGGCGAATTCGTAGTCCACGAGCGGCCGCATACCCACCACTTGCGCGCTGAGCTTTCGTTGCTTCAAGCCCGCCACGAGCCAGGCGGCCGCCTCCCGGCTGTCCGGGGAGAAGGCGACGACGCAATGATCGCCAGGGGAGATACCGACGTACCGGTCGAGGAGTGAATCGACACCGGCCTGGAGTTCACGACCGGTCTGTACAACGCTCAAGAGTTTCTCCCCCCATGGCCTGTGATCGTTCTCATGGAAGTTCCAGCCGAGGAGTCTCCTGCGGCTGGAACTCCCGATACCACCGCAGGAATGATCAGGTGGCTACGAACCAGGCCATGAGGGGGCCTTCGTCGCCACTGCCCACCGGCTCGAGAACCGCGTCCGACTCGGCAGCGGAGAGCTCGCGCAGCGCATCCTCCACCAACGACTCATAAGTGGGTGCTTCAGCAGTGGCGCCACTTGCTGTGCTGTGACTCGGTGCCATGTTGACTCCTCTCAGACAACAGCGTTCACACGACCGTAAGTCGTGTGACTGAGCCGGGTCAACGAGGCCCTGTGCTCAACTGACCTCTGCGCACGGCGATTTGGTCACCTCGTGGCGGCCCCCGCACGCCCCTGGTCACGCCGGTCCGGGCGGCCTTCTCCACCTCGGACAACTCCTCCACGGAACGTCACTCAGCAACGCGTCCAAGGTCCCACGGTCGCCGACAACCCGCGCAGCGTTCCTCGCCCGGCTCTCCGCCACCCGCACGCCACCGGTGCTGCGTCGCTTCGACGACGGCTCATTCCTTTCCATGATCGGCCAACCAGAGGTCCCGTCATCTAGTGCGACATCACCATCGCCACCACCGCGGGGCGCACCACCGGCGTCTGCCGACGGGCCACCGCCCTGCTCGACCACCACGCCATCCGGCGCCCGAGCTGGTCAAGCTGTATCAGTGGAGCCGCCTTCGGGATTCGAAGCCGAGACAAAGGCGTCCGCGCTCCTCTCGCGCTCCCCACCCCTCGGCGAGGCAACACACATGCCTGGACAACCCCTCGTTGGCACCATGCCGGCACGCATTGTCGAGATCGCGCAGGCGGGGCGGCACGGTTCGCCGTCTCCAGGTCCACAGCTGCAGGCAGTGCGAGCAGCTCCTCCCGCGTCGTTCACCGCCGTCCCGCCTTCGCCGACGTCGTCGGCAATGGGCCGTCCTTGCGTTCGCTGTCGGTGCCACGACCGTTACCGTGCGCGAGCGATCTGAGCCTACGGCGGTGCCTGATGTGCGGACGTGTGGTGTGGCCGGAGGGCTGACCTGCGTGCGTCGGCACAGGCAGGTCAGCCCTCCGGCCGGTCGTGGCCCCGGGGGGTCACACCGTGGTTCTGGTCCACTGCTGGTTCGTGGCGCCGGTGCAGGTCCACTGGATGATCGCCGCGCCGTCGCCGGTGCTCCCGCTCTGGACGTCGAGGCACTTCCCGCTGTGCCGCGCCACCAGTTGCACGTAGTTGCCGACGTTGGTCAGGGACCACTGCTGGTTGGTGCCGCCGGTGCAGGTCCACTGGATGACGGCCGCGCCGTCCGCCTTGCTCGCGCTCTGGACGTCGAGGCACTTCCCGGTGTTGCGGCTGACCACGTTGTAGTAGCCGTTGCCCGCGTCACGGAAGAACCAGTGCTGGTTCGCGGCCAGGGCCGAGCTCGACCACTGGATGATGCCGGCGCCGTCGGCGGTGCTGCGGCTCCTGACATCCAGGACCTTGCCGCTGTTACGGCCGGTGATCGTCTCGTACGGGCCCTCCGGCCCCGCGGTCCCGACGGCTGTCTGGACCACCGTCTTGATGCTGCCGTCGTCGTTGTAGTGCAGGTAATCCACGGCGATCGACCGGCGGAAGTTGCCCCCGCCCGCAAGAGCCTTGTTCGCGTAGACCATGTACCACTTGTTGTTGAACTGCAGGATGGACGAGTGGTTGGTGTTCACGTTGACGTAGTCGAGCGCGACACCCCGGTACGTGAACGGACCGAGCGGGCTGGTGGCGGTCGCGTACTGGATCTGTCCCGGCCAGCCGGTCGAGAACGAGAAGTAGTAGAGCCCGTTGCGCTTGTGCATCCAGGGGGCTTCGGCGAAGCCCTGGCCGGGAACACCGTTGACCGTGACGTTCATGATGGGGCCGCTGGTCGACATCATGTCCGAGTTGAGCCGGACGACCTTGGGCTGGCGGCTGCTGCCGAAGTACAGGTACGCCTGTCCGTCGTCGTCGATGAACGTCATCGGGTCGATGGGCTCTGTTCCGGTGTTCGCGTCGCGCGAGGTGTCGATGAGGGGTGTCCCGCGTACGTCACTGAACCCCGACGTGGGCGAGGTGCTGCGGGCAACACCGATCTTGTTGCGGTCCGTCGGCAGGTACAGGTAGTAGAAGCCGTTGCGCTGCGCGGCGGCAGGCGCCCAGGCCAGGCTCTTGGCCCAGCTGAAGCCGGTGAGGTCGAAGACCCGTCCGTGGTCGGTCCAGGTCACCCCGTCGGCAGAGGAGTACGAGCGCCAGTCCTTGGAGTCCCAGTACGTACCGCTGTTGTCGGAGTCGTCGGTGGCGTAGATGTACATGCGCCCGTCGAAGACGTGTGCCGACGGGTCCGCCACGAACCGGTCGCTGTCTATGGGGTTGTCCGCCCGCGCCGGGGAGCCGGCGAGGAGCAGACCAGTGATCATCATGACCATGACGGCCATGGCCCTGCCCGCGCGGCTCATCCGGCGCCGCAGCGGGATCCGCCCTGGTGGCATCCCGTCCGCGTGAGCAATCATGGGCAGTTTGCCGATTGATCTTGATCTGTCCCGGTGGGTGGGTGAATTTCCCATCCGCGTACTCCTGGTATCGGGGGAAGGGTGCGTTGCAGCCCGCCATGTCCAGGGGCAGCCCAGGGCGGAAGCGGCGGGTGTGCGCGGGAAGCATCAGCCGGAGGCGGGGCCGGAGGCGGGGCCGGATGACGTTCGGGATGAGAGATGGTGCGGTCGAGTCGCGGACGACGAGTTCGACCGGCGGGTCGTTCGTTGGGGCAGCTCTGCGTCCGGCTTCTCGATGGCGTGGACGAGGAGATGGGCCCTTCCGTGGCCGCGACGTCGAACGGCTGACGCGCGGCGGTCAGGCGAACCGCGCGGCCAGAGCCACCTCGCCGGGCTCGACCTCCGCGCAGCGGCCATCTGGATCCGGAGCCTCCCAGCGGCCCGCTCGGGTGTGGCGAGGGTTCGGGATGTGAAGAGCAGGCCGGCGGCGACAGACGCCGCCGCTGACCGGAAGACAATCACGGGCATGTGCGTCGCCTGCCGGAGGCTTCGCCACAGCGTGGCAACGGTGGACCGGGACGCGGAACACGTGCTGTCCCCTTCGACGGCATGTCTGATATTTCGAACAGTGTGCGTAACTTCGGTCGAAAGATAAGTTTCAGCCAGGAGGACGTCAATGGAACTGACCAGTTCAGTTCCGATTGGTTCGCGCCCGCCACCACCTCGCACGTATACAGCGGATTCGGCCAGCTCATCAGTGTGCCCGCCGACCAGATCCGCCCCTTGCCGTCCGGGCTGAGCCTGCGCCGTGCGGTGCCGGCCATCGGCTGCCTCGTCAGGGCGGCGCTGTGGCACTGCTCTTCGGCCGCTCGATGTTGGCGACCGCCAGCTCTGGATCGCCGGCCTGGGTGGGCGAGAGAGGTGTGAACGCACGTCTGAGCATCGGACTCCGCTTCCAGCGACAGGCGGTTCGGTTGTTGGGACCTGTTCGGATCTGTCGTAGGACGGTAGGTTCCGGGAATGCCCTCATCGAGAGTTACCGCCAGGTAAGTACATCCCATGTCTAAGTCCGTCATCCTGGGGCGACGGTCAAGCGGCCTGCAACATCAGTTCCCTCTTGTCTCAACTATGGACAAGAGCCCCCTTGATGCCCATTAATCCATCCCATGTTTTGGTGGAGTAGCGGCATACGGCGCACCGCCGCGGTGCCCCCGACATGCTCGCTCCACACCTGAGCCGCATGACCGTCCGTGCTGTTCTGTGAACAGTCAGGAGAGAACCTTGTCCGAACCGATCAGTCGCCGCAGAGTGCTGACCGGCATGGCTGCCATGACGGTTGCCGCCGCCGTCTCACCGACGCTGGCGACACCCGCGCACGCCGCCACCTCCCCCCAGCCGCTGCCCCTTCTCCCGCTGCGGATCCCCAAGTCGGAGCTGGGCATCGAGCAGCAGTCCAACGAGAAGCTCCAGTGGCTGCAGGACGCCAAGCTGGGCATGTTCATCCACTGGGGTGTGTACTCGGGCCCGGCCAAGGGCGAGTGGTACATGGAGAACTCGGCGGTCACGCCGGAGAACTACAAGAAGTACTTCACCGACGCGACGAGCGAGCAGTTCACGGCGAGCGCCTACAAGCCGGCCGACTGGGCCCAGTTGGCCAAGGACATGGGCGCGAAGTACACCGTTCTGACGACCCGTCACCACGAGGGCTTCGCCCTGTGGCCGTCCACCCACCCGAACGCGTTCCATGCCGGACAGGCCCCGATGCAGCGGGACCTGGTCGGCGAGTACGTCACCGCCGTACGCGACGCCGGGCTCAAGGTGGGCCTGTACTTCTCCCCGATGAGCTGGCGTTACCCCGGCTACTACGACGTCACCGGCACCAACTGCCTGCCGAACAAATGGGGTTACACCACCGATCCCGCGCACAAGGAGAACGCGCGGATCATGAAGAACGAGGTGTACCAGCAGGTCAAGGAGCTGATGACCAAGTACGGCAAGATCGACGACATCTACTTCGACGGCGGCTGGCTGGGCCAGCAAGGCCCGGACGCGGACGCTGCCTTCTTCTGGGAGCCCGGAAAGGTCCGCGACAGCGCCAATCAGTGGCCGGTGGACGCCGCCTACAGCGATACCGACTCCGCCACCGGCAGCCCCCTCGGCGTGATGGGCCTGGTGCGCAAGCACCAACCCGACGTCGTCGTCAACCCGCGCTCCGGCTGGATGGGCGACTACATCAGCGAGGAAGGCGGCGCGATCCCCACCGGCGCCATACGCACAGGGCTTCTGTCGGAGAAGAACTTCACCATCTGCGGCACCTGGGGCTACAAGGCCGGCGCACCGGTAATGAGCTTCGGCACCATCATGAACATCCTGGTCAACTCCTGGGTACGCAACATGGTCTGCCTGCTCAACGTCGGTCCCGACCGAACCGGGGCGATCCCCGCCGACCAGGCCGCAGTGGTGCGCCGGGTCGGTTCCTTCCTGACCTCCTGCGGCCAGGCCGTCTACGGCACCCGCGGCGGACCCTGGCAACCGGTGAACGGCCAGTACGGCTTCACCTCCAAGGACAACACCTTCTACATCCACCTGCTGCCCGGCTACAGCGGCACCTCCTTCACCACCCCGTCGATCGGGGACGCCCAGGTCACCCGCGTCTTCGACGTCGCCGCGGGCACCGACCTCCCGTACACCGTCGGCACGGACGGCAGGGTGACGATCACCGGCATCAACCGCACCCGCATCCCTGAGGACAGCGTCGTCGGGGTCACCCTGGACCGCTCCGTGCAGCCGGTCGACATCGCCGCCGGCAAGGCCGCGACCGCCGACAGCGAGGAGACGTCCAAGGGCAACACCGCGGCCAAGGCGGTCGACGGCTCCACCGCCACCCGCTGGTGCGCGAACGACGGCAACACCGGCCACTGGCTCAAGGTCGACCTCGGCTCGACCCGCTCGCTGACCGGCACCCGGATCGCCTGGGAACTGGACAAGACCAACTACCGGTACAAGATCGAGGGTTCCACCGACAACAGCACGTGGACCACGCTCGTCGACAACACCGCCACCCCCGGCACGCGCCAGGTCCAGACGGCCGTGTTCCAGGCCCAGGCACGGTACGTCCGCGTCACCGTCACCGGGCTGCCCGCCGGGGTGTACGCGTCGATCCGCAACCTGGAGGTCTACGACCGTCCCTTCACCGCGGACCTGGGCACCTACAAGGTGATCAACCGCAAGAGCGGCAAGGCACTGGACGTCTCCAACGCCTCGACCGCCGACGGCGCCACGCTCATCCAGTGGCCCTACGGCGGCGGGACCAACCAGCAGTGGAGCCTCCTGCCGAACGTTGACGGATCGTTCCGGCTGGTCAACGCCAAGAGCGGCAAGCTCCTGCAGAGCCCCAACGGCACCCAGGGCGCCACCCTGACCCAGTTGGCCGACAACGGCGGCGACAACCAGTGGTGGAAGCTGGTCCCCTCGGCCACCAGCGGCTACTACCGGCTCGTCAACGTCCGCACCGGCTGGTGCGCCGACGTCGCCAACGCCTCCACCGCCGACGGCGCCAACGTCATCCAGTGGCCCCCCACCGGCGGCGCGAACCAGGACTGGCAGGTCCTCGCGCTGTGACCGCGCATGGCAGGGGCGCGCCGCGGGACGGCACGCCCCTGCCTGATCCATCTGGAGCAGGCAGCCCGGGAACACCAGGTCGCGGTCACCGGGCCACTGCCGGTCAACTCCACCCGCCAGCACCGACGGCGCCCGAACCGTGGGTTTCCCCCTGCGGGAACTCCGTGACCTGCAACCCCGGGTCCGGGCCGAGCAGCGGACTCCCGCAGGGTCACAGAACAGCAAAAGACCCAGGTCACGGCGAGTGAGTCCTGGGTCTTTCAGAGCCGCCTTCGGGATTCGAACCCGAGACCTACGCATTACGAGTTGTCCGATCTTGATTCGGTGGTGTCCGTGGATGTCCGTGAAGCTGGCTTTCCCTCAGGCCAGAGCGGTTTGCGACTCTCGGTGGACACTGGTGGACGGTGTCGGACCGAGCACGAAATGAGACCGCATTTGAGACTGGCGTGGGCTGCTCGAGGGTGAGCAACGGCGTTGAACCACGGCTTCGTGCTCTCCGTTTCCCCTGGCCCCAAGTCCTATTGCAAGTAGTGTTGTTGGGTTCATCTGGTTGGTCGTGGACTGATAACCGTGCCTCCTGGAACAGGAGTTGACGGCCTGTCGCAAGTGCCGGTATACGTTGAGTGCGTCGATCTGCATCGTCGTCGTCGCTCGACACCTGGACCACCAAATCCGGGTGGCTCCCACGGGGGGCACTGCGATCCACGGAAGCGCTTGGGCAAGGGGCCCCAGCGGGCCCACGGTGAAGGTTCAGCAGCAACAAGATGTAGCAGGCGCCACGGAGCACATCGTCAGCCGTCGGGCGACGATCCCCTTCGTGGGCGGACGAGTCCACCTTCTGGTGTCGCACCGCTGAAGCCGGCACAGCACTGGGCTGTGCACGGTGGCGTCACGATGGGCCCTGAGCCAGTGACCGAGAACTTCCGGCTCTTCCAGGAACCGCAGACTGTGCAGCCGCAGGTGAGTCTGCCCACGGCGACCGTCGAGGACCTGGAGAAGCTGAGCATCACCCGCCGGCCGCAGCCGCTGCCGAACGTCCCGGAGACGTCCGCGTTGCGCAAGGTCGCCATGCGGCTGGACAAGAACCCTCGTACCAACCTCAGCGAGGACGCCCGCAAGGCCGCCGCCGCCCTGCAGGTAGAACCCGAGCGGGCCGCGCTGCTGGTCACCGCGCAGCCCAACGGGGTCTCGCTGCTGAGCGAGGTCGCGGTGCCTGGCGGTTCCCTGTACGTCATCGAGTGCCGGGCCTGGACCCGCATGCTCTTCCCGCTCTACCAGCCGCGTATCGCGGCCATGTCGCTGGCCGTGCCGCCCCCGAAGCTGCTCGACGACCACGACGCCGACGGCCCGCTTGCGCAGGCCCGCTGTGAGTTTGACAACCCCAAGCAGCTCGCAGGCCTGGTCCGCGAGACTGTGTCCGGCACCCTGAACGTGCCCAAGGCCGACTACTCCGACTCGATCCTGCAGCGCGGGGTGTCCGAGCCCCTGCTCGTCATCCTGGTGCGGGTCACCTTCACCGACGGCTCCCCCAGCCGGGTCCTGCCGGTCGTCGTCGACGGCATCTCCCGGCTGTCCTCCGCGGCCAAGACCCGCACCGGGCAGACCACCGCCGGCGCTGCCGACGCGGTCGTCGAGGACCTGCTGCGCGATGCCAACTCCCTGCGACGCGCCATCCGTGACGAAGTCGCCCACTACAACGCCGCCTACCAGCGGGGGCTGTCGGACCAGGTGGTCCGCGTCGGCCAAGCCGCCACTGTCCCCGTGCGCCTGGTCGTTGGCGCCCGCAACGGCGACACCATGGAGGTCAACCTGTGACCACACAGACCGCAATGCAGACGTCCGGGATGTCGTTCGTGACGATGGTGGAGAACCTGGTCGCCGGCGAGCACCTGGAGAAGAACCCATGGACGCCGGACGCGATGTGGCACAACATCGCCAACCAGACCATCGACGCACTGGTAGCCCGCGGTGAGCTGCGCCGCGAGGAAGCCGACATCATCACCGGACTGACCCCGCTGGCGGAGCTGCCCACGGCGCTCGGCTGCCCGGAACCCTCGCCCATCTGGCGGTGCGTCTACACCACCTACCGCCTCACCGCCGGCTCGTCGTTCAACGAGACAAAGGCCGAGATCCGCAACATCATGGCCCGCCGCGCTGTGACCACCAAGCAGTTCAGCTTCATGCTGGGCGTTCTCGTCGACCGGGACGCCCGCCGGCCCAAGGCCCGCAAGGAGCCCGGGTCGCGCAGGCCCGCCTCCCTGCAGAGGGCCCGCAATGCCTTCGGAGACGGTGGCTTCCTCACCGAAGATGTACCGGGCAGGCAGTGGATCCCAGTGTTCGAGTCGCTGCCGCAGCTGCTGGAACGTGCCCTCGGTGGCGACCGCAACTCCCGGATCACACTGATGATCGGCGGCGGTTTCGCCCTGATGTTGGACGGCTACCTCACCCGAGACCGCGAGTCGAAGTTGTTCGAGGGCAGTGCGCCCTTCCGAGGCTCACCGCCGGCGATCCTCGAGGACCTCGCCAGCCATGAACACGGCCTCCGCATGCTTGCCACCGCCTGGCAGTGCTGGGACCCGACGAAGCCTGCACACGAGTACGACATCCCCGTCATCAACGCCGACGGCAGCATGGTCATCAGCGGGGACACCCGCGAGACTCGAAGCCCGGAACGGCTGACCGAGTACCGACTCTACGAGATCGCGAACCCCGGCAAAGCCATGGCCGGCTTCCTCAAGCAGCAGGAAGCTCGCAAGGCTCGCAACCAGGCCGCCACTCCAGAAGACCGCGACCGGGACAACCGCGAACGCCTCACGATGGCCCTGGACATTGCCAAGGACGCGGCCACCGCCCTTGAAAAGTCACCCGTCTCGCCACCACCGCACCCCTTCGGCATGCATGAGGAGTGGGAGCGAAGCCGGAACACCGCCCACCAGGTCTACGAGATCCTCGTGAAGAAGGAGCCCGACCCCGACGAGGGCTTCATTTCAAGCGCGGGCCCCGGAGAGGACGACGAGGACCCCGAGCACTCAGACGCATGACCCAGACCAGGTGAGGGCCCGGCCTTACGGGGTCAGGCCTCACCTGGTGGTGCCCAGCAGGTTTACAGACCGTGCCGTGGCTTACCTCCCGTCGTCCACGCCCCGTCCGTGCTTGGGCAGCGAAAGCACCTGCTCGCCCATGCTGAGTGAGCCTCACCAAATCTTGGCCTCCTCCGCGCCGGTGGCGGACAGACGCTTCACTGGTAGACGCTTAGAAACTCCCCTGAGTCACCCGCAAGCGGATACGCTTGACGTCAGGAAGCTTGCTGGGGGAGGCAACTGTTGTCCGGGTGGGAACCTTTCGCGGTCAAACTAGCGGCTGGGGCGCTTCGCTCTGTAGCCGTCGCAGGAGTTCGCTCTGCACTATCGGGGAAACCAGGCGCGTCCATAGTCGCCAATCCCTCTGCAGGGCGACTCAAGAATCGCCTTGTCCGTGCAAGTCAGCTTCACGATAAGGACATTAAGGCGTTTGCATTGCATGTGTCAGACGCTTTGGCGCCCCTGCGGGATACAGAATTCCGCCACCTCCCAAACGAGGAGGCTATGGCGGCCACGGAGATCGCAGAGTCATCATTCCTGAGTGTCCAAGTCGACCCTTTCAAATGCGATTTCGACCCTGCAGAGTATGCGCGCTTGGTCATTGCAGGGAACAGAGGTTCCCTCGATCGATCACGGCTTAGCGAGGCCGGTGAGAAGTTCTATGGCCGACTAGTTCATGAGATCTCCGCCCAACTACTGAACTTCGTCACCACATGGCCATCTTTCCTTGCGCGAGCCAATGTAGAGCAACTGAAACGTACAACCGAATTGGCTAAGCAAACAGATGCCATAAAGAGAGCTGTGATTGATTCCGCGTCCGACGAGGATATTGCCTTCGAGGAGAAGTACGCTTGTGTTGCGGTAAGCAAGCTAGACCAGTTGGAGCTCTTTGGGGTAACAGTCTCGAATCCCGAGCAAAAGTCTTATCCTCTCAGCACCGCTTATATCAGTCTAGCCGTGGCTGAGGTACAGCAAAGAGCCGGCGAAACTGACACCTTTGAAATGTCGGGCTTGTTTGAGTCCAGACAAGCTGACTTCCCCCACACGCTTGCAAAAACTTCTCGCACGTCTTACGACACCGCGGGGGGAATTCGTTCAGAGCAGGCGCTTGCGAGCTTCAAGCGCATCCTGCTCCGCGGGGAGGCAGGGTCCGGGAAGACAACCCTATTGCGTTGGGTGGCAGTGAACGCGGCACGTCGGTCGCTCGATGATGAACTAACGCCTATTAACGGGTTCATCCCGTTCTTCATCCCGCTTCGACGATTTGCTGCAACGAGCCTCCCCGCTGCTCATGAATTCCTCGCAGAACTCGGGAAGCATTTGGCAGGAGAGATGCCATCCCGCTGGGTAAATCGAGTCTTGGCAAGCGGGCAAGCACTGGTCCTCATCGACGGAGTCGATGAGCTCCCTGAGAATCGCAGGGCTGAAGCTAAGGAATGGCTTCAAGAACTAGTGAATTCATACCCGGAGGCTAGGTACATCGTGACCTCGCGGCCGGCAGCGGCAGAGGAAGGATGGCTGATTCGAGAGAATTTCACTCCCCTAGACATGCTGCCAATGAGTCCTTCTGACATCGAGCACTTCATACAGCACTGGCACGCCGCAGTTCGCGAATCTCTACCGATCGACACAACGGAGGCGGTGATTGAAGAGCTTGGGCGCTACGAGGAAGAACTCGTACGCGCGATCCGCTCTCAGGCGCCCCTCCGAAAACTGGCCTCAAACCCGCTGCTTTGCGCTCTTCTCTGCACACTGAGCAGAGACAGGAGAATGCAGCTACCTCGAGGGCGGATGGAACTGTATGCAGCAGCCCTTGAGATGCTGCTTGTTCGACGGGACGTAGAGAGGAGGATCTCGCACGAGGACACGCCAACACTTACCCTTCACCAAAAGCAAAGGCTTCTCGGCCACTTTGCACACTGGTTGATCAGAAACAACCTGACAGATGCGCGCGACGAGCAAGTAATTGCACAGATAAAACACTCTTTGAAGTCCATGCCCAATGTCGCGGCTTCTAGCCAAGAAGTATTCAAATACCTCATGGTGCGCAGTGGACTGCTCCGTCAACCAATCGATGGGAGAGTCGACTTCATACATCGAAGTTTCCAGGAGTATCTGGCTGCTGCGGACGTAATCGCCATTAACGACATTCGATCGATGGTGGCAAATGCTCACAAAGACCACTGGCACGAGGTCGTTGTAATGGCTGTAGGGCATGCCAGGCCTCAGGAGCGTGGTGAAATCCTGTCCCTGTTGATCAAACGAGGTGATACAGAACCGAATCATCTTGCACGACTCCACCTGCTCGCGGCTGCTTGCCTGGAGAGCGCGGAGGAAGTAGACCCCGCAATTTTCGAGGAAGTCCGGATCAAGGTGGGGGCACTGATACCGCCGAGCCGCGTTTCTGAGGCTAAGGAGATTGCCGGGGTTGGCGAAGCGGCTTTGGGCCTGCTCCCACGCACGTCCAAAATGCTTACCGCCGCCAAAGCGGTGGCTACAGTTCGGACAGCGAGTCTAATCGGCGGAGATGGCGCCCTGGACGTTCTTGAAGGCTACGGTGCCGACGCCAGGGTCTCTGTTTATCGAGAACTCTCTCGGGCGTGGACGCAGTTCGACCCCCAAGAGTATGCGGCGCGAGTGCTGAGCAAGTCGCCCATCGCTGCTAAACGGCTGCGAATCGCAAACCCTGATTTGCTAGCAACACTGCCACACTTCTCGTCCTTGCAGGCTGTGGAATGCGAATTTTACACCAAAGACTTCACGTGGCTGCAACATTCGGCACCCATCAGGGAACTGTCCCTAAAAGGGGGCGTAAGTCTCTCTAACGTTGAGTCTCTGGCGCGCCACGAGTCTCTAACGAAACTCGGCATGTTTGGCATCAGGGATGAGCCTGCTCTGCTGCGACCTATTAGTGCGATGCCGAATCTAATAGACTTGAACCTACATTTCAACCGGGAGCACGAATGGTCGCTAAGCCAGATTCCTCATTTGCCGACCTTGCGTCAAGTGCACCTGATCGACGTATGCGACATGCCTTTCATGGATGCTGACGGAAGTTCTTTTCCACAGCTCTCACAACTCTCGCTCGGAACGATTACTCGGCGAACCTTCAACCTGGCAGAAATCGAAAGGGTATCGTCGATAAAAACGATTATGATAAACGCGGCGTGCGCACCGGACTTTGCGCGCCATTTGAACAAGCTCCCTAACCTTCGGGACGTCTACCTCCTTCAAGTCGAGCCTGAGGATTGGGATGAAATCTGCAAGATTAAACCCCTAAGAGGACTTTTCGCTTACTTTAATGGCGAATTCACCCACGCCCCCAACCTGTCCTCCTTGAACAAACACCAGAAGGCCAGAGTGAATCTCAAAGTGCGCAAGGGAGTAAAAGTTCCTCAAAGCGAGGTGGGAACGCATCTAATGCTTCGTGAGTAAGTCTGCGCTACCACTGTATCGGGGCACCAATCTGGCCTGCAGAGTTGGTGCCGGTGGAAAAGTAGGAACTAGTACACACCTGCGGACTACACAACGCGTTCCTCTACCGGTGCCCGCGAAGCTGGTACGGGCCATGGGTAGAGCAGCAAGTTCTCTTCGGAGCGCACGCTGACCGAAGAACTCGGCATGGGCCGTGCGGCACCTCGCCATGTGCTAGCTCGTCTCGTGTGCACGAAAGCCTCACGAGCGACGTAGCGCACTCAAGACCTATGGCGTCAACAAGGAGAAGCTTCGCCGCCTCCTCGCTGCCACCGCTCGACGCCTGTACGGAGGCACTTGGTTAGCGTCCACCTCGTGCCAGCGGCGTTCGCCGCGGCCTGGTGCCCTGCTGGGCAGATTCGCCGTCCCCCTCGAGGCATGGCAATGCAATGCTTTGAGGGGTAGGACGGTCGGGTACTGACAACCAGGGAGGAGACCGCATGGGGCAGCAGGCGAGCCCTCGGGGGACATTTCTGCAGGTCGCGGAGTCCATGAAGGCCACGATTGCGGCGAACCCCGAGATGACGCACTTCCCGTCTGCTGCGGATCTCATGCGCGATCACGGCGTCTCGCGCGGAGTCGTGCTGCGGGCCTTCAAGGCGCTCCATGAAGAAGGCGTGGCCGAACCAGTACGCGGGGGCCGGTGGCAGATTGTCCGAGCCGGGGAAACGCTCGACCGACGGCCGTTGCATGAGCGCATCGTGGAGATCATCACTGCCGAAGGGCTCAAGGCCGGGGCAGAGTTTCCAAGCGCTACCCAATTGGCCGGACGATTCGGCGTCTCACGTCCCACCGTAACCAAAGCCCTCGACAAGTTGGAGGCCGCCGGCGTGCTGGCGAGCGGAGGGCAGGGCAAGGTGCGGACGGTCCGCACCGTGCCGAATCGAGAGGAGCGTTCGTAGGTTGCCGAAGCTGACGGAGTGGGCTTATCCCCTGGCTGAGTCCCTGCTCGCCGAACCGTTGCCACGGCGGTGGAAGCACTGCCTTGGGGTCGCTGAGAGAGCGCGCACGATCGCCCTCGTGCTCGACCAGGACGCGGACCTGTTGGAGGCCGCTGCGGTGCTGCATGACATCGGCTACGCGCCAGACCTGGCCAAGACTGGCTTCCACCCCCTGGACGGAGCGCGCTACCTCCGGGACGTGGCCGGCGCCGACACACGGGTCATCAACCTGGTTGCCCACCACTCCTGTGCCTGGATGGAGGCAGAAGCGCGCGGCATGCGCGAAGAGTTGGAGGGCGAGTTCCCCCGCGAGAGTGCGCACCTGAACGACGCGCTCTGCTACTGCGACATGAACACCACGCCGGACGGCACGCCCACGAACCCGATCGACCGGATCAACGAGATCGCTGGACGGTACGGGCCCGACAGCCTGATCGGAACCTTCATCCGCCGCGCCGAACCCGAGATCCACGCGTGCACGGCTCGCGTCCTCGAACGCGTCGCCGCCGCCAAGCGTCAGCCGATGTAGGGAGCTGTTCGCGCCCGATCCATGGCGTGCTCGATACGGAGCCGCATCGTGGGGTGCACGTCCAGCGCCACCAGGTCCGCCGGGGCGACCCAGCGGACCTGTGTCGTCTCGTCACTCGTACGGAGTTCGCCGCCTACCGGTTGCGCGCGAAAGCAGATGCTGAACTGCTGGCGTACCTCGCCATCGTCGTACTGCATCACGTGTCCGGGATCCGTGTAGAGCCCGGACACGTCGACCACTTCGGCCTTGATCCCGGTCTCTTCCCACACTTCCCGCACGACGGTGTCACTGATCGACTCCCCCACGTCGTGCCCCCCGCCGGGAAGCGCCCAGCGCCCGTTGTCGGATCGCTGGATCATCAGCACCTCTCCAGAGTCGTTCTGCACGAACGCGACGACGGAGGGCACCACCGAGTTGGCCGGCGGGGCGTCGGGGTCGTGAAGGTAGTCGATACGTCCCATGACTCAGGCTCCCGTGATGCTCTCTATGTCCTGCGCTGCGATCGGCCGGGCGTGCTCCCAGGTGTAATCGATGCTATGCGCGTACGTCTCGAAGAGCCCGCCGCCGGGCAAGCGGCGCAGGTGCAGAACGGGCGCCATGTAGGCCCCGAAGCCGTAGACGTGTGGGTTGACCAGCATCTCGTCATCGGCCCGGTAGATGGAGTTGTAGAGAGTCGAGTCGTGCAGCCGGAAGCCTATGTCCGGGTGACTCCGCATGAGGGGTCGGTAGAGCATCAAGGCGTTGCGGATCTTCCCGTCCATGATCTGGTGCCCTTCGTCGATGCCCCGCTGCCGGACAGCAGCGCAGCCAGGGTCTCCGAGCAGGATGCGGACTTGGGCCCCCGCTTCCACCTTCGCCCGCGCCAAATCGTGGAACAGCGGATCTTCGGAGAGGAACAGCCCGGAGTAGACAAGTACGTCTAGGTTCCGCTCGGCGCGACTGTAGAGCTCGCGCCACAGTCCCGGTGGGACCGTGTGCCGGTGCGGGTAGACAGCCGCGATCTCGGCTTTGGTCAGGTCCGCTGCGCTGTCGACATTGCGTTCGTCGTCCCACAGGGTCGTCACATCGACCCTGAGCGCCGCCGCCGTCGCGTATTGGTGACGCCGGTACGGCACCTTGCCCTGTGTGATCCAGCGTTCGACCGTCTTGGGGTTGACCTTGATCTCTTCGGCGAGGCTCTGCACCGTCATGCCCCGGGCCAAGAGCGCGGACCTTAAACGCTCGTTCGACATCTGCACCCCCGTTGGGACGTCTAGGGACTTCTCGACCGTAACTAGAAGTCCCCTAGCTGTCTACGTGCGAGGTGCCCAACTCCCCTGACCTGCGGCGATTCTGAATGTGCGCCAAGAAGTCCAGGCGCAAGACCAAGAGGTTCCGGCGCCATACTTGACGGACCCTCATGCAGTACCTGTAAAACAGGTACTGCAAGTCGAGCGCAACAGCTCGGCTCAAGGCGGCCTCGTGCCGCATGCGCAGAGGGCGGGGACGCTGCAATCCCGCTAAAGGCCAGGGGATCAATCAGGGCTTCGGCCCGGTCTGGCGAGGTGGCCCGGTGACCGCGAGCAACGGCCGGAGAGTGGGGACGAGGTCCCCCTTGCAGTGCAACACCCCTGTTGATCAACAAGTGATGGGAGTTCAAGTGTTTCGACGACAGCGTTGGGCACCGCCGTACTGGACCGGCCGGCGGTGTCAGTGAGATGCCGCTGATCGTGAGTGGAACTCGCGCTCGCGACCTATCCGGTCCGACTCCTACCTGCCATCGCAGCGGCTAGCGCTGCGGCCGGTTGCCTCCCCCACCCGTCCGGGCCGCCCCCTTGGGCGGCGCCGTACGGGCGGGGTCGAGGGGAGCCGGAAACCGACTTCAACGGCGCGCGGCTCCCGGTGCTGGAACACCGGGAGCCGCTGTTTGGGCCGTTCCCACCTGTGAGAGGACCACGACCCAATGAGGAACATCGTGACTGTTCAGGAGGCTGTTACCGCGTTCGCTGATTGGCTGGCGCCGACGGATGCGGAGCTGGACGCGATCGAGGCCGAGATGCCGGTCATCGCTGCGGACATCGAGTTGGTGGACGCCTACATCGCCACCCTCGACCGCACCCCGAGCGAGCTGGACACCCGCCGGCTGCGCCGGGCCCGCCGCCGGGCGCTGGCTGCCCGGGTGGAGCTGACCAACCTCTCCGCGCCGGCCACGGGGGTGAGCGCGTGAGTGCAGAGACCTCGACGCTGGACGATCTGGCCGTGCCGCTGCGCGCGCTGCGTCTGCTGGCCACGGACTTTGGGCACCTGCCGACGCCGTCCGTGCACATCTCGCCCATCTACCCGGAGCGGCTGGAGCTGAGTTTCCACAGCGGCCTGCCGGACTTCGAGGCATGGCGAGAGGCCCTGGGTGTCACCCCGGATGCCGTCACCTGCACCGAACAGAGCGAGGGCCGCACGCTCGTGCTGAAGGCGACCGCCAACTACGCCGGCGCCACGCTGGAGCTGAGTGGTTACGGCGACATCTGTGCTCCGGCGCTGGTCGGGGGTGCGGCATGATCCGTATCGTCACCGCGGGCCGTCTGCGCCGGTTGCGCGAGGGCGCCGCCCAAGCCCGTGCCCGGGCCCGGGAGGTGCAGGGGCAGGCGGATGCCGCTTGGGCACGCCACGTACGTGAGGTGTGGGAGCTGACCTCCCGCATCGAGTCCGAGGCGAGCGACGCCTCACTCCTCCGTGAGGACTGCTTCCGGCTGCACGACGCGCTCACGGACCTGGAGATCGTCCTGGGCGAGCGCGAGGAGCGGATTCGCCTGCTGGGTGAGGAGCTGGAGGCGGCCCGGTTGGAGGGGCGGTCGCTGGTGCTGCTGCTCCACTGGGGCGCGCCGCACAGCATCCACCGCAGCCAGCAGGACGCCTACGCCTACGCCGCCACCCAGGGCGCGCCCCTTCACGGATGGGTGGCGGGCGATGAACGCCCCGCTGCCGAGGTGACGTGGCGGGCTATCCCGTTCACCCAGGAGGAGACGGTTCAGGGCTTCCGCTCGGTGCCGGCCGCCTCCCCTAGGCCGACGGAGGGCGCGGCGTGAACGGTGTTCAGATCCGTTCAGCGGAACGCGCGCTGTCGGTGGGCACGTGGCTGATCGTGTCCGGCGCCATGCTCTACTCGATCCTCACCGTCACTCCCCTGATGGCCGCCCACACCCCGGAGACGTGGGAGTGGACAGCGCCGATCCTGCCTCTCGTGGTCGATGCCGCCGTGGTGATCGTGGTTCGTCTCGACTCGGTGCTGGCCCGGCTGGGCGGGCACGGCGGGCGGTGGCCGATCACCTTGCGGTGGATGACCGGCGCCATGACCCTGGCGCTGAACACCGCCGACTCCGCCCTGGCGAAAGACCTGGTCGGGGTGGCCGTGCATGCGGTGGCGCCGCTGCTGCTGATCGTCACCGCAGAGACCGGGCTGGCCTACCGCCGCGCGATCACCGCCGCCGTAGCGGCACTGGAGGTACGGCAGCAGGCCGACCGGGAGCGGTGCGAGCAGGCGGCCCGGGAGCGTGCAGAGGCCGCCCGCCAGCAGGCCCGGGAGGAGCGCGAGCACGCCGCCACATTGGTGCGTGAACAGCGTGAGCACGAAGCCCGTCTGGCGCGGGAGGCTGCGGAGCGTGAGGAGCGGCGCCGACGGGAGGAGCGCGCGGAGCGGGCCGCCCGGGAGGCTGCGGAGCGGGCCGAGCGTGAACGCCGTGAACGCGAGCGTGAACAGCGTGAGCAGGAGCGTGAACGCCTGGCCCGTGAGGCTGCCGAGCGGGCCGAACGTGAGCGGCGTGAGCAGGAGGCGGCGCGGGCGCGTGAACAGCGCGAGCGTGAGGAGCGTGCGGCGCGTGAACGCGCCGCGCTGCTGGAGCGCGGTCCGGCCGCGGGCAAGCTGAGCGAGGACGAGGCCCGCAAGATTGTGGCGGCTGCGTTCGATGCTGAGCTTCCGGTGCGGGCCGCCGCTGAATTGTGCGGGTGGTCGGTGGGGTGGGTGTCTGCCCGCTACGCCGAGCACCGCGACCCCGGCACGGGCGGTGCTGAGCTGGCCATCGCGAGTCACTAATGGCCGCCTTACCGGTCTATCCCTGGCGTCTGGCGCCGGAGGGTTTGGCCACCCGCCGCCAGCTGCGCGCGAGCGGGCTGCGGCCGGGTGGTCAGGATGTGGCCGCCCAGGTTGAGCGTCCGCGGCGGCGCCGCGGGCCGCTGGTGGCCTACCTCTACCGCATCGACGCCGCCAAGCCCGTTAGGCCCATGACCCCCGCGAAGCGCGCGGCGCTGGCCAAGGCGAACCAGGCGCGCCGCACCTGCCCGCAGTGCCGCACGGATGCGGGCTACGTCATCCCCGCCTCACTCGGCACATGCGTGCCCTGCGCCTATCCCGACGACCAGCGCGCCGCTTGACCCCAATTGGCAGGCCCGGCCAGCAACTTCCTACGGCCCCGGCCGGGCCCTACTCCACTGAAGGAGCACGTGCAGCATGACCGAAGTCAGCACCGAACCGGTAGTGGTTGAGGCTGCCCCGAGCACACCGCCCCCGCCCCCAGCCGCTCCCCCCGCCCCGGCGCCGACGGTGGCGGAGGTGGACCACACACCTGGCGGCTGGCCCGTCGTGCCCCTGGCCCTGTCGGGGACGAACACGACCGTGGGCATGGTCGCCGCCGCCTCCCTGGCCGGCGGCCCCATCGCCGCGGCGGTCGCCGCCACCGGCATGGCCGTCCTCGGGGTCGCCGCCGCCACCCGCAATCGCAAGCCCAACCCACGCCGCGAAGCACGCCGCACCGCCGCCCGCACCGCAGGCCGCAACGCCGCCGCCCGAACCGCGACCCTCGCTGGGGGCGGGACGGCCGGCAGTCGCGCGGGCCGCTCGGGTAGCGGGTCGGGTCGGGTGCCTGGCCAGTCCCGCCGCGGCGCCGGTCACACCCCCGCCCGCAGCACCGCAGGCAGCAAGACGGCCCGAACGGGGTCTGGATCGCCGAAGAAGACGACCAGCCCCTGCACCGCCGCCTCCCGGCTCGGTGCGAAGCCTGCGGGCCGTGTGGGGCAGGTCCGGGCGTTGCGGGCAGGGCAGAAGGCGGCCGGCGGATCGCGGGCGGAGAGGCGGGCGCAGACCACCGCCGCGCGCCGCGCGGTCGCCGACACCCGCCGCACCCCCAACCCCACCTCTCGTTCCCGTTCCGGCAAGTCCGGTTCGGGTGCCGGTCGTGGTGTGGCTGGGCGGCTGATGAGCAGCGCAGCCGGGAAGGCGCGTGCCGCGCAGAAGGCGGCCATCGCCAAGCAGCGAACGCGGCGGGATGGCAAGACCGCCGACCAGGTGGCCGCGCAGCGTGCCGCAGTGCGTAGGGCGCCTGCCCGGCGGGCGGCGCGGCGGTCCCTGCGCCGTTCTGCAGCACGCTTCCACGCCCGCCGGATGCTGGCCGCGCTGCTCGCCCTGCCGCTCGGTCTGCTCGGTTTCCTGACCAGCCCGCTCGGGCGCAAGTTCAACCTGCCCTGGCTCATCCACCCCGGCCGTCGCCTGCTCGCCCGGCTGTTCGCGGTCGCGGCCGCCGAGCGCGCCGACCGCGACGCGGACATCCGCGCGGAGCTGAGCGAGGCAGAGGCCGCCGCGGATGCGCAGGCCGCCAAGGACGGCACCGACGGGATCGCCGACCACGTCAAGCGGCCCAAGGGCCGTGTCCCCACCAGCACGAACACCGATGTCAGTGAAGGAGAGCACGTGTCTGGATTCCGGTTCGAAGAGGCCGCCGCAGAGATGGAGCAGGCCGCCAACGCCTACGAGCCCGACAACGCCATGGAGATCCTCGCCATGGTCGAAGGCCTGCCCGCCGCCCTCACTTCGGTGGCGAACGTGATGAAGATCCTCGCCGAGCGCTCCGACAGTGAATTCCCGCTGGAGAAGGAGATCGCGGACGGCTTCAACGACATCTTCGGCGCGGTCATGAGCGCCGTCGCGGTCGCCGAGGACATGGGCCCGCTCTTCCGCGAAGTACACGAGCAGGACATCGCCCGCCACGAAGACCCCCGCAACGGCACCGAGGCCGAGAAGGGCTGGAACGTCTGAGATGAGCAGCACCGCCACCACCAACCAGACCGGTAGTGGCCCGGTGCTGGACTGGGCGGCCGGTCACGGACCCGTGACCGGCGCCCTGTCCGCCACCACCGGAGCCTTCGCCGTCGCCACCACCGGAGCCGCCACCCACATGCCCCCCGGCTGGGCACTCGCCGTCGGCGCCGCCGGCGCCCTCGGTCACTCCGTCGCCGGTCTGCGCGTGCGCAACGCCGGCCGCACCCTCGCCACCCGCGCCGCGTCCTGGCTGGTGGGCGCGGGCTGGACCACGTGGGCCATGACCCACGGCCCCCTCACCTGGGCCGCGCTCGGCTCCCTCGCCGCCATCGGGGTCGGGATCGGCGCCGCCGCCCGCTCCACCGCCCTGTTCGAGGAAGCCCGTGAGGAGGAAGCGCTCGCAGCGGCTGAGCGGCAGATCGCCGCTGAACTATCCGCGGAGCGGCGGGCGATCGCCGCGGAATGGGTGGACCGTATCCAGCGGGTGTGCTCCATCACCGTGCGGGTGGTCGGGGTCGAGATGTGGGAGACCGGCGCGGGATTCTCCCTCGACGCCGAACTTCCCGCGGGCGGCGCCACCTATCAGAAGATCGCCGCCGAGTCTCCGCGTCTGTCGGCGGATGCGCGCCTGCCGCACGGCTGCACGGTTGCCGCCTCGCCGGGCATTGACCAGGGGCGGGTCATCATCGACGTGACCACGGTCAACGTCCTGATGGAAGAGCGCACCTACCCCACCGACTACACGCCGCTGTCCCTGCTCACCGGCATCCCGTGGGGCTACCGCACGAACGCGGAAGACATCCTGGTCTACCTGCGCGAACAGTGTGCGCTGGTGGTCGGGCCGACGGGGTCGGGCAAGACGAACATGGTTCACACGATCCTGGCCGGTTTCGCCCGCACCACCGACGTGCTCACGTGGGTGATCGACCTCAACGCCGGCAGTGCCGGCCTGCCCTGGGTGCGCCCCGCACTGTCCGGGCAGCTCGCCCGCGAGGACGGCAAGCCGGTACGGCCCGGTGTGGACTGGCTCGCCGGAACCTACGACGAAGCCCTGACCATGCTCGACACGGCCGTGCGGGTCGCCAAGCACCGCAAGACCGCCTATCAGGACCTGCTCGCCAAGGCCAACACCGACCTGCTGCCGGTGAGCGCGCAGATTCCTCAGATCATGCTGGTCATCGACGAGGGCGCGGAGATCCTGGTCAGCACCGACCGGCAGATGCGCAAGCTCGCCGAGAAGATCCTCGAAGTCATCCGCATCGCCCGCGCCATGGGCGTGCGCACCGTCCTCACCGCCCTCGGGGCCACCGGGTCGGTGCTGGGCAACCTGATGATCCGCCGGGAAGGAAAGGTCCGTGTCGCCCTCACCGGGGGCGAGACCGAGGGCATGGACCTGTCCAAGATGTTCCCCGGCACCCGCGGGCTGCGCGTCGACCAGGCCCCCTACAAGGGCGCCGGGTTCATGGCCACCCCGGAATCACCCGCCGGACTGTTCAAGGCGTGGCGGATCCTGCCCAACCAGATCCGGGAGATCACCGCCGCCACTTCCGAACTGCACCCCACCCTCGACGCGGTGTCCGCCAAGGCGGCCGGGCCCGCATACGCCCGCCGGTGGGACACGGACCGCACCGCGTGGATGGGAGACCAGCCCACCACCGCCACCGACCACGACTCCACCGCCGATTCAGCCGGGGGCGGGTTGAAGCTGTCCGCCCTGCGGAGCGAGCGAGCGCGGCCGGTGTCGGAGGAAGACGAACTCGCCCGCCGCTTCCGCGAGCAGATCGACGCCGAGTTCGGCACCGCTGCCGAGCCGTGCACCCCCGACCCGGCGCCGCCCGCCGCAGCTGCGAGTGGGCTGAACCTGTCGGCGCTGCCTGGCGAGCAGGAGCAGGACAGTCCCGCGCAGCGCGCCGCGCTCGCCGCCCTGCTCGCCGCCGGGCCGGCGGGGACGGGAGCATCGGCGATCGCCCGCGCGCTCGCCGACGAGCACGGCACGACCCGTCAGACGGTCGTCGGGTGGCTCAAGGACTGGGTCAACGACGGCACTGCCGTGCGCGTCGGGGAGGGCACCAAAGCCCGCTACGTCCACCGCCGGCACGCTCCCGATCAGCCCCCGCAGGACTGATTGCTTGTCGCTTGTCGCCCCACCAGAAGACATGTCGCCTCCCCCTCCTCTGGGGGCCGGAAACGGGCTTTGACCTGGGAGGCGACAAGCGACAAGACAAGCGACAAGACAAGCAAGGCGACAAGCCACACGACAAGCGAGACGACAAGCCACGCGACAAGCACACACCCACCCGCACGGGCCCGCACCGTCCTTCGGCGCGGGCCCGCGGCACACCCCGAGGGGAGCACCGATGCACCAGCCCAACCCGTCCGGCCACATCGCCCCGCACATCCCCGCCGACCTCTACCACCGCGCACAGACCACCGGCCAGCCCATCGTGATCACCGTCCACGACACCACCGCGACCGGCATCCCGTGGCGGCGCTTACTCGTCCCGTTCGCCATCGCCGGAGCCGTCGTGGTCGGCGGCTGGGGACTGGTCGCCGCGCTGTGCGTCCTGCTCGACGCCGCCGCCCACACCGCCACCGTCATCGCCGGCGCCGCCGGACCAATCGGGGTCGGCGGCATCACGCTCAAGCTCTTCAACTCCAAGCGCTGACAGGAGAACCGCACCCGTGATCCGACTCAGGCTCAAGGTCATCGACTGGCCGCGCCGCGCTCTGGCTCTGACCGACACCCCTCGCCCCGCATGCCCCGACTGCCGGGGCGAGGGCGGTACCAACCACGACTACGGCGACCACAACGGCGAGTACGCCGGCACCGAGTGGCTGCCCTGCACGTGCTGGGACGAGAACCGCCACCTGGTCCTGCTGCCGCTCCCGCACCACCCCCGATGGACGCGCCGCCGCCGCGACAACGCCCCCGACCCGTGGGGCCCCGTCGGCAACAGCGACGAACCGCCCTTCTAGCTACGCCAAGGGCGGCCCCCGTTCTCGCCAAAGTCCGGGGCCGCCCTTGCCCACCTGCCAACTACTGACCTGTGGAGGTCTCCAGCATGACGCAACCGACCGACATTCGGGGAGAGCACCTGCGTACTGCTCTCGCCCTGGCAGCCTCCGGCGTGCCGGTGCTGCCGTTGCGAGCGGGCAAGGTTCCGTTCGGCAACTGCCGCAGGTGCGCAAACAACGCGTGCGGCGGCCGGCCCAACATGAAGAACGCCGGGCCGTGCGCCTGCCCCGGCCCCTGCCATGCTTGGGCCGCCGCAACCACGGACCCGGACGTCATCCAGTCCGGCGTCTGGCGGCGCGCATGGGTGCGAGCGAGCGCGGTCGCCTACCACCCCGGCGGAGCCTGGTTGACGGTCGTGGACCTGGACAACGCCGACGCAGTGACGTGGGCACGCGAGAACCTGCCGGCCACCCAGACCGTGCCCACCACCCGTGGCGAGCACTGGATCTACCTGGGCTCGATGCAGTCCGCCAATGCGGTCAGGCCCGGCGTAGACATCAAGTCCACCATGTCCTACGCCCGCTACCTCGGTCCCGGCACCGGCACCTTGACCACCCTGCCGGACGTAGTCCGCGCCCTGGCCGTGAAGGAACCCTCCACACTCCGGCCGGCCCCGCACGCAGTCACCGTGCCCGCAGGAGTCGGGGCCGGGGAGTGCCGCCACCGCACTCCCGCCTACCTGGAGCGTGGCATCGCCATGGCCGAGCAGCGCATCGCCGAAGCCCGCAGCGCGATCCACACCACCGTTTACCGGACGTTCCTCGCCGTGCTCTCCACGCATGGCCGGTGCGGCTGCCTCACCGACGCCCATGTCACGCGACTGTTCACCGCCGCGCAGGCCAAGGGCGAATCCCCGCGGCACTGCGCTGAAGCGTGGACCAATGCCCGCACCAGGTTGGGACTGTGACCCATGTCTGACGATGACAAGACCCCTGCCCGCGAAGTCATCACCGACTACGCGCAGGCGCACTTCCGGTACTTCCGCACCCCCGACGGCACCGTGTACGCGCAGAGGAAAGGCCACCCGGTGGCCCGTCCGATTCGCTCGCAGGGCACCACGGGCAGCCATCGCCAGGAACTCATGGTCGGCCTGTTCAGGGACGGGTACGGCGTGTTCAACGGGACCGCCCTCAAGGAGGCGTTGGACCTGATCGAAGCGCTCGCGCTGTCTGAGGACGTGCAGTCCGTGCATATCCGCGTCGCGCCCGGGTTCGACGGGGCGACGTGGCTGGACCTCGGCCGCGACGACGGACAGTCTGTCCGCATCCACCCCACCGGCTGGGACATCCTCACCCCCGACCCGCGCGAGGTGTGTTGGCGGCGCACCCAGCTCACCGGGGAACTGCCCCTGCCGGCCAAGGACACCGACGGCAAGGGCATCGACCTGCTGTTCAGGCTGTGTAACTTCGCCAACGCGGAGACCGAGTGCCTGGCTATCGCCTGGCTGATCGGCTGTTTGGGGCCGTCCGTGCCGGTCCCCGCGCCGTTCCTTACCGGGCCGCAGGGCGCGGGCAAGTCCACCGGTGGGCGGATGCTCGTGCGGATCATCGAGGGCATGAGCGGCGACCTGCGCCGCGCGCCCAAGGACGAGGAGAACCTGATCGCGGCCGTGGCCGCCGGGTGGGTCACCGCCCTGGACAACCTCTCCCACATGACCCCGGACCTGTCCGACGCAATGTGCTGCATCGTGACCGGCATCGAGAACGTCAAGCGCGCCCTGTTCACCGACGGGGACGTGTTCCGCGTCGGCTACCGCCGACCCCTGCTCCTGACCGGCATCGACGTGGGCGTCATCCGGCCCGACCTCGCCGAACGGCTCCTGCCCCTGCGGCTGGAACGCCCCAAGGTCCGGCGCACCGAAGCGGAACTGTGGGCGGAGTACGCGGAGGTGTTGCCCGTCGTTCTCGGCTCGCTGCTGGACCTCACGGTCAAGGTCCGGGCGGCCGAGGCAGAGACCCCCACCGATATGCGCATGGCCGACTTCGCGCACCTGTGCGCGCAGCTCGACGCAGCGACCGGGCTCGGGGCTCTCACCGCCTACCGGGCCAGTCTCGACGACCTGAATGACGACGTGATCGAGGGCGACCTCCTCGCACAGACCGTTCTCAGGCACGCTGACACCATCGAGCCGGGCACGGCGCAGCGGATGACCTCCACCGAGTGGCTGCACCTCCTCACCGGCCTCTACAGCAGCGACGAGCCACGTCCCCTGCCCAAGGGCTGGCCGACCACGGGCAAGGTCCTCTCCGACCGGCTCAAGCGACTTCAGCCGACCCTTGCCGCACGGGGCGTCCTCATCGACTCGGGGCGCACCAGCACCGGCCGGTACCTCGAAATGACCCGTCTGGCCGCCCCGCCCCCACCCGAGCAGAAGCGGATGTACTAACCCCGCCGTGATCGCCAGAACAAGCAAGAAGAGCACCACCGGCCCGGCGTGCTCTTCTTGCTGTTCGGCGCACCGCGCCGCCCGAAGGACGCGCCGCGAAGCGGCTCCTTCTTCGCGCTTGAAGCGGCACCGCACCACAACAGACACCCCCTCTCTTGTCCTTAGAGGGAAGACGCTGCGTCATCTGCGTCACGCGGGACGCTAAACGTCCCCTGACCTGCGGTGAAAGCCATGACGCAGCCTCCAGCCTCTGCGTCATCCTGCGTCATCTGCGTCACCCGATGACGCAGCCCATGCCGCAGGGATGACGCAGCGCCTAACCACTGCGTCGAGCAAAAGCGCAGGTCAGAAGCGCGAATGTCGCTGATGACGCAATGACGCAGAAATCCGCACCTCGGACAAGCGCCAAGTGCCCAAGACCCTCCCGCATAGGAGACACCCGGATGAGCACCGCGATTGCCGCTCCCGTCGACCGACTCCTGTACAAGCCCGAAGAGGCTGCCGAAGCGCTCGCCATCGGCCGTTCGACTGTCTACGAGCTGATGGCCGAGGGCGCCCTCAAGTACATCAAGTTGGGCCGTACGCGCCGGATTCGCCGGGCCGACCTTGAGGCGTACGTGGCCAATCTCGCCCCGCTGCCCAACTGACCCCAGCACGTCACCGAGGGGGGGGGGGGGGGGGGGGGGGGGGGGGGGGGGGGGGGGGGGGGGGGGGGGGGGGGGGAAGGGGGCAAAGAAGAGGGGGGGTGAGTGGGTGTTGGGGGGAGG
>NZ_JBWKCC010000029.1:118121-135739 GCF_056436655.1 Streptomyces sp. NPDC043427 | reverse complement strand
CCCCCCCCCCCCCCCCCCCCCCCCCCCCCCCCCCCCCCCCCCCCCCCCCCCCCCCCCCCCCCCCCCCCCCCCCCCCCCCCCCCCCCCCCCCTCCCTCCCCCCCCCCCCCCCCCCCCCCCCCCCCCCCCCCCCCCCCCCGTACCGGTGTTTACCGGTGGGAGGTGAACTCGACGACCTGCTGGAAGGTCGGCCGGTTCTGCCAGCTGATCTTGCCGTGCTTGATGCCGCCCAGGGTGCGGTGGACGATGGTGTCGGCGCACCACTGGTCGCCCGCCGAGCACTGGTCGTCACCGGGGTAGACCTGGGCCGCGGTCTTGCCGGCCGCCTCCTTCAGGGTGCTGATCAGGATGTCCCGGCAGGCGCTGAGGGTGCCGCCGCCGCAGTACTTGCGGCCCAGCGGTCCCTGCACCGACTCGCCGAGCACCGACCGGATGTCCTTGTCGACGTAGCTCCACCAGCCGTACTGGAAGGAGCTTCCGGCGTGCGAGCCGGTCGGGCCGTGGCCGGCGGACGGGGCCTCGTCGATGGGCAGGTTGTTGGTGAACGCGGTGTACAGGTCGGTGCCGAGGCCCGGTTCGAACTCGGCCTTGACCAGCAGCGGCCACCAGGCGTCCAGGATACGGATCGCGTCGGCGTCGGCGTACTTCTTCGAACCGGCCGTGGTCTCCGTGCGCTTGCCGCCCGCTGACAGCCACGTCTGGAGCTTGCTGACGGCGGCCGCGGCGGTGGAGTCGGTGACCGTGGAGCTGCCCACGACCTTCAGCAGGTCGGGGAGCACGTCCTCGGCCCGCAGGTCGGCGGTGGCCGCGTCCGCCATCGCCTTCGTCAGGGACGCGCGGGTCACCCCACCGGCCGCGGCCAGCTTCTTCACCCGGTCCTCGAGCAGGTTCCCGCGGTGCACCGAGCCGTCGCCCCAGGGCGCGGTCGTGTAGTCCTTGGCCTGCTTGTTGTTCCAGGAGATGTAGTAGTCCTGGTCGATGGAGTTGGGGTGGGCCGACGCGGGCGTGTAGTCGGCGGTGTTGGTCGTCGGGTTCCAGCCCCGCCACTCGTACGCGGACTGCGCCCACACCGGGAACTCCGCGTCGACGCCGTTCGCGCGGACCGGGTTGTTGCCGCTGTTGTAGTACGCGGTGTGCTGGGAGTCCGCGTAGAACCAGTTGAACGTGTAGTTGATGTGCTGCACCGCGCTCTGGAAGGTCTGCGGGCTCTTGACGTAGTCGGGGTCGTTGAGCATCTGGAAGCCGATGATGGAGTCGGCCTCGTGCAGGTAGGAGGAGCGCAGGGTGGTGTAGGCGACCTTCTTGCCGCCGACGGTGGCCCGGTACTCGACGGGCCCGTACTTCGTCCGCCACACGCGCATGGTGTACGAGCCGGCGGCCGTTCCGTCGGCCGTGGTCGGGGTCCAGGCGTTCTTCTGTTCGACCTTGTCCATGGCCGTGCAGGTGCCGTGGTACAGGTAGTGGTAGTCGTCCTGGCACAGTTCGACGGCGAAGGTGTCGATGATGTCCTGGCCGGAGGTCGTGGCGCTCCACGCGTAGTCCTGGCCGCGGCCGAGTTCGACGTACATGCTCAGGCCGGCGAAGGAGGCGCCGCGGGCGCTGATGCCCGGGCCCTGGATCTCCTGGAGCAGGAGCAGCTGGGGGGCGAAGTAGCCGGTCTGCGGGCCGAAGACAGCGACCGGGTGGCCACTTGCGGTGTGCTTGCCGCTGACCACTAGGGCGTTGGACATGCCACGCTTGGCCGAGGTGAGGGCGGTCTTGGCCGCCGAGGTGGAGGCGGTGGTGGCGGTGCTGGTGGCCGCGCTGCCCGTACGGTCGTGGACCAGCGGCTCCTCGACGACCGAGCCGGGGTCGGGCAGGGCCTGGCCCTGCGGGTCGTCGGGCTTGGTGGCGTAGGGGAAGCTCTCGCCGTTGTGGACCGTGAGGACGGCCTCCGGGTCGTTGCGCTCGCGGAAGGACTCCCAGACCTTGGTGCCCTCGGTGACGCCGTACTTCTCCTGGGCGGCCAGCAGTGAGATCGCGTTGTTGACCTCGCCGCCGCCTCCGGAGCCGAAGAGCGCGCCGATCACGGAGCCGAGCGCGACCAGGTCGGTGATCTTGAAGTGGTCGATGGTGCCGGCGTTGGTGATGGAGTCCTTGTGCCCGGTCAGGACATACTCGCCGGGGAAGTAGCGCCCGCTGTCGGAGGCGTCGATGTACGCGTTGATGCCGTCGAGGTAGGCCTTGGCGTCGGCGAGGGCCTGCTGGCCGCGCGCGCCGTTGGTGGCGATGGCGTTGTCGATCTGGGCCTGGAGATCGGCCTCGGTGTACGGGGCGTTGCGCCAGAACTGCTGTTCCAGGCCCTGGTTGGAGGCTGCGCCGCCCGCGAAGGACGTCAGCTGGCCGCGTCCGACGTGACGGAAGACGTCCATCAGCCACAGGCGGTCCTGGGCCGCCGCATAGCCGGCGCCGAACTCGGTGCCGTATCGAGTGGTACCGGTGATGTGCGGCACGCCCGTCTTCTTGTCACGAACGATCGTCACGTCGCTGCGGTTCGCCGGCTTGAGGGTGGAGGCGACCTGGTCGGCGGGCACTCCGAACGACGCGTCGTTGAAGAAGGTGTTGATCGTGGCGTTGGTCAGTGTGGTGTAGCCCTTGGCCAGGTTGGAGTAGGGGCCGAGCTGGTCCTCGGCGTGCTCGGGCTGGGTGCCGAAGGCTTGGTTGAGCAGGACCTGGGCAAGCGTGGCATTGCCGTTCTGACCGGGCGGGAGGATGTCGGAACACTGGCCGCCGCAGTGGTCGTTGGCGGCGGCCGTGGGCTCGGCCGCCACCGCTGCCTGAGTGAGCGGAGACAAAAGCCCGGCTATCAGGACGCATACGGAGGCGTTCTTCAGGAACCCGGGGAATCGACTGGGAGTTCTCAGTCTGTCGAGAGCGTTGCGTGGGGTTCGCCGCGGCATGGCAGCTCCTTGCGATGGGGGTGAGCCGGAGGTTACCGCCGGTATCCCCGAGATTGAAGATGAGCAAGCGTCACTTTTTGCAAAGTCGACGCGGGTCGTCAGGAGTCGACATGGACGCCACATCGGGCACGCGGGCAACAGAGGGCGAGGCGCGCGCAAGCCCGGACGGCTTATGGGGGGCCATCCGAAATCGGATGGAGCCGAATCGCGTGTCGACACGTCTATTCGGCGACGTCCGTACGGAGACGCCGAAGTGACCGAAGTACAGGTGCAGGTGTGACGGAGGTGCAGGGCGATGGCCGGTTTCCGGAGTCTGGCGAGACAGGTGCGCGACCCGCGGTGCGATCTGGCACTGCGGCGCTACTCACTGCGCAAGTGCCTGGAGCGGTTCGCTCCTTACGGGCACCGGGCGACCTGGGACCACTTGTGCTCCCGGGCGGGGTTCGGGCCGGAGGACCGCTCCCCCGATCCAGCGCGGCTCGTGGCCGCACTGGACGAACTGGAGGAGGCGCGGGCGGTCTGGCTCGCCTATGAGGTCGAGTTCGCCGAGCGCCGCAAGAAGGAGAAGCACGACGGGTTGCGCCGGCCGGGCAGCGTGGACGACTGGCACCGGCTGACCTGGGGCGGCTTCGGAGTCGCGTGGTGCGACGACCCGCGGGTACACCCCCGTCACCCGCTGGCCGAGGTACTGCGTCGGCTCATCGCCGCGCTGGAGCGCGAACCGGGCGCGAGTTGCCCGGTGTGCGACGGAGCGCGTCTGGTCTGGAGGTACGACCTGGACCACGAACCGTCGTCGGGTCCCGTCTGCACGGAGTGCGGGATCCTGGTACCACGCCCGGTCCTGACACCGGAGTCCCTGGCGTACGCCAGGCGGGGGCGCGTGCTCGTGTCGGCCTAGATCGAGGGGGGTGCGCCGGGGATGCCGCACCCCCTGATGTGACGGCGTGGGGCCGCGTAGGCCGAAGAGCGTGAGGCTACCAGGCGCTAATTCGTTCGATCCATGACTTTTGCGTGCGGAGAGTTCTGGGTGATGAAACCCATGTGAGGCACCTGGAGGACTCCCCATGTCGACGCTGCGCGTGACCGCCGAAGTGCTGACCGTCCACGAGCACCCGAACGCCGACGCGCTCGAACTGGCCCAGGTGGGCCTGTATCGGGCCGTTGTCGCCAAGGGCGCGTACCGCACCGGTGAGGCCGCCGTGTACATCCCCGAGCAGTCGGTGCTGCCGCCCGAGCTGATCGAGGAGCTGGGGCTGACCGGGCGGCTGGCGGGCGGCAACGCGGACCGCGTCAAGGCGGTGCGGCTGCGCGGGGAGCTGTCGCAGGGCATCGTGTGCCGGCCGAAGGCGCTCGCGGAGTTCGACCTGGGCCGGGCGGCACAGGAGGGGACGGACTTCGCCGCGCTGCTCGGCATCACCAAGTGGGTGCCACCCGTACCGCCCATGATGAACGGTGATGTCGAGTCCGCGCCGGAGCTGCTGCCGTGGGTCGACATCGAGAACATCCAGCGGTTTCCGGACATCTTCACCGCGGGCGAGGCTGTGGTCCTGACGGAGAAGCTGCACGGGTCGGCGTGCCTGCTGACGTATGTCGCCGACTCGGGTCGGGTGTACGTCTCGTCCAAGGGCTTCGGGGCGAAGTCGCTGGCGCTGAAGGAGGACCCGCGCAATCTGTACTGGCGGGCGGTACGGGGCCACGGCGTCGCCGAGGCCGCGGCGCGGCTCGCCGAGCGGCTGGGGGCGCGACGGGTGGGGATCTTCGGGGAGGTGTACGGGGCTGGGGTGCAGGACCTGACGTACGGCGCGGACGGGCGACGCGACACGCTCGGGTACGCCGTGTTCGACGTGTCCGCGGAGATCGACGGGCAGGTGCGGTGGCTGAACGCGGCGGAACTCCTGGACGGAGAGCTGCCGTTGGTGCCGCGGCTGTTCGAAGGTCCCTACGACATCGACCGCGTCCTGGAGATCGCCGCCGGCCGCGAGACGGTGTCCGGGCGTGAGCTGCATCTGCGGGAGGGCGTGGTCATCCGTCCTCGCGGTGAGCGGTACAGCGCGGTGACCGGGGGGCGGGCGATCGCGAAGGCGGTGAGTCCGGCCTATCTGACGCGGAAGGGCGGGACGGAGTACGAGTGAGGCCGGGGCGGCCGGGAGGGTTACGCGGGCCGTGTGCGCGGCTCGCTCGTCCCGCGGCCGCCCTTCTCCACCAACAAGCGGGAGCCCGACTGGCGTTCACCGAACACGTCGTCGGGGTTGGACAGGACGCAGGTGTTGAGGGAGAGACAGCCGCAGCCGATGCAGTCGGTGAGGTGGTCGCGGAGGCGGTTGAGTTGTTTGATGCGTTCGTCGAGTTCGACGCGCCAGACCTCGGAGAGGCGGCTCCAGTCCTCGCGGGTGGGGGTGCGCTCCTCGGGGAGTTCGGCGAGGGCCTCGCGGATCGTGGCCAGCGGGATGCCGACGCGCTGGGCGGCGCGGACGAAGGCGACCCGGCGCAGGGTGTCACGCGTGTAGCGGCGCTGGTTGCCCGAGGTGCGGCGGCTGCTGATCAAGCCCTTGGACTCGTAGAAGTGCAGGGCCGAGACGGCGGCGCCGCTGCGCGCGGAGAGCTGGCCGACGGTGAGCTCATGGATCTTCTCTGAAATCTGGGGCACTCCTCGAACCCTACCTAGCGGCCCCCGCCCACGCCGTCCCCTCCCGTCCGTTGACAGGGGCTCCCGATCCGACCATGCTAAGCAGTCGCTTAGCATGCATGGAGAACCGAGTTCGTCACGCGAGAGGCCCAGACATGGCAGAGCCGAGGATCTTCACGTCCGCCGACGACCTGAAGGCGGCGGTGGGCGAGCAGCTGGGGTACACCGACTGGCTGGAGGTCGACCAGAAGCGCGTCGACCTGTTCGCCGAGGCCACCGGCGACCACCAGTGGATCCACGTGGATCCGGAGAAGGCGGCGGCCGGGCCGTTCGGCACCACCATCGCGCACGGGTATCTGACGCTGTCGCTGCTGCCGCTCTTCGGGCCCCAGCTGATCTCCGTCGAGGGCGTGAAGATGGGCGTCAACTACGGGACCAACAAGGTGCGTTTCCCCGCCCCGGTGCCTGTCGGCTCCCGGCTGCGCGCCACCGCCACGATCACCGGCGTGGAGGACGTACCCGGCGGCATCCAGGTGAGCGTCGCGTTCACGGTCGAGCGCGAGGGCGGCGACAAGCCCGTGTGCGTCGCGGAGTCCGTGTCCCGGTACTACCTCTGACCAGCGCGGCGACTACTTCGCGCCCACCATCCGCAGCACGAGGTCGGCGTACAGATCGCCGACCTCATCGGGCGTGCGCGGGCCGTTGACGTTGAACCAGCGGGCCACGTCGATGCACAGGGAGAGCACGGCGAGCGTGGTGCCGTGGACGTCCAGGACGTCGAACTCACCCGTCTGCACGCCCTCCTCGATGATCCCGCGCACCTCCGCGTTGACCTGGCGGCGCAGCGCGAGGATCTCCGCGCGGGCGTCCGGGCCGAGCGACTCCAGCTCGTACTGCACGACCCGTGCGGTGGTGCGCCCGCCGGCGTGCCACCGCACGAAGGAGCTCACCGCGTCGGCGAGCCGCTCGGTGGGGGTGCCCTCACGCCGGGACGCCGTCTGCAGGATCTCCAGCGCCTTCTCGTGGCCGATCCTGCTGATGCGGTGGAGCAGCTCTTCTTTGGTCTTGTAGTGGATGTAGAGCGCGGCCGGGCTCATGCCCGCGCGGCCCGCGATGTCACGGGTCGTCGTGGCGTGGTAGCCGCGCTCGGCGAAGGCCTCCACCGCGGCAATGAGCAGCCGCCGAGCCGCATCGGGCGTCACCTCGCCCCACGGCTGCGCTTCGCCGCCGGCCGTCTCCTCCGCCGTACTCACTCGTTCGCCCCTCTCGGTGACAGGAGCTCCACCATACCGCCGAAGGTGAGCGGTCGCTTAGCGTCCCCGCTCAGCGGGGTCCTGCCGGTCGCGGATCACCTTGGCCAGCGTGAAGGCGGACGTCACCAGGTACAGGACGGCGATGGCGAGGAAGGCCCGCACCCAGGCATCGGCCTTGAGCTGGTAGATCCCGACGGCGGTCGCCGCCATGGCGACGGCGAAGGAGGCGACGGCCTGGCCGTAGAAGGCGGCCGTGTTCTGCTGCTTGACCGGTGTGTCATTCATGGGGACAGCTTCGGCGGACGTGGCCGAGACCACATCCGCCGAGATACTCAGGCCAGGGACTGCGACGTACTCAGAAGGCCGAGACGCCCGTCAGCGCCCGACCGATCACCAGCTTCTGGATCTGGCTGGTGCCCTCGTAGAGGGTCATCACGCGGGCGTCGCGCAGCAGCTTGCCCGCGGGGTACTCGTCGATGTAGCCGTAGCCGCCGAAGACCTGGAGGGCGTTGTTGGCGGCGCGTACGGCGGCCTCCGAGGCGAAGAGCTTGGCCTTGGAGGACTCGGTGGTGAAGGGCAGGCCGCGGTCGATCAGGTCGGCGACGCGCCAGGTCAGCAGGCGGGCCGCGTCGACGTCCACGGCGATGTCGCTGATCAGCTCCTGGACGAGCTGGTGGTGGGCGATGGCCCGGCCGAACTGCTCACGTTCGGTCGCGTACCGGACGGCCGCGTCCAGCGCCGCCTGCGCTATGCCGACGCAGCCCGCCGCCACCGACATCCGCCCCTTCGCCAGGGCCGACATGGCGACGGAGAAGCCCTTGCCCTCCTCCCCCAGCAGCGCGGAGGCCGGGACGCGCACGTCCTCCAGGACCAGCTCGGCGGTGGCCTGGCCGCGCAGGCCGAGCTTGCCGTGGATGGTGCGGCGCGTCAGGCCGGGGGTGTCGGTGGGGACCAGGAAGGCGGAGACGCCCCTGTGGCCGGGCGCGTCCGTGGAACGGGCGAACAGCAGCACGACGTCGGCCCACGTGCCGTTGGTGATGAACATCTTCGTGCCGTTGATGACGTAGTCTCCCCCACCGTCGCGGACCGCGCGTGTGGTGAGGTTGCCGGCGTCGGAGCCGGTGCCGGGCTCGGTGAGGCCGAAGCAGCCGACGTACGCGCCGGAGGTGAGGCCGGGCAGCCAGCGGCGCTTGTGTTCGTCGCTGCCCCAGGCGGCGATGGTCTTGGCGACAAGGCCGAGCGAGACGGACACGATGCCGCGCACGGAGGAGTCGCCGCGGCCGAGTTCCTCTGTCACCAGGCAGTACGCGAGGTGGTCGCCGCCCGAGCCGCCGTACTCCTCGTCGATCGTCAGGCCGAGGAAGCCGAGCTCGCCGAGCTTCTTCACGATCCCCCGGTCGACCTCCTCGGCCCGGTCCCAGGCGACGACGTGGGGGGCGATCTCGCGTGCCACGAAGTCCCGGGCGAGTCGCTGTACGGCGGTCTGCTCCTCGCTGAGCTCCAGATTCATGCCGAGTCACCCCACAGATAGCGGATCTCGAAGGCCGAACATTTAAATTAGCACTGCTAGTTTCACGGGCGCAGCCCTACTATGTGCGCCATGGCCCGACCGCGCAAGCCCCTCCTCAGCACCGACCGGATCGTCGAGACGGCACGCGCGCTCGTGGACACGGAGGGACTGGCCGCCGTCTCCACGCGCCGGCTCGCCGCGGAGTTGGGGGTGAGCGGGCCCTCGCTGTACAACCACTTCCGCACGAAGGACGAGATCCTGGAGGCGGTCGCCGACTCGGTGAGCGCGCAGGTCGACCTGTCGATGTTCGAGGACAGCGGCCGGGACTGGCGGACCGCGCTGCACGACTGGGCCGTCTCCTACCGCGCGGCCCTCCGCGACCACCCCAACATCGTCCCCGTCCTCGCCCGCGGCCCCGGCCGCCGCCCGGCCGCGCTACGGCTCGCCGACGCGGTCTACGGGGCGATGGTCCACGCCGGCTGGCCACCCGCCCAGGCGACCTCCATCGGCGCGCTCATGCGGTACTTCATCATGGGCTCCGCGCTGGGCTCGTTCGCGGGCGGCTTCGTCGATGACCAGAGCGCGTACGATCCCGCCGACTATCCCCACCTCGGCCAGGCGCACCTTCTCGCCGAGCAACAGGAGAAGATCGACGAGCGGGCCTTCGAGACGGGGCTGACTGCGCTGTTGGACGGGTTGGTGCGCCAGTACGAGCAGGTGGGGCGGGCGGGGTAGGACGGGGTGCCGGTCGCGGAGGTCGACACGTCGGCAGGCCGCTCGGGCGGGTCCGGTACCGGGCGGGGCGGCGGTTGCGGAGGGGGCGCGGCAGCAAGCCGCCCGGGCGGGTCCGGTTCAGGGGGCGGTTGCCGAGGGGGCGCGGCGGGGGCCGCTCGGTGGTCGGGTGGGTGCGGAGATGCGGTCGCCGATGTCTTTGCGCCGGGGGCTGCTCAGGCGGTTGGGCGTGGGCGGGGGGCGGTTCGGCGTTTGCCGAGGTGGGCGCGCCCAGTCGCTGCTCGGGCGATCGGTACGGGACCGTTCGGTCAGGGCCGAAGTGTTCGTGCCGCATGCTGGGGGCATGACCAGCAAGGACCCCCAGGCGGTGCGGCTGGCCCGGCTTGCCGGGCTGATCGCCGATGAGACGCGGGCCGCATGCCTGTTGGCGCTGCTCGACGGGCGGGCGTGGACCGCGGGTGAGCTGGCGCGGCACGCGGGAGTGGCCGCGTCGACGCTGAGCGAGCACCTGGGCAAAATGGTCGCGGGCGGGCTGCTGGCCGAGGAGCGGCAGGGGCGGCACCGCTACGTACGGCTCTCCGACGCCCGGGTCGCCCAGCTGGTGGAGGACCTGGCCGCCCAGCTCGGCCCCAGCGTGGGCCAACGGCCGCGCAGCCTGCGCGAGTCGAGCGCCGGTTCGGCGATGGCCCGCGGCCGCACCTGCTACGACCACCTCGCCGGCCGCCTGGGCATCGCGATCACGGACGCGCTGACCACGCGCGAACTCCTCCTCCAGGACACGGGGTTCGCCTTGACGGACGCGGGGGTCGGCTGGTTCGACTCCGTCGGCATCACTCTCGACCGCACGAGCCGCCGCCCCCTGGCCCGCGCCTGCCTCGACTGGACCGAGCGCCGCCCCCACCTCGCGGGCGTCGCCGGCGCGGCCCTGTGCCGGCACGCTCTGGAGGCGGGCTGGTGCGTGCGCATCGGCTCCGAGCGGGCGGTGAAGGTGACACCGACGGGCGAGCGGGTCCTGCACCAGCTGCTGGGCATCCGGACCGCGGCGCTGAACTAGGGGGCTTCTGACGGATCTCCGTGGAGGAAGGAGCGGCGTCCGGTGCGTGCTCTCGGTGTGCCGGCCGGAAGCCCTCGTACTGGGCTTACTTGGGCTTTCGGCTGGTGCGGCGAGAGTACGTGCCGGGCGTCGCGACGCCGCGGAGATCCGTCAGAAGCCCCCTAGCGCGGCCCACCGGTCGGCTCCGCCTACGACCTCCGCGCCACCGCAACCCCCCGTCCGAAATCGGCCCCGTTTCTCCCTAGCCTCTGGAGCATGATGTCTGCCTCCCTGTCCCGCCCGGAACGTCGCACGGAGTTGCTCGCCGCTGGTGCGGCTGTGGTCAGTGTTGTGTTGTGGGCCTCCGCGTTCGTGTCGATCCGAAGTGCGGGGGCCGCGTACTCGCCGGGTGCGTTGGCGCTCGGGCGACTGCTTGCCGGGGCGGTGACGCTGGGGGCCATCTGTGCTGTGCGGCGGGAGGGGTGGCCCGCGCGTTCGGCGTGGCGGGGGATCGGGATATCGGGGGTGCTGTGGTTCGGGTTCTACATGGTCGCCCTGAACTGGGGGGAGCAGGAGGTGGACGCGGGAACGGCGGCCCTGGTCGTCAATATCGGCCCCCTCCTCATCGCCCTGCTCGGCGCACGCCTCCTCGGTGACGTGATGCCGCCGCGGCTGGTGGCGGGGATGGCGGTGTCGTTCGCCGGCGCGGTGACGGTGGGGCTGTCGATGTCGGGCGACGACGGTTCCTCGGTGCTCGGGGTGGCGCTGTGCCTGCTGGCGGCGGTCGCGTACGCGGGCGGGGTCGTCGCGCAGAAGCCGGCGCTGGGGAGGGCGAGCGCGTTGCAGGTGACGACGTTCGGGTGTCTCGTCGGGGCGGTGGTGTGCCTGCCGTTCACCGGGCAGTTGGTGAGCGAAGCGGCGAAGGCGCCCGTGCCGGCCACGCTCAACATGGTCTACCTGGGGGTCTTCCCGACCGCGCTCGCCTTCACCACCTGGGCGTACGCCCTGGCCCGTACGACCGCCAGCCGCATGGGCGCGACCACGTACGCGGTCCCCGCGCTGGTCGTGCTGATGTCGTGGCTGGCCCTGGGCGAGGTGCCGGGGGTGCTCACGCTGGCGGGCGGTGCGCTGTGCCTGGCCGGAGTGGCGGTGTCGCGGTCCCGGGTGCGGGCACGGCGGGCGCCGGCGGCTGCGGCCGCGGCCGTGGAGCCGCAGCCGGAGCGGCCGGAACTGTCAGCGTGAACGGGCCTTGGCCGCAAGGACCTTGATGGAGACGAGCGCGATCACCGAGAGGCCGACGATGTACGCGGAGACCGACATCGACGTGCCCGTCGTCTCCAGGAGCAGGACCATGACGAACGGCGCGAGTCCGCCGCCGCCCACCGCGGCGATCTGGTAGCCGAGGGAGGCGCCCGTGTAGCGCATCTCGGGCGTGAACAGCTCGGCGAACAGGGCGGCCTGGGGCCCGTACATGATGCTGAGGAAGCAGCTGGCGACGAACGTGCCGACCGCCAGCCACAGCAGTGAGCCGGTGTCGATCAGAAGGAACAGCGGTACGGCCCACAGCGCGATGCCGGCCGCGCCGAACGCGTAGACCCGGATGCGGCCGACGCGGTCGGAGAGCGCCGCGGAGGCCGGGATCAGCACCAGTTGGGTGAGGCTGACGCAGAGCGAGACGGTGAGGACGGCGCCGCGGTTCATGCCGAGCTCGCGGGTGGTGTAGTCGAGGACGCCGGTGATGAGGATGTAGAAGGTCGCGGTGTTCACGGCGAAGGAGCCACCGGCGAGGAGGACCGTGCCGAGGTGGTCGCGCAGGACCGTGCGCAGGGGCGAGCCTTGTTCAGCCTTCTCCTTCTCGGCCAACGCCCGCTCCGCCTCGCGGAACGCAGGTGTCTCCTCGACGCGGGTGTGGATGTACCAGGCGAGCGCGAGGACGAACAGGCCGACCAGGAAGGGGACCCGCCAGCCCCAGGCGGCGAAGGCGGTGTCGGTGGTGAACGCGCCGGCCAGCAGGAAGACGCTGTTGGCGGTCACCACCCCGATGGGGACACCGAGCTGGACGACGCTGCCGTAGACACCGCGCTTGCCCTCCGGCGCGTACTCGGTGGCGAGCAGCATCGCGCCGCCCCACTGGGCGCCGACCGCGAGCCCCTGGACGACGCGCAGGGTGACGAGCAGGACCGGGGCGGCGACGCCGATCGTGTCGTACGTCGGGAGCAGACCGATGCCGGTCGTCGCCAGGCCCATCAGCGTGAGCGCGAGGACGAGCATCGGCTTGCGGCCGCGCTTGTCGCCGAGGTGTCCGGCGACGATGCCGCCGAGCGGGCGGGCGAGGAAGCCGACGGCGAAGGTGGCGAAGGAGGCGAGGACTCCGGCGGTGGAGCTGCCCGCCGGGAAGTACAGGTCGCCGAGGACGAGGGCGGCGGCGATCCCGAAGACGAAGTAGTCGTACCACTCGACGGCCGAGGCGAGGGCGGCGGCGGTGGCCACACGGCGGCGATGGGGAGTCGCCGGCGCGGTCACGGGGGTGGGTTGAGCGGTGGGGAAGGTGTCCATGCGTGCACACTCCGGTGGGTGCGGTGGGGACGTTCCCGGGAACATACTGACCGGACGGTATGGGGTCAACGGTCGTGCGCGAAGATTGCCCGGAGCACCCGAGGGGCGCTCCGGACAACTCGGACTCAGAACGTCACGAGCGCCCTGCCGCCCTTGCCCGCCAGCATGTTGGCGAACGCCGCCGGAATCCCCTCCAGCGCGATGCGTTCCGTCACCAGCGCGCCCAGGTCCAGACGTCCCGCCCGTACGTGCTCGGCGAGCACCGGCAGGTCCTGCGCCGGGTTGGAGTTGCCGTAGACACAGCCCGAGAGGGTCCTGCCCCAGTGGAAGATCTCCAGGGCGTTGAAGGTGACCTGCTGGTCCTTGCCGCCGATGCCGACGACCGTCGTACGGCCGCCACGGCGGGTGGAGTCCCAGGCCGCGCGGATGGTGCTCGCGCGGCCCACGCACTCGACGGCCACGTCGACGCCCTGCTTGTCCGTGAGACCTCGGATCTCGCGGGCCGTGGTGTCGGAGGCCACCACGTAGTCCGTGGCTCCGGCGGCTCGCGCCAAGTCCTCCTTCGCCGGGGAGACATCGACCGCGACGATCTTCGCGGCACCCGCGATACGGGCCGCCTGGAGCGCTGCGAGGCCCACTCCCCCGACGCCGTACACCGCCACCGTCTCCCCGGGCTGAACCCGCGCCGAGTGGTGGACGGCGCCGTAACCGGTCAGGACCGCGCAGCCGAGCAGTGCCGCGTCCGTGAGCGGGATGCCCTCGGGGAGGGGCAGGACGCAGCTCGCCGGCACGACCGTCTCCTCGGCGAACGCGGCGACGTTCAGGCCGGGGTGGAGTTCGGTGCCGTCGACGGTTCGGGCGTACACGTCGGCGGCGCCGTTGAGCGCGTTGGCGCACAGCCAGACCTCACCGAGCGAGCAGGCGTGACAACTGCCGCAGGACGGAGCCCAGTTCAGGACGACTCCGTCGCCGGGCGTGAGACCGGTGACCCCTTCACCGACGGCGACCACCGTGCCCGCGCCCTCGTGGCCGAGGACGGCGGGGACCGGTACCCGCATGGTGCCGTCGGACAGGGACAGGTCGGAGTGGCAGACCCCGGCGGCCGCGAGCCGGACACGGACCTGGCCGGGGCCGGGGTCGGGCAGCTCGATGTCGGTGATCTCCAGCGGGGAGCCGATGGCGGGGAGTACGGCGGCACGGACGGCCATGACGGGCAACGCTCCTGGATCGCGAGGGACTAGAACCGCAGGGACAAGAACCGGAGGGAGGACTGGAGGGACTAGAACTGGAGGGACTTGGTCTGGAGGTATTCGGCGAGACCGTGCGCGCCGAGTTCCCGGCCGACACCCGACTGCTTGTAACCGCCGAAGGGGGCGAGGGGGTTGAAGCGGCCGCCGTTGATGTCCACCTGGCCGGTGTCCAAACGGCGGGCGAAGGCCACCGCCTCGGCCTCGTCCCCGGCCCAGACGGCGCCGGCGAGCCCGTAGACCGTGCCGTTGGCGATCCGCAGGGCGTCCTCCTCGTCCTCGTAGCGCAGGATCGACAGGACCGGGCCGAAGATCTCCTCCTGCGCGATGGTCATGTCGGGGGTGACGTCCGCGAAGACCGTGGGGCTGATGAAGTAACCCTGCTCGCGCGGAGGCTCCGTGCCGCCGGCGACAAGGCGGGCGCCCTCCGCGAGGCCCTTGTCGATGTAACTCAGCACCCGGGCCCGCTGCTTGGCGTTGACGACCGGGCCGATGCGGTCACCGTACTTGGCGGCAGCGGCGGCGGCGAGCTCGACCGCCTCCTCGTACTGCGAGGTGTGCACCAGCATGCGCGTCCAGGCGCTGCACGTCTGGCCGGAGTTGGACATGACGTTGGCGACGCCGACGTTGACCGCCTTGGCGAGGTCGGCGCTGGGCAGGATGACGTTGGCGGACTTGCCGCCCAGTTCCAGGGCCACCTTCTTGACGGCCGCGCCCGCCGTCGCGCCGATCTGCCGGCCGACGGCCGTGGAGCCGGTGAAGGAGACCAGGTCGACGTCGGGGTGTTCGGCGAGGGCCTGTCCGGCGACCGGGCCGAGGCCGGTGACCAGGTTGAACACACCCGCCGGGAGACCCGCCTCGTGCACCGCCTCGGCGAAGAGCTGGGCGACGAGCGGGGTGTCCTCGGCCGGCTTCACCACGATCGTGCAGCCCGCGGCGAGCGCCGGGGCGACCTTCGCGACGATCTGGTGGAGCGGGTAGTTCCAGGGCGTGATCGCGCCGACCACGCCGATCGGCTCGTGCAGGACGGTCGAGTTGCCGACCTTCTCCTCGAACTCGTACGTCGCCGCAAGTTCTGCGTACGACCCGGCGACCGCGATCGGCACGCCCGCGTGCACCGCCTGCGCGAAGGGCAGCGGGGAGCCGAGTTCGGCGGCGACGGTCTCGGCGATCTCGTCCTTGCGGGCCACGAGGACGTCCCGCAGGGCGGTCAGTCGCGCGGCCCGCTCGGCGGGCGGGGTCGCGGCCCAGGCCGGGAGGGCGGTACGGGCGGCCCGTACGGCGGTGTCGACGTCCAGGGCGGTGCCTGCGGGGACCCGGCCGATCACCTGCTCGTCGACCGGGTTCACGACCTCGATGACGTCAGGGCCGGCGGCCGGGCGCCAGACGCCGTCGATGTACATGCCGTCGTGTGCCTTCATCGCGTTCCTTCCGGCGGGACCATGTCGTACGGCACAACAAACTAGCGACGTTAGTTTTCCGGCGCCAGATGCTTCCGGCCAGGCTCACCCCGTCGTGGTACGCCTCACTCCCCCAGGTCCGGCAGGTGGGTCGGGGCCGGGCAGATGCGGTCGCCGTGCTGGTCGAAGACGAAGAGGTGGGCGAGGTCGACGAGGAGGGGGACCTGCATGCCCTGGCGGAGCTGGATGTCGGGGCTGGTGCGGACGACGAGGTCGCCGGGCAGGCGCGCCTCGGCGGAGGCGGCGGAGGCGGCGGGCCCGCGGTCGCCGTCGGTGGGTGCGTCCAGGACCGCTGTCGGGGCGGCCGCCCGCAGCGCGCCCGCCCGCTCCCGCAAGCGGTGGAGAACCGTGCCCTCGCGGCGCGGCCGCCCGCGTCGGGCCGCCCGGGTCCCGGGCCGCGCGGCCTCCAACTCGGGTATGACGGCGGGCCGGGAGCCGGTGTCGAAGTGCACGATGACCTCGTGCCCCTGGTACTCCAGGTGCTCCACCAGGCCGGTGATCACCACCTCGCCGGGCCGCGCGGCGGCGGGCTTGGCGATACGCACGGCCTCCGAGCGCAGGCCGACGATGACCTCGCGGCCCTGCTGGACCCGGAGCAACTGGTGGTCCAGGGAGAGGGGTTCGGGCAGGCGCAGGGCCTGCTTGCCGAGGCTGATGCTCATCGCTCCGTCGAGCGGGGCCCGGACCACACCTCGGATCAGGTTGATGCGCGGAGTGCCGATGAAGGCGGCGACGAAGACGTTGCGCGGCAGGGCGTAGACGGCGCGAGGGGTGTCGACCTGTTGGAGGACGCCGCCGCGCAGTACGGCGACCCGGTCACCGAGGGACATGGCCTCGGCCTGGTCGTGGGTGACGTACACCGTGGTGACGCCCAGGTCGCGGGTGAGGCGGGAGATCTCGGCGCGCAGGTGGCTGCGGAGCTTGGCGTCGAGGTTGGACAGCGGCTCGTCCATCAGGAAGGCGGAGGGGTGGCGGGCGATGGCCCGGCCCATGGCGACGCGTTGGCGTTCGCCGCCGGAGAGCTGGGCGGGGAAGCGGTCGAGGAGGTCCTCGATGCCCAGCATGCGGGCGGTGGTGTCGACGCGCGGGCCGGGGTCCTCGCCGGGGGTCTCGATGCGCAGGGGGAAGCCGATGTTGTCGCGGCTGGTCATGTTCGGATAGAGGGCGAAGTTCTGGAAGACCATCGCGATGTCCCGGCCGGACGGCGGCAGATGGTTGGCGTACTCGCCGTCGAGCAGCAGCTCGCCCTCGTCGATCTCCTCGAGGCCGGCGATCATCCTGAGCACGGTGGACTTTCCGCAGCCGGAGGGGCCGAGGAGGACCAGGAACTCCCCGGGGGTGATGTCCACGGACAGCCGGTCCACCACACGGACGCCTCGCGTGTAGGACTTGCTCACGTCGTGCAGAGAGATGGCGCGTGTCATGGCAGGTGCCCCCGGAGGCTCACTCGGCGCTGGTGCTCCGCGGTTGGGAAGTCCCGTGCGGGACGTACGGGACTCGTGGGTCACGGAAATTAACGGACAGTGTGCGGCCGAGGGAAGAGACCGGGCGGGATAGGGCGCTCCGGTCCACCTGGTGAGAAAGGGGGCGGTCGGATTCAGTGGGCACGGGAGCGTTTGTCCGGTTCGCGGATCTCCTTGAGGTGGGCGAAGACGACGAGGTTGCCGGAGTAGCCGCTTCTGCGGTTGTAGTCACCGCCACAGGTGATGAGCCGCAGTTCGGGGCGGCCTCGGGGGCCGTAGACCTCCTTGTTGGGGAAGTTCGCTTTCTCGTACTTCCTGATGGCGTCGACGGTGTAGACGGCGGTCCGCCCGTCGGCCCGCCGCACCTCCACGAGGACGCCCCGCTTCAACTCGGTGAGCCCCGCGAAGACGGCGGGCCCGGTGTCCGTGTCCAAGTGCCCGACCGCCACAGCGGTTCCCTTCTCCCCCGGCGTCGGCCCGTCCGCGTTCCACCCCACCAGGTTCGCCTTGTCATCGGGCGGCGCGGGAAGCCGCCGCTGCCGGTCGAGCCGGAGGTCCGTGATCGGGGCCTTCAGACTCAGGTAGCGGATGAGGAGTGCGGTCGCGCGCGAGCGCGGCAGGGGGCGGGGCCGGGGCTTGGAGAGTGGACGGCGAGGGGTGGCGGGCGGCGCGGGTCGGCGGGACTGGGCGGCGGGGGCCGCGGGTCCGGCAACAGGCCGCTGGGCACCGGGAGCGGGCCGCTGGGCACCGGTAGCCGCAGGCCCGGGAGCCTGCCGCTGAGCGCCGGGAGCCGAAGGCCC
>NZ_JBWKCC010000029.1:0-118024 GCF_056436655.1 Streptomyces sp. NPDC043427 | reverse complement strand
CCCGGCAACAGGCCTCTGGGCACCGGGAGCCGCGGGTCTGGGAGCGGGCCGCTGGGCACCGGTAGCCGCAGGCCCGGCAACAGGCCGCTGAGCGCCGGGAGCCGAAGGCCCGGCAACAGGCCTCTGGGCACCGGGAGCCGCGGGTCTGGGAGCGGGCCGCTGGGCACCGGTAGCCGCAGGCCCGGCAACAGGCCGCTGAGCGCCAGGAGCCGCAGGCCCGGCAACAGGCCGCTGGGCGCCAGGAGCCGCAGGCCCGGCAACAGGCCGCTGGGCGCCAGGAGCCGCGGGTCTGGGAGCGGGCCGCTGGGCGCCAGGAGCCGCAGGGCCGGCAACAGGCCTCTGGGGCTGCGGCTTGCCGCCGACTGCGCCGGGATGCGCCGGCCGAGCCGCGCCGGCTCCGCCACTGACTCCAGGGTGCCGCGGAGGTACGCCGTTGGGGCCGGGGCGAACGCGGGGTGGCTGTGGCCGCGCACCGTCGACACCCGGACGAGCGCCGGGCCGCTGTGGCCGCGCACCGTCGGCACCGGTTCCGGGCGGCTGAGGCGGCGCCGCGCCAGGCCTCACACCGGGCCCCGGCCGGTGCGCGTCGGCCCAGCCCACGCAGGCCCCGGCTTCGCGCCGCTGCTGCGGAGCCGCGCCGGGCGCCCTACCGGGCCCCGGCCGGTGTGCGTCAGCCCTGCCCGTACCGGCTCCGGCCCGCTCACCGGGGCACCCCGGCTCCGCTTTCCCGACGCTCCCGGTCCGCGCCCGACCCTCCGCCCCGCCGACTCCGCCCGCGCCCCGCTCCGGCACCGCCCCCCGTGCGTCGACCCGAGCCCCTGAGGAGTCCGGCGGGCGTAGAGCGGTCGGAGCCGGGGGCTCCTCGTCCTGGGCGCACCAGACGCCGCCTGCCACCAGGGAGGCGGCCAGTACGGCCGTTCTCGTGAGGCGGTAGGCGCGCGTCCGGTACCAGGGCCTGCGGATTCGCCTACGCGGCGCCATGGGGACGGCGCCGAAGCCGGAACCAGACCGCTCCGCCGACCGCGGTCAGACCCACCGCGGCCGCGCCGGCGACCGGGGTGAACGCGTCGGCGCGGGCGAGGCCGCCGCCGCCCGCGGGCGGACCTCCGTTGGGCACGCCGATCCTGTCGGGGCAGTTCACCGTGAACGCCTTCTCCCTGGGCGCACCCGTGCCGCCGACGACCGTCCACTCCAGCCTGTACTGCCCCGCGGTCAGCGTCATGTTCTCGGTGACGCCCTCCCCGTTCGCCAGCGTGACGACGCCGGAAAGGGTCGCACCGTTGCCCACCTGAGCGGACTGCGGCTCGATGGTCCAGTTGATGCCCGGGGCGACGTCGAAGTTGACCGCGTCGAGGTAGAACCTGCAGATCTTGGGCTGGTTGGCCCGGGCCTCCACGACGGTGCCCGCCATGTGGATCTTGACGTCTCCGTTGTCCCCGGGGGCGGCCACCGCGGCCGGGACTCCGAGGAGCAGGGCTCCGCCGACGGTGAGTGCCGCCAGTGCGGCGGCTCTGCGCGGACGGGACGAGGTCGGCATACGAGACCCTCCGAATCAGGTGATTTTCATACAAATCAGACTGCACCTGATTCGATGTCACACTCCGTCCGGAAAGTGTGGGAGGAGCGCCCCACGCTCCGTCAGATATCGCTCTTCCGGCGCAACGGCGGCGGGATCCGCCGGGCCCGACGCACGCCCTCCGGCCCCACTGCGCCGTCCGCGGTCCTCTCCGGTGACCGCAGCGCGATCCCCGACGACAGCAGCAACAGCGCCCCGAGCATCACGAACGGCGCGGCCACCCCCGCGACTCCCGCGATCAGCCCCGCCGCGGCCGGCGCCGCGACCTGCCCGAGCCGGTTGCCGGTCAGCCGCAGCGCGAGAGCGGTGGAACGGGCCCCGTCGGGAGCGGCCTGGACGACCGTCGTCATGGACAGCGGCTGACCGACGCCGAGGCAGAAGCCGAGCGCGGCCAGCATCAGCCCGAGCGCCCACACCGGCACCGGCACCGCGATCCCCGCGCACAGCACCGCCGCCAGCAGACACGTCACGGTCAGCAGCCACGCCCGCCCGAGCAGCCGCAGCAAGGGTGTGAGCACCAGTCGGCAGGCGATGGTGGCCGCCGCCCGCAGGCTGAGCAGGACGCCGATCACGGACGGCGCGATGCCACGGTGTTCGCCGACCACCGGCAGATAGGCGGTGAGGATGTCGGTCGCGGACAGCACGGCGAGGCTGATGAAGATGCCCGCTGGCACACCCCGGGCCCGCAGGATGCGCCGCACCGGGACGGGCTCGCCGCGCTCCGTACGGGACTTGGAGGTCGTACGGCTCTCTATGCGCCACAACGACGTGAACGCGACCGCCGCCCCCGCACCCGCGACGACGAGGGCCAGCTCGCTGGTGCCCGCCATGTCGGGGCCGCCGATCAGGGCGCCGGCCGCGACCGGGCCGACCAGTTGGCCGAGGGAGGCGCCGATGGTGAAGTGCCCGAAGTTGCGGTCCTGTTCGTGCGGGGCGGACTGGCGCGCGACGAGCGACTGGGCGCCGATCACGAAGCAGAGGTGCCCGAGGCCCATCACACCGCTCCACAGGGCCATCGCCCACAGGGAGCCCGCCAGACCGCTGAGCGCGCAGCCGCCGGATATCAGCACCACGCCGAACGGCAGCAGGGGCGCGCAGCGGCCGTGGTCGGTACGGCGCCCCAGGGGGACGGCCGCGAAGAGCGGCAGCAGCGCGTACACGCCCGCGATGACACCGATCGCCCGCTCGTCCGCGCCCAGCGCGAGGGCCCGGTAGGACACGGCGGGCCGGGCCATCGACACCGCCCCCTGCGCGAAGCCGAAGGCGATGACGAGGCGAAGCAGCCAGCCGCGGTTCCCACCGGGCCCCATGGCGAGACCTCCTGCGAAGGATCGGAAGGGTCGGAAGGACCGGAAGGGTCAGATGATCCCGAAGAGCATGCCCGACGCGAGGATCACCAGGCAGGTCAGCGCCGCCCACTTGACGACGAACCGGGTGTGGTCGCCGAACTCGACCTTCGCCATGCCGACGAGGACGTACACGGCGGGGACGAGCGGGCTCGACATGTGCAGCGGCTGGCCGACCAGCGAGGCTCGGGCGATCTCCAGCGACGTCACGCCGTGCGCCTGACCGGCCTCGGCGAGGACGGGGAGGATGCCGAAGTAGAAGCCGTCGTTGGACATGAAGTAGGTGAGCGGCAGGCTGAGCAGGCCGGTCACGAACGCCATGTGCGGGCCCATGGAGTTGGGGATGACGTCGACGAGCCACTTGGCCATGTGGTCGACCATGCCGGTGCCCTGGAGGACGCCGGTGAAGACCGCGGCGGCGAAGACCATGCCGGAGACGTTGAGGACGTTGTCGGCGTGGGCCGCGAGGCGGGCCTTCTGGTCGGGGATGCGCGGGAAGTTGACGGTCAGCGCGAGCGCGGCACCGAGCACGAACAGCACCGGGATCGGCAGGTACTCCATGATCATCGCGGTGAGCAGGGCCACCGTGAGCAGCGCGTTGAACCAGTACAGCTTGGGGCGCAGCGTGGCGCGGTTCGGGTCGAGGCCCTGCATGTCGTCGTCGGACTCGTCGTCGTCGCCGAGGGTGACGTCGGCACCGGAGCCCCCGGTGCGGGCGGCGACCTTGTCGGAGCCGGAGGAACCGGAGCCGCCGGCGCCCACGAGCACCGCCTCGGTCTCCTTCTCCTCGACCTTCTCCGCGGCCTCGTCCTTGACGTGGCCCCCGACCAGCGCCTCGTCCAGCGTCAGCACGCCGAGCCGCTTGCGCTCGCGGCGGCCGAGGACGTACGAGAGGGCGATCACGAAGACCAGGCCGACGGCGAGCGCGGGGATCATCGGGACGAAGATCTCGCTGGCGTCGAGCTTCAGCGCGGTGGCGGCACGGGCGGTCGGGCCGCCCCACGGCAGGGTGTTCATCACGCCGTTGGCCATGGCGGCGACACCGGTCATCACGACCAGGCTCATCTTCAGGCGCTTGTACAGCGGGTACATCGCCGAGACCGTGATCATGAAGGTGGTCGAGCCGTCGCCGTCGAGTGAGACGATCGACGCGAGCAGGGCCGTGCCGACGACGATGCGCAGCGGGTCGGCCTTGCAGAACTTGAGGATGCCCCGAACGATCGGATCGAAGAGGCCGACGTCGATCATCACACCGAAGTAGACGATCGCGAACATGAGCATCGCCGCGGTGGGGGCGAGGCTGGTGACGCCGTCGATGACGTAGTCACCGAGCTTGGCGCCCTTGCCGACGAACACGCAGAACAGCGCGGGGATCAGCACGAGCGCCGCGATCGGCGACATCTTCTTCAGCATGATCAGGACCAGGAAGGTCGCGATCATGGCGAAGCCGAGGATGGTCAACATGAGTGGATACCTAACGTTCGCCCTTGAACTCCCACCAGGGCCGGCGGTTCGACGACGTTAGGTCCGTTCGTTTGGCGTTAACAAGACGTTGACGTGCGAGCAATAAGCGCAAAACTGCTGGTCACGGCTTTGCTGAGGTCAGAGGCATGAGCATTTCGGCCATCGGAGCCGTATTTTTCACGTCACCGGGGCCAGTTCGACGGGTACGCCGTTGAGGACCGCGTTGCCCGAGAGGGGGTCGAGCAGGCTGCCGTCGAGGAGCTGGTTGACGTTGACGCCGGGGTCGGTGGCCGCGTGGCTCATCCGGGTGCCGGGCCGGTCGTGGCCCCAGCCGTGCGGCAGGCTCACCACGCCCCGGCGCACGCCGTCGGTGACCTCGGCCGGGGCGGTCACCTCTCCCCCGGCGCCCTTCACCCGGACCGGCGCCCCGTCGCGCACGCCGAGCCGTTCGGCGTCCTCGGGGTGGATGTGCAGGGTGCAGCGGTTGCTGCCGCCGGTCAGGGCGGGGACGTTGTGCATCCAGCTGTTGTTGGACCGCAGGTGCCGGCGCCCGACGAGGACGAGTCCGGCGGGGCGTTGCGCCAAGGCTTCACGCAGCCGCGGCAGGTCGTCCGCGATCGGCGACGGCAGCAACTCGACTTTGCCGCTACGGGTCTTGAGAGGCTGTGGCAGGCGGGGCCGCAGCGGACCGAGGTCGATGCCGTGCGGATGGGCCAGCAGCTTCTCCAGGCTCAGCCCGTCCGGTCGTACGCCGAAACCGTCGCCGTAGGGGCCGAGGCGCAGCATCATGTCGAGTCGCCGCTCGGGGCCGTCGTCGCCGGTGAGCAGGGACGCCAGCTCGCGGGGGTCGCGGCCGTGCACGGGTGAGTGGGGTTCCTTGACGGCCTTGCCGAGGGTCTGGTCGACGACCAGTGTGTCCACGGCGGACGGGTCGGCGCCGTGCATGCCGGTGACGGCCAGGATCAGCCGGGCGAAGATCTCCGTCTCCGCCATCCGGCCGGGCTCCAGCGGGAGGGCGGGGCGGGTGTAGCGGACCTGGTTGCGTACGGCGAGGGTGTTGAAGGCGAAGTCGTGGTGGGGGCTCTGCGAGGGCGGGGGCGGCGGCAGCACGACGTCCGCGTGGCGCGAGGTCTCGTTGAGGTACGGGTCGACGACGACCATGAAGTCGAGGGAGTCCAGCGCCTTGTCGAGGCGGTCGCCGTCGGGGGCCGACAGCACCGGGTTGGCGGCGACGGCGATCAGCGCCCGGATCGGCTCGCCCTCCTCGGTGGCGGTGTCGATCTCCTCGGCGAGTACGGAGAGCGGCAGTTCGCCCTTCGCCTCGGGGTGGCGGCCGACCCGGGAGTGCCAGCGCCCGAGCGCGAAGCCCCGGCCCGGTGCCGCGGGGCGGGGCGTCCGGTCCGTGGCGGCCAGCGGGAAGAGGGCGCCGCCGGGCCGGTCGAGGTTGCCGGTGAGGATGTTGAGGACGTCGACCAGCCAGCTGGCGAGGGTGCCGTGCGGGACGGTGCAGCTGCCGATGCGGCCGTATACGGCGGCCGTGGACGCGGCGGCCAGCTCGCGGGCCAGGGCACGGGTCACGGCGGCCTCGACGTCACAGGCCTCGGCGACGGCCTCGGGCGTGAACTCCCGTACGGCGGCGCGCACTTCTTCGACGCCCTGGACGTGTGGGCCCAGCTCGCCGAGGTCTACCAGGCCTTCCTCGAACAGCACGTAGGTCATCGCCGCGAGCAGCAGCGCGTCGGTGCCCGGCCGGATCGCGATGTGCCGGTCGGCGAGCTGCGCGGTGCGGGTGCGGCGCGGGTCGATGACGGTGAGGGTGCCGCCGCGGGCCTTGAGCGCCTTGAGCCGGCCGGGGAAGTCGGGCGCGGTGCACAGGCTCCCGTTGGACTCCAGGGGGTTGGCGCCGATGAGGAGGAGGTGGTCGGTGTGGTCCAGGTCCGGTACGGGGATGGCGTTCGCGTCGCCGAACAGCAGCCCGCTGGAGACGTGCTTGGGCATCTGGTCGAGCGTGGAGGCGGTGAACAGGCTGCGGGTGCCGAGGCCGGCGAGGAGCACCGCCGGGTAGAGGCCGCCGGCCACGGTGTGCACGTTGGGGTTGCCGAGGACGACCCCGACGGAGTGCGGACCGAACCGCTCGACGACCGGGCGGACGCCCGCCGCGACCGCCTCGAACGCCTCCTCCCAGCTCGCCTTCCGCAGCTCGCCGTCCCTGCGCACGAGTGGCGTGCGCAGCCGGTCGGGGTCACTGTCGACGGCCCCGAAGGAGGCTCCCTTGGGGCAGATGAATCCCCTGCTGAACACGTCGTCCCGGTCGCCGCGGGCGCCGGTGACCTTCGTGCCCTCAATGGTGAGTGTCAGCCCGCAGGTGGCCTCACACAGGGGACAGATACGCAGAGCGGTGCGGGACACGGGTCCTCCTGGGGGCAGCGGTGCCTCTTCCCGGATGAGCATACCGACCGGTATGCACGGAGGGGAGACCTCTCCCGGCCGAAACCGGGGGTTAGGCCTTCCGGTCGGCGCCGGTGCTTTCCTCCACCGTGATCGGCCGGACAGGTCCTGAGCGCTCTCAGTCCAGCACCCGCGCCAGATAAGCCCGCAACAGCTCCCGCGCCTCCCCGATGATCTTCTCGTCACCCTCCGGGTCCACCCGGAAGGAGAGGTGCACCAGGGTGTCCGCGGTTTCGACGGCGACGAGGAAGACGCGCTGCATGTCGTCGTCGGGTTCGCGGTCGAGATAGCCGGAGAGGAGCTCGGTGAGGCGCTCGGCGACGCGGTGGTTGGGTTCGCCGTCCCGGGCCCCGACCGGGATCTGATTGCCGAAGTCGACGAGGGAGAAGCCCGGCGCGGTGCGCTTCATCGCCAGGTACTCGTCGAGCACGGCGTCCATGGCGACCCGCCAGTCTCCCCCGCTCTCGGCTTCGCTCGAGCGGGAGGTACCCCCACGCCGGGCCTCCTTCAGCCGCTCGGTGACGCGTTCGGTGTAGCGCTCCAGGTTGCGCTGGGCGAGCGCGTCGGCCATCGCGCGCTTGTTGCCGAAGAAGCGGTACACCGAGCCGATCGGGACACCGGCGCGCAGTGCCACGGCCCGGGTGCTCAGGGCGTCGTAGCCGACCTCGTCGAGGAGGTCGGCGCAGGCGTCGAGGATCCTGGTCAGGCGTTCCGCGCTGCGCCGCTGCACGGGCGCGCGGCGGAGCGATGTCGCGTCGGGCACGGGCTTCATGATGCCTCTCCACCGCGGTCCGGTGAACCTCGCCCCCCGGTACGGGGCGAGGCGCTCCCGGTACTCACCGTGGACGTCGGCTCGGCAGCCGAGGCGGTGATGTCCGCCGTGCACTCGACCGGCTCGCCGTCCACGGCCCAGACCGTGCCGTCGTCGGCGTACAGGCGCGCGGTGACGTGGTGGGTGCCGTGCGGGAGATAGTCGGCCGCGAGGCGGTGGTCCGGGCCGCGCAGGGTGGCGACGGGGCGGCCGTCCACGAAGAGGCGGGCGATGCCCTGGCCGGCCACGGCCTGCGCCGCGGTACCGGCCGGTGAGAAGCGGAAGGCGGGGACGGTCAGCCGGACGTCCCAGCTGCCGTCGGCGTCGGGCTGGACCTCCATGGCGACCCGGGGTGCGCCCTTGTCGTCCACCTCCCGCAGGCGGTGCCCCTCCCCGTCGGTGTCGTCGAGGAGCTTGCCCACGGGCGGCGACGACTCTCCGGTCCCGCCCTGCCCGTAGGCATCACTGGAAGCGCAGCCCGCGGATCCGGTCAACATCAGGACACAGACGGCGAGCGCGGCGACGAACCCCCGCGTCCACGACATGCCGGGGAGCGTAGAACATTCGTCCGGCAGCTCGGATCCCCCTGTGGTCGGGTTCTCACCGCGCCCGCGTCGTCCTCCATGAGGAGATCACGTCGGCCTCTTGCGCCCGGGAAACCGCAATCCTACGGTGATACATAGGAATCGGACGGCAAGGGAGCGACCATGGGCAGCGGGGACGCACGCAAGACCGCCGAGGGGCTGACCTACCTCTCCGGTTTCGGCAACGAGCACAGCTCCGAGGCCGTCCCGGGCGCCCTCCCCGAGGGCCGCAACGCACCCCAGCGCGCTCCCCTCGGCCTGTACGCCGAGCAGCTCAGCGGTACGGCGTTCACCGAGCCCAGGGCCCACAACCGCCGCTCGTGGCTGTACCGGATCCGCCCGTCGGCCGCCCACCCGGCGTTCACGCACACGCACAACGGCCGGATCCGTACGGCACCCTTCACGGAGTCGGTGCCCGACCCGAACCGGCTGCGCTGGGACCCCCTGCCCGAGCCGCAGGACGGCACGGACTTCCTGGCCGGCCTGTGGACCCTGGGCGGCAACGGCGACGTCACCCAGCGCACCGGCATGGCCGTGCACGTGTACCACGCCGACTCCTCGATGGACCGCGTCTTCAGCGACGCCGACGGCGAGCTGCTGATCGTCCCCGAGCGCGGCGGTCTCCTGCTGCGCACGGAGTTCGGACTGCTGCACGCCGAGCCGGGCGAGGTGGCCCTGATCCCGCGCGGGGTCCGCTTCCGCGTCGATCTCCTGGACGCCACGGCCCGCGGCTACGTCTGCGAGAACTACGGCGCCCCCTTCCGTCTCCCCGACCTCGGCCCGATCGGCGCCAACGGCCTGGCCAACCCCCGCGACTTCCGTGCGCCGGTCGCCGCGTACGAGGACGTCGAGGGCCCGGTGGAGGTGGTGAACAAGTTCTGCGGCAACCTCTGGACTGCCCCTTACGACCACTCCCCGCTCGACGTCGTCGCCTGGCACGGCAACCACGTCCCCTACGTCTACGACCTGCGCCGCTTCAACGTGATCGGGACGATCTCCTACGACCATCCCGACCCGTCGATCTTCACGGTGCTGACGTCGCCGTCGGACACCCCCGGTCTGGCCGGCGTGGACTTCGTGGTCTTCGCGCCGCGCTGGCTGGTGGGCGAGGACACCTTCCGGCCGCCGTACTTCCACCGGAACGTGATGAGCGAGTACATGGGCCTGATCGAGGGCGCCTACGACGCGAAGACTGCCGGTAAGGGGGGCTTCGTGCCGGGCGGCGGCTCGCTGCACAACATGATGTCGGCGCACGGCCCCGACCGGGAGACCTTCGACCGGGCGAGCGCCGCCGAACTCCGGCCCCAGAAGGTCGACGACGGCCTCGCGTTCATGTTCGAGACCCGCTGGCCGATCACCCTCACCCCGCACGCGGCCCGCGCGGAGCACCTGCAACCGCACTACGACGACGTGTGGCAGGGCCTGGAGCGGCACTTCCGCCCCTTGCACTGAACCCTCCCTGCCGGTACGGATGACCCCCGTGACCTCCTTCGCCCCGGACTCGATCGTCCTCAACCGCAAGCTGCCGCTCTGGTACCAGGTGTCGCAGTCGCTGCGCGCCTCGATACTCGGCCGCTCGCCCCGGGACCCGCTGCGGCTGCCCACGGAGGAGCAGTTGGCGGGCCACTACGGGGTGAGCGTGCTGACCATGCGGCAGGCGCTGAAGGAGCTGGAGGGCGAGGGGCTGATCAGCCGCCATCGCAGGCGCGGCACATTCATCGAGCCGGGCGTGCAGCGGGGTGCGCCCGTGCGGCTGCTCGGCTCGGTCGACGCGATCGTGGCCCAGCAGTCCGGCATGGCGACGGAACTCCTCGGCCACGGGCGGGCTCCGGTGCCGGCCGAACTGGCCGAGTTCTTCCCGGACCTGGCCGAGGTGGCGACGTACCACCGGCTGCGCGGCGACGAGAAGACGGGCGAGCCGACCAACCACGCCCGCAACTACGTCCGTCCGGAGATCGCCGCCCGCATCGACCCGGACGACCTGCTGCGCTGGCCGATGACCAAGGTGCTGCGGGACGTCGTGGGCGCGGACATCAGCCGGATCACCGACACCGTGGAGGCCCGGCTCGCGGACCCGGAGACCGCCCAGCTCCTCCAGGTGCCACTGCTGAGCCCGATCCTGCACTACACCGGCGTGACCTACGACGGGGACGGGCGGGTCCTGGACGCCGCCGTCATCCACTACCGGGGCGACCGTTTCTCCTTCACGGTCACCCTCGACGCGACGTGACGTGCCGCGGGCAGTCCCACGTACCATGCCCAGCGTGACGCACGACGACGCTCCGCCGCTGGCGGACCTCATGCCGTGGTCCGTCGCACCGCCTCGGCTCGGCCGGGGCTGGCCGGCGGCCCCCGACCCGGTCTCCCTCAAGGCCCGCTGGGACGCCCTCATGAAAGCGGAGGGCCACGACCGCGAGGCCCTGTTCGAGCCGACGCGCGCACGCACCCCGCACACGGCGGTGGGGCAACTGCCTGGCCGGTCCGGCGCGGGCACGGAGAAACTGGCCCGCGCCTCGGGCCCCTGCCCGGATCCGGTGCGCGTCCTGACCGCGCCCTTCGACGAGCAGTGGCTCATCCCCGACCACCGCCTGATCGACGCGGCCCGCCCCGAACTGTGGCGGGTCGCGGACGAGCACCAGATCTTCGTGCTGGAGACCCCGGAGTCACCCCTCCTGGCGACCTCCCTGGTCCCCCTCCTGCGTCCCGGCCGCATCCGCCCGCTCTACCGCCGCCCCGGCGCCGAGGAGCCCAACCTGGCCCCGGGCCTGCTGGACGCGCTGGGCCACTCCCCCGATCCGGTGGACTTCCTGGCCTGGACCCTGACCGTCGCCCGCCCCGACCTCACCGTCCCGCTCACCCGGGACCCCGACCTCTGGTCGCGGGGCGTCGAGACGGGCCGCCGCGTCCTGTGGCTGCTGCGCCGCGACGGCGACCGCCCCAAACTCCCCGGCGGCCGCCGCCCCTACGTCCGTGCCCCGCTCCCCACCTTCCCTCTCGCCCTCCACTACGACCGCGACGAGGAGTCCCTCCACCTCGACGAGGGCCGCATCTCACCGGTGCCCCCGCAGGCGTGGGACTTCGAGGTGGGCGGAACCAGGGTCCTGGAGGCGTGGTTCACGGCGAGAACGGCCGAGACGGCCGCACCGGGCACCCTGTCCGCCATCCGCCCGACGACCTGGCCGCAGACCTGGACCTCGGAACTCCTGGAGTTGATCACGGTGTTGACCCTGCTGGCGGAACTGCGCCCACACCAGGAGGAGTGGGAGCTGACGGACCCGATCACGTCGGCGGAGTTGCGTGAGGCGGGCGTACTGCCGCCCCCGGACGCGGCCCGCAGGCCGGCGTCGGTGCTGGACCACCACGAGGAGGGCCCCGAGGGCCAGTTCACGTTGCTCTAGGGTCTTTCCTTTGGATCAGGCCCGCGAGCCCGGCATGATCCAACGAGAGGCCCTAGGTGCCGCGCTGGAAGCCGTCGAGCACCCGCTCCAGCATCCGTTCGAACACCGCCTCGAGATCGATCGGGCCCGCGTCCTCCGTGAACGCCGCCGCCATTCGCGGGTACGCCCCACTGGCGATCTGGCTGCCCAGATACGCGATCCGCACGGCGTTCTCCTGCTCCTCCGACCACGGCAGCGACCGCGTGCGCTCGGCGGTGGCCAGCTCGTTGCCGACGTACGCCGTCACGACCCCGTTCACCATCGCGATCAGCTCCATCTTGGTGCCGTAGGGCGCCTCCAGCGGATCGAGGCAGGTCAGGCAGTGCTCCAGATACCGCAGGGCATTGGGGCTGAACCCGTACACCGGTGACATCAGCCGGGGCAGCCAGGTGTGCTTGTACATCAACGCGCGTGTCTGGTGGGCGACGCGGACCATGTCCGCCCGCCAGTCCCCGCTCGGCTCCCACGGCTCGTGCTCGCCGCCGACCGCGTCCACCATCAGCTCGTACAGATCCTCCTTGCGGGGGACGTAGTTGTACAGGGACATCGTCCCGCACCCCAGCGCCGCCGCGACGTGCCGCATCGACACCGCGTCCAGCCCCTCCGCGTCGGCGATCCGCACCGCCGCCGCCGCGATGTCGGCCCGGGTGTACGCCGGCTTCGGCCCCCGGCCCGCCCGCTCGGGACGGGCCCAGATCACTTCGGGTACGGCCGCTCGGCCCGTCATCGATCATCACCTCGCCCACCATGCTAGTTACGTACAGCGTACGTAGTGCGCTATGGTCACCCCATGACTTCTACGTACGCTGTACTTAGTGAAGGTCTGGAGAAGCGTTTCGGCGATGTGCACGCGCTCCAGGGCCTCGACCTCGCCGTCCCCCAGGGCACCGTCTGCGGGCTGCTCGGACCGAATGGGGCGGGCAAGACCACGGCGGTACGACTGCTGACGACGCTGCTGCGGCCCGACGCGGGGTCGGCCCGGGTCGCCGGACACGACCTCGTCCGGGACGCGGCCGCCGTCCGCGGGGCCATCAGCGTGACGGGGCAGTACGCGTCGGTCGACGGCGACCTCACCGGCCGCCAGAATCTGCGCCTGTTCGCCCGGCTGCACCGGATGCACGACCCGGGCGGGAGGGCCGCCGAGCTGCTGGACCGCTTCGGGCTCACCGAGGCAGCCGACCGGCCGGCGTCCACCTACTCGGGCGGTATGCGGCGCCGCCTCGACCTCGCGGCGAGCCTGATCCGCCGCCCCGCGGTGCTCTTCCTCGACGAGCCCACGACCGGCCTCGACCCGGCCAGCCGCAACGACATCTGGGACGCCGTCCGCGAACTCAAGCAGGACGGCACCACGGTCGTGCTGACCACCCAGTACCTGGAGGAGGCGGACCAACTCGCCGATGACATCGCCCTGGTGAACCGGGGCCGGGTCGCCCACACCGGATCGCCCCGCGAACTCAAGGCGCTCATCGGCTCCTACGCGGAAGTGGTCGTCGCGGACCCGGACGTCCTGGCGAAGGCGGCAGGGGTCCTGGACCAATTGACCGGAACCGAGCCGACGTTCGACCACGAGCGCACGGCCGTCGGCGCGGTCACGCGGGACTCCACGCTGACGCTGCCCCGCCTGGTGCGCGAACTCGACGCGGCGGGTGTGCCGTTGCTGGACGCGACGCTGCGTCCCCCGACCCTCGACGAGGTGTTCCTGCGCCTCACCACCGACCAGGAGGTCGCCGCATGAGCACCCTCGCCTTCGACGGCACGGCCATGCTGGGCCGCCAGCTGCTGCGCGTGCGCAACAACCCGGCGCTGGTGATCCTCACCCAGACCATGCCGATCACCATGCTGCTGTTCTTCGGCTACGTCTTCGGCAGTGCCCTCGCGATGCCGGGCGCCGAGTACCGGTCGTTCCTGGTGCCGGGTCTGCTGGTCGCGACCGCCGCGAACGGGATCATGACCGGCATGTTCCAGGCGGCCCAGGACGTCCACCGCGGGGTGACGGACCGGCTGCGGACCCTGCCGGTGAGCCGGGCGGCCGTGCCGCTCGGGCAGGCGGTCGCCGACATCGTCGTCACGGCGGTCGGGACGGTGCCGTTCCTGCTGGTGGGCCTTGCGGTGGGCTGGCGTGTCGACGGTTCGGCCCCGGCGGCCGCGGGCGCCCTCGCCCTGTTGCTGCTGTTCCGGTTCGCCTGCACCTGGATCGGGATCTTCCTCGGGCTGCTGACCAAGAGCGAGGAGGCGGCCGGCCAGCTGGGCAGCGCGACCTTCATGCTGCCGCTGCTGTCCAACGCCTACATCCCCACGGACAACCTGCCCGGCTGGCTGCGAACGCTCGCCGAGTGGAACCCGCTCAGCGCGGTGTCCACGGCCCTGCGGGACCTCTTCGGCAACGCGCCCGTGCCCGACGGTGCCTCCTGGCCGGTCGCGCACCCGGTCGCCGGGTCGCTGGCCTGGAGCGCGGTTCTGCTCGCGGTGTTCGTGCCGCTCGCGGTGCGCAAGTACGCGCGGCCGTGACGGTCCGGTACGCGCGGCCATGACAGAAGGGGGCGGCGCGGGTCATGATCCACTCATGGATCAGCTCCCGCCGCCCCTTGAGGGCATCACCGTCGTCGCCGTCGAACAGGCCGTAGCGGCCCCCTTCGCCACCCGTCAGCTCGCCGACCTCGGTGCCCGGGTCATCAAGGTGGAGCGGATCGACGGCGGCGACTTCGCGCGCGGCTACGACACCGCCGCCCGGGGCCTGGCCTCGCACTTCGTGTGGTGCAACCGGGGCAAGGAGTCCATCGCGCTCGACCTGAAGGACCCGCGGGGCCTGGACGTCGTACGGCGGCTGGTCGCGGAGGCGGACGTTTTCGTGCAGAACCTCGCGCAGGGGGCCGCCGCCCGGCTCGGCCTGGACGCGGCCGGCCTGTGCGCGGCGCACCCGCGGCTGGTCGCCGTGGACATCTCCGGGTACGGGGCGACGGGGCCGTACGCGGACAAGCGGGCGTACGACATGCTCGTGCAGTGCGAGGCGGGTCTGGTGTCGGTCACCGGGACGCCCGAGCAGCCCGTCAAGGCGGGGATCCCGGCGGCCGACATCGCGGCCGCCATGTACGCGTTCTCGGGGGTGCTGGCGGCGCTGGTGCGGCGGGGGGCGACCGGGCGGGGCGGGCCGGTGGAGGTGTCGATGCTGGACGCGCTGGCGGAGTGGATGGGGCACCCGCTGCACCACGCGATGCACGACGGGACCGCCCCGGCCCGCACGGGTTTGGCGCACGCGGTGATCGCGCCGTACGACGCCTACGCGACGGCGGACGGTGGGCGCGTACTGCTGTCGGTGCAGAACGACCGGGAGTGGCGGAGGCTGGCGGAACAGGTCGTCGGTCGGCCCGAGTTGGGGACGGATCCGGCGTTCGCGACGAATGCCGCGCGGGTGGCCCACCGGGAGCGTACGGACGCGTATGTGGCCGAGGCACTGGGCGCGCTGGGCACCGGGGAGGCGCTGGCCCGGCTGGAGGGTGCGGGGCTCGCCTGCGCACGTCTGCGGGACGTGCACGAGGTGGCGGAGCATCCGCAGTTGGCGGCCCGGGAGCGGTGGCGGCAGGTGGGGACGCCGGTCGGGCCACTGCGGGCGCTCCTGCCGCCGATCACTCTGCCGGGCGGGGAGGAGGCGCGTATGGGGAACGTGCCCGCGCTCGGGGAGCACACCGAGGCCTTGCTGCGCGCCGTGGGGATGACGGACGACGAGGTCGCAGCACTGCGCCGGGACGGTGTGGTCGCCTGAGCGCGGACCTCAGTTCCCGCCGAACAGCGAACGGCGCAGCCGACGCAGGGGTGCGAAGAGGGAGACGCGGCGGACCCGCGCGCCCCTGTCACTGCGCCGCTGTGTGGTGTCACGAGCGGTGAGCTCACGCATCAGCGAGGTCGCCTCGGCCGCCTCCCGCTGCGGTACGGCGGGACCCGCCAGTACCGAGAGGTGGCGGTCCAGGCGCGAACTGGTCGCGCTGCTGCCGCAGGTGATCGCAGGGACCCTCGCCCTGCGCGCTGTTATCTGTTCCATGTCACTCCCCACCCGTACGAGTCCACCCGGCCCGGGCAGGTTAACCCTATCGCCCCGTCCGGGCACCCGTGTATCCCGGTCACAGGATTCACCTACCCCACAAGGGGGTTGACGATTACTCTCCGAATCCAACAGTTTTCAGGGCGAGTTGGACAATCGGCTGAGTAGTGGGCTTCGCTGATCCCCCGTCGGGTTCGACGGTTACGGCGAGTGACGTCGCTGCGGTGTCGAGACCGGTCGCGACCAGGGGCGTGTCGCCGTCGAAAAGTCCGAGGGAGCGTGGTTGCACGTCGGGGCGCATGAGCCACAGCTGGTGCACCTGTCCGCTGGGCAGGTGGTCGTATCCGCTCAGCGTCACGATCGCTTCCTTCTCCGAGGCGGAGGCGATCACTCCGATACTTCTTCCCTCGGCGTCCTTGCCGGTGGTCGCGCGGGCGTCCGGAGCCGCCAGAACGTGGGCGATCTCACGTGACTGGGCCCGCTCGGCGTTCAACTGGTCCTGGGTGCGGTTGGCCTGGACGGCGAAGAGCGAGGCGACGACGAGAGCCGCGGCGGCCGTGGCGGTGGCGAACGGCACGAACAGGGGGCGGCGGCGCTCGCGGGGCGCACGGGCGCGCGCGGGCGGCGGCTGGGCGCCCCACACGTGCGGCGGCAGTTGAGGAGCGTGCTCCCGCACCGGCGCCCGCTCCTGCGGAGTGGCCCGTACGGCGGCCAGCACCCGGTCGCGCATCGCGGCCGGCGCCGGGGCGGCCGTCGACCAGGCCAGCCGGACGGCGTCCTCGGACAGGGCGCGCACCTCGGCGGTGCACCGGGCGCAGCCCTTCAGGTGCTTCTCGAAGCGGCGGCGCTCCTCGGGGTCGAGGGCGTCGAGGGCGTAGGGGGCCGCGAGGGAGTGCGGGTCGTCGCGGCGGAAGAGGCGGTCGAGCAGACTCATGCGGCACCTCCCAGGCATTCGCGCAGCCGCGTGAGTCCGTCGCGCATCCGCGTCTTGACGGTGCCCAGGGGCAGCGAGAGCCGCTCGGCCACTTCACGGTACGTATAGCCGTCGTAGTAGGCGAGGGTGACGGACTGGCGTTGCAGGGCGGTGAGGCGGTCCAGGCAGCGGCGCACGTACTCGCGCTCCAGACCGGCCTCGACCTCCTCGGACACCTGGTCGAAGGCGGGGTGGTGGGCGCGCTGGGCCTCGCGCTGCTCGCGTTCGCCGGCCGCGCGTGCGCTGCGTACGCGGTCGACGGCGCGGCGGTGGGCGAGGGTGAGGACCCAGGACAGGGCGCTGCCGCGTCCGGGGTCGAAGCGGGCGGCGGAGCGCCACAGTTCGAGCAGCACCTCCTGCGCCACCTCCTCCGACTGCGCCGGATCCCTCACGACCCGCCGCACCAATCCGAACACCGGTCCTGACACCAGTCCGTACAGCTCCTCGAACGCCCGTTGGTCGCCACCTGCCACGAGCACCAGTAGCTCGTCCGCGCCCACGCGGTCCCCCTCTCTGCGGCCGCACCGGCCCCGTCCCGCCACACCAGGCATTCGCAACGAACACACCTCCGGACGGGGTTACGGATCAGCGTGCCCCAAACGCGGGTGGAAGAAAGAAAAAAAGTTTTTCGCCTCGGACCAATCCGATCGGCCTTCCGCTGCGTATCACTGTCCGTCAGGCAAGTTGGCAATGAGGACGGACGGCATGACACCTACTTCCAAGCGCGGCCCGGGACGCCGGAGCGTCGCAACTCTCATCTCCGGAGCGCTGGCCGCTGGAGGGCTCGCGGCAGCCGGCGTCTCCGCGCTGGAACCGCAGGCGGCCTCCGCCTCCAGCCACCGGGAGGCTCCGCTGATCTCGGGGACCCCCCAGTACGACAACACGGACGTGTACGCCTTCGTGAGCCCGGACAAGCCGGACTCGACGACGGTCGTCGCGAACTGGATCCCCTTCGAGGAGCCGGCCGGCGGCCCGAACTTCTTCCCGTTCGCCGAGGACGCCCAGTACGACATCAACATCGACAACAACGGTGACGCCAAGGAAGACCTGATCTTCCGGTACACGTTCAAGACGCACGTCAAGAACAAGAAGACGTTCCTGTACAACACGGGCGCGGTCGAGAGCCTGGACGACCCCGACCTGAACGTGACGCAGACGTACGACCTCGAGCTGATCAAGCTGAAGAAGGGGTACCAGGTCTCGAAGACGAGGGTCGCCTCCGACGTCCCCGTGGCGCCGTCGAACGTCGGCAAGGCGTCGATGCCTGACTACGCGAAGCTGCGTCAGCAGGCGGTGTACAAGCTGCACAACGGCACGCAGACCTTCGCCGGGCAGGCCGACGACCCGTTCTTCCTTGACCTGCGCGTCTTCGACCTGCTGTACGGCGGGAACCTCTCCGAGGTCGGCAACGACACGCTCAAGGGCTACAACGTCAACTCGATCGCGCTGCAGATCCCGACCCAGCTGATCACCGAGTCGATGCACCAGCCGATCGTGGGCATCTGGTCGACGACGCAGCGGCAGAACGCCCGCGGCGAGTACAAGCAGGTCTCGCGCCTGGGCAACCCGCTGGTCAACGAGGTCGTCAACCCCATCAAGGACAAGGACAAGTTCAACGCGTCCGAGCCGAAGGACGACGGCCAGTTCCTGAAGAACGTCACCAACCCCGAGCTGCCGAAGCTCATCGAGGCGATCTACAAGATCAAGGCGCCGGCCGAGCCGCGCAACGACCTCGTCGACGTGTTCCTGAAGGGCGTCAAGGGCCTCAACCAGCCGCCGTACGTGACGCCGTCGGAGCAGCTGCGTCTCAACACCTCGATCAAGCCGAGCGCCAGCCCCAAGCGGCTCGGCGTCCTCGACGGCGACAACGCGGGCTTCCCGAACGGCCGTCGCCTCACCGACGACGTGATCGACGCCTCGCTGCAGGTCGTCGAGGGTGAGCTGCTGGGCGCGAAGAACGACCTGGGCGACGCGGTCGACAAGAACGACAAGGAATTCGAGAAGTACTTCCCGTACGTCGCGCTGCCGACCGAGGGTTCGCGTGGTGCGCTCGCCAAGGGCACCGGCGAGGCCGCCACCCGCAGCCAGCTCGGCGACGCGCTGACCCCGGCCGGCGAAGACACCACGCTGATCGCCGCCTCGGCGGGCGCCGGCGCGGCCGGTGTCCTGCTGATCGGCACGGGCCTCATGTGGTGGCGTCGCCGGAACCGGGCGTACTAGAGCCGGATCCGCACGCCCGATGACTGGCGCGGCCCGCACATCCAATCCCCCACGGTGCGGGCCGCGCCGCAATCCCCCCACACACAGCAACCCAGCTCGTTGATCCACCCCAGGCGACCGAGGAGAGGGCATGTCCCCGCGCACCAACGACGACGCACCGGAGCGGGCTCCCGGCACCCCGCCGGCCACCCCGGCACCGGAAGCCGCGGAGAGCGTCGACATGCCGTCTCCGGAACACACCGCCGAACACGAGCACTTCGCGGCAGGGACGGCGGAGGCCGAGCCTGCCGCACGGGCCGAGGACGACGCCGCGGAGGCCGAGGTCGGGGCCGAGGTCGACCAAGACGCACAGGAGAGCGCCGCCGCGGCCGTCGAGGGGCGCATCGCGGCCGGTCACGCCGTGAGCGCCGGCGAACGTCCGGAGGCGGAGGCCGGTGCGGGCAGCGCGGCCCGCGTCGGTGGATACCCGGTCGCAGCCGGTGCGAACAGCGCGAACCGCGCCGACGAGCGCCCGGCCCCGGAGGCCACCGCAGCCCCCGAGTCCGCCGACGAGCGGGTCGTCGCCGTACGGCGGGTCGCCGCTGCCGGGCGGCGGTGGCGGCGGGCTCAGTTGTTCGGGTGTGCGGCTCTGTTGGCCGTGGGGCTCACGGCGGGGGCGATCGCGATCGGGGCCGCGCGGGACAGCGGGGGCGCCGTGCCGGTGTCCGCGGCGGGAGCCGTCTCGCCGGCGTTGCTCGGCAGCGGGGACCTGGACGCGAGCATCACCGCCCTGCAGACGCATCTCAAGGGCCAGCCGAAGGACTTCGGCGGCTGGGCCACTCTCGGTCTCGCCTACGTGGAGCAGGCCCGCACCAAGGGCGACCCCTCGCGTTACCCGCAGGCCGAGAAGGCGCTGAAGCACTCCCTGGAGCTGCGGCCCGACAACGACCAGGCCCTGGCCGGCCGCGCCGCGCTCGCCGCCGCCCGCCATGACTTCGCCGGCGCCCTGAAGTACGCCGACCAGGCCCTCGAGCAGAACCCGTACAGCGAACGCGCCCTGTCCTCCCGTATCGACGCCCTCGTCGAACTCGGCCGCTACGACGACGCCGCGAAGGCCGCCGACACCGCCGACGAACGGCGCCCCGGCGTCCCGGTCTTCACCCGGTACGCGTACGTGCGTGAACTGCGCGGCGACGTGAAGACGGCCGAGCGGGTCCTGAAGCAGGCGCTCGCCGGCTCCACCACCCCGGGAGACATCGCGTACGTCGCCTGCCAGCTCGGCCAACTCTCCTGGAACCAGGGCGACTACGACACGGCCCTCACCTACTTCGCGCGCGCCCTCGCCGCCGACGAGAACTACCTCCCCGCCCTCGAGGGCCGCGCCCGCGCGCAGGCCGCGAGCGGAGACAGCGCGGAGGCGATCAAGGGCATGGAACAGGTCGTCTCCCGCTACCCGCTCCCCGGCCCGCTCGTCGTCCTCGGCGAGCTCTACGAGGAGCGCGGCAAGGCCGGCGACAAGGACAAGGCCCGCGACCAGTACACCCTCGTCGACGCCTGGACGGCCCTCGCCCGGGCCAACGGCGTCAACGCCGACCTCGACACCGCGCTCGCCGCCGCCGACCACGGCGACCGGGCGACGGCCCTGCGCGCGGCCCGCGCCGACTGGGCCCGCCGGCACACCGTGCACACGGCGGACGCCCTCGCCTGGGCCCTGCACGTCAACGGCAAGGACGAGGAAGCCCTCCCCTACGCCCGGCAGGCCACGGCCACCGGTTACCGCAACGCCGCGTTCCTCTATCACCGCGGCATCATCGAACGCGCCACGGGCCACACCAAGGACGCCCGCACCCACCTCACGGCGGCCCTGAAGCTGAACCCCGGCTTCTCGCCCCTGGGTGCCCGCGAGGCCCGCGGCGCGCTGAAGACGCTGGAGGCGGACAAGTGAGCCCCCGTCGTTTGTTCACCTCCTGCGCGGCCGTCCTGACGGCCGGGTGCGCGCTCGTGCTCGTCCCTTCCGCGACCGCGAGCGCGCACCCCTTGGGCAACTTCACCGTCAACCGCTACGACGGACTCGTCGCCGCCCCCGGTCAGCTCCGCGTCCAGCACGTCGAGGACCTCGCCGAGATCCCCGCCACCCAGGCCCAGCCGGACATCAAGCGTCTCGGCATGACGGAGTGGGCGAAGCAGCGGTGCGCGAGCGCCGCTGAGGGCAGCGAGGTCACCGTCGACGGCCGCCCCGTCGCCCTCACCGTCACGAGCAGCGAGGCACAGGTACGTCCGGGCCAGGCGAGCCTCGACACCCTGCGCGTGGAGTGCCGGATGACGGCCCCGCTGCCCGAGGACGACACCGTCGCCCTCGGCTTCCACGGCGCGGGCGCCTCCTCGGGGCCGGGCTGGCGGGAGATCACCGCGCGCGGCGACCGGATGACGCTCACCGCGTCGGACGTACCGAAGAAGTCGGTCTCGCGCGAACTCACCGCTTACCCCGAGGAGTTGCTCTCCTCCCCCGCCGACACCGCGGCCGCGTCCCTGCGGCTGCGTCCCGGCGGTCCGGCCCTCGCCGAGGAGGACGGCGCGGCGCCCGCCGCGTCCGTGCTGCCGCGCGGCGCCGACCGCTGGACCCGCGCCCTCGACGACCTGGTCTCCCGGCAGGACCTCACCGTCGGCTTCGCCGCCCTGGCCCTCCTCATCGCGATCGGCCTGGGCGCGATGCACGCGCTCGCCCCGGGCCACGGCAAGACCATCATGGCCGCGACTGCGGCCGCCCGCGGCGGCAAGGCCCGCCTCAAGGACGTCCTGCCGATGGCCGCGTCGGTGACGGTCACCCACACCCTCGGCGTCGTCGCCCTCGGCCTCCTCGTGACGGCCGGTTCGGCGGCCGCCCCGTCGGTCATCGCCTGGCTGGGCCTCGCGAGCGGCGCGCTGGTCCTCCTGGCGGGAGTGACCCTCGTACGACGGGCCTGGCGAAGCCGGAGCCACGGGCACACCCATGGGCACGGCGGGCACGGGCACACCCACGACCACGATCACGACCACGGCGGGCACGGGCATGACCACCCGCACCCGCACGACCACAGCCACGACCACACACCCTCACGCCGGCCCGCCGACACCCCCGACCGCGACCTGGCCCTGGTCGGCGCCCACCCCCACGCCACCTCCACCACCACGCTCACAAAAGCCCCCGCGCCCACTCACGAGCACGACCACGATCACGACCACAGCCACGATCACGACCACAGCCACGATCACGACCACAGCCACCACAAGCACCCTCACACCGTCGAACACACCCACGGCGGCATCACCCACACCCACGCCACCGCCCCCACCCTCCGCGGCACGATCCTCCTCGGCTTCGCCGGTGGGCTCGTGCCCAGTCCCTCCGCCGTGGTCGTGCTCGTCGGCGCCGCGGCGATGGGCAAGGCGTGGTTCGGGCTGCTGCTGGTGCTCGCGTACGGCATCGGTCTCGCCCTCACGCTCACCGCGGCCGGAGTCGCGGTGGTGAAGCTGGGCACCACGATGAACCGCCTGCTGGACCGGGGCTCGCGCTGGAGCTCCGGCCGGGCGGTGACGCTGCTGCGCACGGGCACCCCCGTGGTGTCCGCGCTGGTCGTCGTGGCGCTCGGGGTCGGATTGGTGCTCAAGGGGGCGGCATCCGTCCTGGGCTGAGCTACTTTTGGGGAGGTATTGGCCGGGATGCGAACCGGAATGCGAAATGGGGGCGCCGGTGTCCGAAGAACCGGGCAGTGAACGTCTGATCGCGGGCCGCTACCGTCTCCTCACTCCGCTCGGCGAGGGCGGCATGGGGACGGTGTGGCGGGCCCGCGACGAGGTGCTGCACCGCGAGGTCGCCGTCAAGGAGGTGCGGGCCCCGGCCGGGCTGCCGATTTCGGACGTCGAGCGACTGTACGCCCGCCTGGAGCGCGAGGCGTGGGCCGCGGCCCGGGTCGCCAACCGCAACGTGGTGACGGTGTACGACGTGGCCACGCAGGACGGCCGCCCGTGGATCGTCATGGAGCTGGTCCGGGGTGTCTCGCTGGCCGATCAGCTGGACGCCGAGGGCCCGCTCACCCCGCAGCACGCCGCGCACGTCGGCGCCGAGGTGCTGGCCGCGCTGCGCGCCGCGCACGAGGCGGGGGTGCTGCACCGGGACGTGAAACCGGCCAACGTGCTGCTCTCGAACGACGGCCGGGTGGTGCTCACCGACTTCGGTATCGCGACGGTCGAGGGCACCTCCGCGCTGACCATGACCGGCGAGGTCATCGGCTCCCCCGAGTTCCTCGCCCCGGAGCGGGCGCTGGGCCGCACGCCGGGCCCCGAGTCGGACCTGTGGTCGCTCGGCGTACTGCTGTACGCGGCGGTGGAGGGCAACTCCCCGTTCCGCCACGACACCCCGCTCAGCACGCTGCGCGCGATCGTCGACGAGGAGCTGCCGCCGCCACGCCTGGCCGGTCCGCTGACCCCCGTCATCGAGGGGCTGCTGCGCAAGGATCCGGCCGAGCGCCTGCCCGGCGACCGGGCGGAACAGGAGCTGCGCGTGGTCGCGGCGGGCGGCCGGCCGAGCGCGGACACGGCCCGGACGGTACCGGCGTACGCGCCCACGGTCGCTGGTCCCTCCACCACCACGCGGCAGGGGCCGCCGACGCCATCGCGTCCGGTTCCCGCGGTCGGGCCGGACCGGCCGGAGCGCGACCGCCGCTCCGCCGTCGTGCTGGTCGCCGGGGTGACCGTCCTGGCGCTGGCGATCGCGGGGCTGACGTACGCGCTGCTGAACAGCGACGGCGACGGCGACGGCGGCCGCAAGGGCACCACCAACAGTCAGAGCGGTGGGGTCGTCTCCCCGACCCCGACCCCGACCCCGGAGAAGAGCACGGCGGACACGGAGAAGGCCAGTCCCACGCCCAGCCCGACCAGGAGCAGCGAGTCACCGGCGCCGCAGACCGTGAAGGTGAGCCTCGCGGGAACGCGCACGGACTACTCCGGCAGCTGTCCGCCCCCGAGCGGTGAGGCACCGTCGTTCACGGCCACCTTCACGGTCGGGCGGCTGCCCGCGGAGGTCGACTACCGCTGGGTGACGAAGGACGGCGAGGTCTCCGACCCGGGCTGGAAGACCCTGTCGTTCCCCTCGGGCGGCGGGAAGTCGAAGCAGGACACCGTGAGCGTGACGACGAACGCCGGGAGCGGGACGTTCCGCAACGAGATCAGTGTCGAGGTACGCGACCCGGTGCAGACGACGTCCACGTCGGTGCCGTTCTCCCTCACCTGCGAGACGGAGACCCCGACGGACGGGGCCTCCCCCTCGACGTCGCCCTCTGACTGAGGGTCAGGCGGCGTTCGTCAGGACCGGCAGGTAGCCGCCCGACTGCCCGGCGGCGGTCGGGTGGTAGGACTCGCCGACGCTGAGCCAGCTGACGCTGTGCAGCCAGGAGTTGCCCGAGCAGATCTCGTGCCCGGTGAAGGTGGTGCGCACGTCACCGAAGGTGAAGCCGTGGTCGGCGGCGCGCTTGGCGACGGCGGTGTCGAGGTAGTCGGCCGCGTCGTTGATGGCCTTGCGCTTGGTCTCGGACAGACCGAGGCAGGTGGTGCCGAGCTTGTAGAAGCGGGGGTAGCCGATGACGACCACCTCGGCGTCGGGGGCTTTGGCGCTGATCGCCGAGTAGACCTTGTCGAGCTTGCCGGGCAGCGTCGAGTCGACGTACGTCCGGGCGGTGTTGATGCGCGAGACACATGCGCTGTCGGACTGCAGGACACAGGTCGTCATGACGTCGGCGAAGCCGGCGTCGTTGCCGCCGATGGTGATCGAGACGAGACCGGTGGTGGAGTTGAGGCCGCCGAGCTGACTCGCCAGAACATCATCCGTTCGGGCGCCCGAGCATGCGGCGAACGTGAACGACGAGGGTGAGTGGGCGGCGTTCCAGAGGTAGGGGAACGCCTTCGTGCTGCGCTTGCAGTCACCGCTGGAGCTGATGTAGCTGCCGGAGCCGACTCCCGAGGAATAGGAGTCGCCGAGCGCCACATAGCCGCCGGATGCTGCGAGTTGGGATGCCTGCGCCGCGGTGGCCCCGGTGAGGGCGGTGGCGGCGGCGAGGAGGATCGAGCCCAGGAACAGGGCAAGTCGGGAACGTCTCATGGAGCCTCCCTTTAGCAGGATCTCTGCCCCAACTGTCGTAGCAACTACGCACATTGACGGGAAGTGTCCATGCCAATTATTTCCCTATGAACCGATCTGATGCCCGGTCGGCCGGGAACGAGCGGGGGCGTTCGCCGCATCTTGACGCCCGCCGCGGGGCTGCGCCACATTGAAGCCCGGCATCCGGCGCTTCGGGGGGCAAAGTCGCCAATGCAGACCATACGGTTCAAGACAGGTTCAACAGGCTCAACAGGTTCACCAGGTGCAACAGGTGCGAAAGCTGCACCGGATGGCGCCGCGAGGGCGCGACCGGGGCCGGGGAAGGACCTGTCGCCGCTTCTCGCGGGTGCCGCGACGGCCGTGGGGGCGGTCGGCGCGATCCTCGCGTTCACCGGCTCGGACTCTCCCCTGCGTGGCCCCCTCATCCTGTTCTTCCTGCTCGCCGCTCCGGCGAGCGCCCTCGCCGCCGCCCTGTCCGGGCTGGATCCGTTCGGTCGCCTGCTCGCCGCCGTCGCGGGCGCGGTCGTCGCCAACATGCTGGTGGCCCAGGGCATGCTGGCCGTGCACCGGTGGTCGGTACACGGCGGGATCGCGGCCGTGACCGCGATCAGCGCGCTCATTCTCCTGCTGGTTCTGGTACGGCGGCTGCGCGGCCGTACGGTGAGAAGACAGGGCTCCTGACGTGGACATCACCGTGTACCGCCCCGGCGAACTGGGCGCCGCGGACCGGGCGGCGTGGACGGCCATGCAGTCCAAGGCCCATCTGCACGGCTCGCCCGAGCTGGCGAACCCCTTCCTGTCCCCCGAGTTCGCGCTCGCGGTGGGACGCTGCAGACGTGGCGTGCGCATAGCGGTGGTGCGTGAGGACGGCGAACCGACGGCCTTCTTCCCGTTCCAGCGATCCCCCGCCGGTGTCGGCCGGGCCGTCGGCCTCGGCGTCTCGGACGCACAGGGCCTGGTGCACCGCCCCGGGTTCACCTGGGACGCCAGGGAGCTGCTGCGGGCCTGCGGCCTGGCCGTATGGGAGTTCGACCATCTGGTGGAGGGCCAGGAGCCGTTCGAGGCGGGAGCCTCCAGCACCTTCCCGTCCCCGGTCATGGACGTCGACCAGGGCTACGAGGTGTATCTGAGCCAACTGCGCGCCCGGTCGCCGAAGTTCACCCGCTCGACGCTCGCCAAGGAGCGCAAGCTGGGACGGGACGCCGAGGACGTGCGCTACGTCCACGACGAGCGCGATCCGGCCGCCCTGAGCACCCTGATGGACTGGAAGTCCGCGCAGTACCGCCGGACGGGGCGCAGCGACCGCTTCGCCCACGAGTGGATCACCCGGCTGGTGCAGCAGCTCTTCCACACCCGCTCCGAGCCGTTCGCCGGCATCCTGTCGGTGCTGTACGCGGACGGCAAGCCGGTCGCGGCCCACTTCGGACTGCGCACGGAGCGGGTGCTCGCCTGCTGGTTCCCGGCGTACGACCCGGCGTACTCGAAGTACTCGCCGGGGCTGATCCTGCATCTGCGCATGGCCGAGGCGGCCGCCGCCGACGGCATCGCGTACCTGGATCTCGGCCGGGGCCAGAAGGAGTACAAGGACTCCCTGAAGACACGCGAGATCGCCGTGTCCGAGGGGTGGGTGACGCGTCGTCACCCGGTCGCGCTGGGACACCGGGCACGCCGTGCCCCGGTCCGGGCGCTGCGCAACACGGTGCTGTCCCGTCCGGAGCTGTTCGCACCGGCGGACAGAATGCTCAAAAAGCTGGGAAAGATCCGTTCCCGGAACTGATCGACAACTCGGCTCAAACCGGCAAAAACGTGAGGCTTGATTCCAGGTCTTGCCATACAGGTTCAATCGTCAATACCGTCATACATCTCACCCGCATCGGACAGTTGTCACCACGGCCCAGGGGAGGGAAACCAAGGGGCCACGACGGCTTCTTCGGCGTGGGGCGCGGTAGGGGGGTGCCGTGCTCGGTGACCGCACATGGTGACCGGGCCGTGCCGCGCGACCGGCTGCCGTTTTCCGGGGCCGGCCAGCTTTGCCAACTCACCCGGCGTGCGCGCAGCGAGCAGTCGCGCCATGCCGCGTACGCGTTGGGTGAGAACCCCCCTTTCGAACCGGACACAGAACCGGACCGCCCGGGGGCGGGCGGTCCACCGGACGAGAGGGACCAGACTCATGAGCTCCGTTCTGCACCCGGCCGGTACCGGCCGGGATTCCATGACCGCCGGTCAGTACCGGCCGATCTCCTCGCACCTGGCCATCACTCCGCCGGTGAGCGTGGTGATCCCGGCCATGAACGAGGCGGAGAACCTTCCGTACGTCTTCAAGACCCTGCCGGACTGGATACACGAAGTGGTCCTGGTGGACGGCAACTCCACCGACGACACCGTCGAGGTCGCGCGTGATCTGTGGCCCGGCGTGAAGGTCGTCGAGCAGCGCGGCAGCGGCAAGGGGGACGCCCTGATCACCGGGTTCGAGGCGTGCAGCGGCGACATCATCGTGATGGTCGACGCGGACGGCTCGGCCGACGGCAACGAGATCGTGTCGTACGTCTCCGCCCTCGTCTCGGGCGCGGACTTCGCCAAGGGCTCCCGCTTCGCCAACGGCGGCGGCACCGACGACATGACCTTCATCCGCAAGGTGGGCAACCGCGCCCTGTGCGCGGTCGTCAACCGCAAGTTCGGCGCCCGTTACACCGACCTCTGCTACGGCTACAACGCGTTCTGGCGGCACTGCCTCGACAAGATCGACCTGGACTGCACCGGCTTCGAGGTCGAGACCCTGATGAACATCCGGGTGGTCAAGGCGGGGCTGAGGGTGCAGGAGATCCCCAGCCACGAGTACCTGCGCATCCACGGTGCCAGCAATCTGCGGGCGGTGCGGGACGGCCTGCGGGTGCTCAAGGTGATCCTCAAGGAGCGGTCGAACCGGCGGGCCCTGCGCCGGCAGGCCCACCAGGCGCGGATGCTCGCCTCGGTCCGGGGAGAGGTGTCTTGAGCGGTCCCGACATCTCCGTCGTGATCTGCGTCTACACCGAGCACCGCTGGGAGGACATCCTCGCGGCGGTCTCCTCGGTGCGGGCGCAATCGCGTCCCGCGCTGGAGACGCTCCTTGTCGTCGACCACAACCCGGCGCTCCTGGACCGGCTGGCGAAGGAGTACAAGGAGCACCAGGAGTCCGGCCAGGTGCGGGTGCTCGCCAACGCGGGCCCCCGCGGCCTGTCCGCCGGCCGCAACACCGGAATCGCCGCCTCCCTCGGTGACGTCGTCGCGTTCCTCGACGACGACGCCGTGGCCGAGCGGCACTGGCTGCGCCACTTCGCCGAGGGCTACGCCGACCCGCGCGTCATGGCGGTCGGCGGCCGTACGGTGCCGATCTGGGCGTCGGGTCGCCGACCCGCCTGGTTCCCCGAGGAGTTCGACTGGGTCGTCGGCTGCACCTACCGGGGCCTGCCTCCGGGCCGTGTCCGCGTCCGCAACGTCCTCGGTGGCAACGCCTCGTTCCGGCGTACGGCGTTCGACGCGGCGGGCGGCTTCGCCACCGGCATCGGTCGTGACGGCGACAAACGGCCGCTGGGCTGCGAGGAGACGGAGCTGTGCATCCGCCTCACCCGCGCCCGGCCCGACGCGGTCCTGCTGATCGACGACCGCGCGGTGATCCACCACCGGGTGCCCGAGGCCCGCGAGCACTTCGGGTACTTCCGCACCCGCGCCTACGCCGAGGGCCTGTCCAAGGCGCTGGTGGCCCGCAGCGTCGGCGCCGACAAGGGCCTGGAGTCGGAACGCCGGTACACCACCCGCGTACTCCCGGCCGGGGTGGCGCGCGGCCTGCGCGACGCGCTGCTGGCGCGTCCCGGGGGCGTACACAGGGCCGGTGCCATCGTCGCCGGCGTGCTCACGGCGGCCGGTGGGTACGTCGTGGGCACTGTCCGGGCCCGCCGCGGCGGGGCCACGTTCTCGGTGGCGCGTATCGAGGTGGCAACGGTGGCGGGCGAAGCAGTCACGGGGCAGTCCGACGCGAGGAAAACCTCCTCGCGACAGGGCAACACGTGGCAAGGCGACACAGAGGAAACCCTCGCGCGGCAGGCCCCCACGGCCGCGACAAAGCCCATCGCACGGCACGCCCCCACGACGCAAAACCTCGCCCGACAGGGCAACACGTGGCAAGGCGACACGGAGGAAAACCTCCTCGCGCGGCAGGCCCCCGCGGCCACGACGGAGCCCCTCGTGCCGCAGGCCGGTGCGGAGGATGCCCTCGTGAGGGAAGCCGACGCGAGGGGCGAGGATCGAGGGGGACGCAGATGAGCGACGCACCGGTGCCGATTCTCATGTACCACTCCGTCGCGGCCGACCCGAACGACGCCACCCGCGTCCTGTCGGTCGCGCCCGAGGCGTTCGCCGAGCAGATGGCGCTCATCGGGGACCTGGGGCACACCCCGCTGACCACGGCGGACCTGGCCGCGCGCTGGCGCTCCGGGCGGCCACTGCCCGAGCGCCCGGTGCTGATCACCTTCGACGACGGCTACGCGGGCGTGCACCGGCACGCCCTGCCCGTCCTCGCAAAGCACGGCTTCCCGGCGACCCTCTTCGTCTCGACCGGCTGGCTGCGGGGCGAGCACGACATGGGCGGCGGCCTGGACACCATGCTCGACTGGGACCAGGTGCGCGCCCTCGCGGCCGCGGACGTCGAGATCGGCGGACACAGCCACACCCACCCACAGCTCGACCAGCTCGGCGACGCCACGCTCCGCGCCGAGCTGACCCGCTGCCGGGACATCGTCGCCGACGAACTGGGTGCCCTGCCCGTGTCGTTCGCCTACCCGTACGGCTACTCCAGCCGCCGGGTGCGCCAGGCGGTGCGCCAACAGGGGTTCGCCCAGGCACTCGTCGTCGGCAACGACCTCGCCCGCCGCGGCCAGGGGCCGTACGCCCTGCGCCGCGTGACGGTGCGCCGCACCACCGGCACGGAGGAGTTCGAGCGGCTGGTCGAAGGCCGTTCGATCGCCCGCGCCTTCGCCCGGGACCGTGCCCTCACCCAGGGGTACGCCGTGGTCCGCAGAGCCCGCCAGATCCGCCGGAAGGCCGAACGATCCCGTGTCTGACACGACGACCACACCCCAGGCGGCGTCGAGCGTGACCGAGGCGCCCGAGCAGCGGCGGGGACGCCGGCTGCGCCTGCCCGGCCGGGGCAAGTCCCCGGGCCCCCAGGCCGGCGGCAACCAGTTGTTCCGCAACGCCTACGCCCTGATGCTCAACACCGGCATCTCGGCGGTGCTGGGGCTGGGCTTCTGGCTGGCCGCCGCCCGTTACTACTCCGAGTCGGCGGTCGGCCAGGGCTCCGCCGCGATCGCCGCGATGAAGCTCCTGGCGGGCCTGACCGCGGTGACCCTGACCGGCGCGCTGGCCCGCTTCATCCCCATCGCCGGGCGGGCCACGGGCCGCCTGATCTTCCGGACGTACGCCGGGAGTTCGCTGGTCGTGGCGCTGGCGGCGGGGGGCTTCCTGCTGACGCTGGACGTGTGGGGGCCGTCGTACCGCTTCCTGCACGGTCCGGTCAACGGCCTGGGCTTCGTCCTCGCGATCGTCGCCTGGAACCTGCTCACGCTTCAGGACGGTGTGCTGACCGGGCTGCGCAACGCGCTGTGGGTGCCGGTCGGCAACACCGTGTTCTCCGCGGTGAAGCTGGCGCTGCTGGTCGCCTTCGCGGTGGCGATCCCCACGACCGGTGTCTTCGTGTCGTGGGTCGCGGCGATCGCCTTCTCCGTGCTGCCGCTGGGCTGGCTGGTGTTCCGGCGCCTGGTGCCCCGGCACGTCGAGGCGACCGAGGACCACGCGAAGACGCCGTCCCTGAGGGAGATCGGCCGGTTCCTCGCAGGCGACTACACCGGCTCCCTGTTCTCGCTCGCGGTGGTCTACCTGGTCCCGGTGATCGTGGCCGCGCAGGTCAGTTCCGAGGACAACGCGTACTTCTACATCACCACCACCATCGGCGGCACGGTCAACCTCCTCGCCATCAACATGGGCGCCTCCCTCACGGTGGAGGGCTCGCACGATCCGGGCCGGCTGTCCGCGAACACACGGGCGGCCCTCAAGCGCATGGCGCGGATCATGCTGCCGGTCGCCGGGGTGCTGTTCGTCGGGGCACCGTGGATCCTCGGCGTGTTCGGCTCGGGCTACGCCGACGCGGCGACCCCGCTGCTGCGCTGGTTCGCGGTCGGCGCGGTGCTGCGGGTCGTCATGGAGACGTACTTCGCGGTGCTGCGCGCCCAGAGCCGCACCGGCGGACTGGCCTGGCTGCAGGGCCTGTTGTGTGTGCTGGTGCTCGGTCTGACGCTGCTGCTGCTCCCCCGCATGGGCCTGGTCGGCGCGGGCGTCGCCGAGATCTCCTCGCTCGCGGTGATCGTCGCGATCGCCGCGCCCAAGCTGTACCGGACCGTCCGGGCCGCACCGGCCGTCCCCGAGGACGCGCCGCCCGACGGGGACCTCGCCGACCTGGGGGCGCGCGAGGCCCCAGGGGGCCGGTCCGGCTGGGCATCCGACAGCGACACCCTCGCCCTGGGCGTCCACGTCGACTTCGAGCACCTGGAACGACGCCCCGACGTCCGCCCCGGCCCGGGCACCCCGCCCACCGGCGTCCCCGCGGTGCCCACCTGGGCACGGCGGGCCGAAACAGACGTGGACGCGCCCTTCGCGGACGAGCGGGAGGTCGTACGGGAAGACGCGCCCGTACCGGAAGAGGTACCGGTGTCCGAGGAGCCACCTCCTCCGTCGAGCGAGCGTCTGCTGCCCACCCGGCTCGGTGTGCTGCTCGGCTGTCTGCTGACGGCCGGGCTGCTGCTCTACTGGGTGCCCGCGTCACGCCTCGGTGACGCCGACCTGGACGGGATGGGCGGGCTGGGCCTGATCTCGGTGCTGCCGCTGCCGACACTGGTCGGGGCGGCGCTGCTGGTCGCGGTGTTCGCCTCGCTGCTGTGGCTGCGCCGGGAGCACCGGGCGCTGCTGCTGGTCACGCTGCTCGCGACGGTCGTGTCGCTGCATGCGCTGCCCGCCGTGATCGAGACCGAGCCGCGCTTCGCGACCGCCTGGCAGCATCTCGGGTTCCTCGACTTCATCGACCGGAGCGGATCCGCCGTACCCGATCTGGACGCCCGCTGGAGCTGGCCGGGCTTCTTCGCGGCGGCCGCGTTCGTGCTGAGGGCCTGCGGGGTCACCGACCTCGCCGAGGTGATCCGCTGGTGGCCGCTGACCGTCCAGTTGCTGTATCTCGCCCCGATGTTCCTCCTTGTACGCTCGATGCGGGCGAGCTGGCGGGCGAAGTGGACCGGCATCTGGGTCTTCGTGCTCAGCGGCTGGGTCGGCCAGGACTACTTCTCCCCGCAGGGCTTCACCTACCTGCTCTACCTGGCCTTCGTCGCGATCCTGCTCGTGTGGTTCCGTGCGCCGGGCGTGATCTGGACGAGGCGGCGGCCCGGCGAGGTCGAGGTCGAACCGACGAACCGGCGCCAGAAGGCCGTGCTCCTCGCCGTGGTGATCGGCCTGTTCGCGGCGAGCGTCCCGGCCCACCAGCTCACCCCGTTCGTGATGCTGGGCGTCCTCGCGGTCCTCGTCCTGGTCGGCCGGTCCGAACTGCGCGGTCTGCCCCTGCTGTTCGGCGTGCTGGTCGCGGTGTGGGTGGGCTTCATGGCCGAGCCGTACTGGTCAGGACACTTCGACGAACTCTTCGGCGGGGTCGGCGGCGTCGGCGGCAACGTGTCGTCGTCGGTGTCGGGCCGTATCGAGGGCGGCAGTTCGACGCACAAGCTGGTGCTGTACACGCGCGTGCTGCTGGCCGGCGGGGTGATGGCGTTCGCCTGCTGGGGGTGGTGGCGCCGCCGCTTCCACCAGTACCGAGAGCGGTCGCTGCTCGTGCTGACCTTCGTCCCGTTCCTGGGCTTCGGCATGCAGTCGTACGGCGGCGAGATGGCCCTGCGTGTCTTCATGTTCGCCCTGCCCGGCGCGGCCCTGCTCGCCGCCCTCGCGCTCTTCCCCCGCACCGGCGTCACCGCTGAGGAACGCGACAAGGACCGCGCGAGCCTCGCCCCGCTGGCCGCCCTCATGGCAGGGCTGATCCTCATGGGCGGCTTCCTGGTGGCCCGCTGGGGCAACGAGCCCTTCGAGCGGATCCGGCCCGGCGAGGTCGCCGCCATGGACTACGTGTACGCCCACGACGACCCGACCGTGCGCCTGCTGTGGCTGAGCAACGACACGGTGACCAACGTGACGCCGGCGATGCCGTGGGGCGCGAAGGACATGGAGAAGGTGCAGTACGTGCCCACGCTCGCCCCCAGCGACCCGGTGCTGGTGTCGGGCCTGGTCAAGGCGCTCAAGGACGCGGGACCGAACTCGTATCTGATGATCAACCGCAGCCAGGTCACCTATCTCCAGCTGGACGTGGGCTACTCGCAGGCGTGGGAGCCGCGGCTGGTGCGGAACCTGGACAAGCGGCAGGAGCTGAAGAAGGTTTTCGTCAACGACGACGTGACCATGTACGCGTTGCGCGAACAGCCCGAAGGCAAGGTGGCGAAGGCCGACCCCGGGCCGATCGGGCCGCAGGTCACCTGGACGCCCTGGTCGGTCGTCGGGGCGCTCGCCGCTCTCGCGCTGGTCGTGCTGCTGACGGCGCGCGAGGTGGTCCGGGTCGCGGCGCGGTCGGGTGTGCGGCAAGTGCGCTGGTTGCAGAGCAGCTTCTGGTTCTCGCTGCCGCTGCTGGCGGTGCTGTTGGCCTCACTGGTGCAGCGGTTCATGACCATGAAGTAGGCCGGTTGGCTGGTGGCTCACCGGTTCACCGGGTGAGCCACTTCACCTCGTACGCCTGCATCGCGAACCGCTTGCCGTCCACACGGGCGCTGATGGGCCGGCCCAGGGTGTTGACCACCAGCACCACCCGGCCCGTCGCGAGCACCCGGACGTTGGGGACGTCGTCCGCGGCGACGGAGACCGTCTCGTAGTCCGTCGCCGGCGGGAACTCCTCGCTGAAGCGCGAGACCAGGTCGTACATGGGCAGCTTCGTCCCGCCGTCGCCGCTGTCGGTGGGCGTCCACAGGCAGCCCGGGCAGGCGGGGCCCTGCTCCTCCTCCGGGTTCCAGTAGAAGCCCGAGGAGGCGCCGCCCTTCACCATGGCGATCATTCCGGCGGCCTGGACGGCGACGCGGCGGGACTCGGACCAGCCCTTGCGGTCGTCGTTGCCGTCAGCGGGCTCGACGTAGTACTCGGCCCACCACAGCGGCAGATCGCCCGTCTGCCGCCGCACCCACCGGCCGACGGCCGTGAGCTTGTCGGTGGCGGCGAACTCGTTCGGCAGCAGCTCGTCGTCCTTGGTGTAGCTGGAACCGTCGACGACGACGAAGTCGGCACCCGCCTTGTTCCTGTTCCAGTAGGCGAAGGCGTCGAGGACCCGCTGGTCCATCGCGCCCCAGGCGCCTTTGAAGGTCTTCGAGGCCTCGGGCGCGCGCGGGTCGAGACTGTCCATCACCAGGTACGGGCCGCCGACCAGGATGTCGGGGTTCACCTTCTTCAACGCCCGGTGGATCTGGTTGTACAGCCGGGTGTAACCCTCGTAGTCCCAGCGGCCCGCCGCGTTGTTCCAAAAGCCCTTGAACTCGTTCCAGACGATGAAGTGGCGCACGTCCGGATAGCGCTTGGCGACGGTCGCGGCGAGCGCCGCGAAGTCCGCGTAGTGCTCGGGCTCGGGCGCGGTCTCCAGCGCGGCCTGGCTCCAGTCGGTGCGGCCGGCGCCCGACCTGCCGCCCTTCATCCAGTCCGGTGCGCAGCACAGGGTGATGACCGGGGTGGCGCCGGAGGCCCGCATGAAGTCGACACGGCGGTCCAGGGCGGCGAAGTCGTAACGCCCCTTCACCGGCTCCGGGTTGTCGGCGCCCCAGCCCATGATGTGCTGGTTCTGCGGCAGCGGGACCTTCTTCAGCAGCCCCCCGGCCCGCTCGGTGGCCGGGCCGCTGCCCTCGTCGGCGCTGAACTGGGTGTGCGTGAAGCCCCAGCCCACGTCCGGTTCCGGCAGCTGGGTCGACGGGGTGACAGGTGTGCCGTGCACCTTGTCGCCGTCTCGCGTGGTGCCGGTGCTGTCGTCACCGGGCAGCATGTTGAGCAGCGTCACCAGCAGGGCGAGAGCGGCCACGCCGACACCGAGCAGCGCGGTGAGCCGCCACCGTCCAGCCCCCGAATTCCACCCATGACGTCCCATCATGGACAACAGTAGCGGCGGGCGGCGGCCAACGGCAGGGCGCGTGGGCGCACGGGTCGGTAACAGGGAGAGGACGCGGAGGAGGCGTGCGCGACGAGGGGAACACGCTCGACACGCCACAGGCAGCCGGGAAACCGGGTGCGCACGGGCGCCGCGTGCCGGATCATGGCCGCATGTCCGCGCACCCGCACGACGCCCTGCCGATCCGGCTCAACGTCGACGACTCCGACTCCCCGTCCGATGTCGTCGACGCCCTGTTCCTCGGCCGCTTCGCGACGGGCGAGCAGCCGTTCTCGCACGCGGCGAACATCGACCGCGTACGCTCCGGCGCGACCCTGGTGCCCCCACAGGCACGGGTGCTGCGCGTCGCCCGCGACGACGACCGCAGCGCGACCCTGGCGGAGGGCGACGGCTGGACGCTGCTGGTCTCCCGCTGGAACCGGGGCGCCGACGTCACGGTGACCGCGACCAGCGCCGAACTCGCCGCGAAGGTCCTCGACGAGGCGACGGACGGCGCGGCCGACGAGCCCGAACCGCAGCCGGAGAACGTGACGATGGGCTTCTGGTACGTGTCCCCCAGGCGGGGCCCGCACCGTACGACCCGTCAGATCTCCGCCGGCACCTGGGACGAGGTGCGGCAGAACTACACCGCCCCCGTCGCCGACGCGATGGACCACCTGATGGGGACCACCCCGGAGGACATCGCCGGCCGACTGCTCCTGCTGCACGGCCCGCCCGGCACCGGCAAGACCTCGGCGCTGCGCACCCTCGCCCGCTCCTGGCGGGACTGGTGCCAGGTCGACTGCGTACTGGACCCCGAGCGGCTCTTCTCCGACGTGGGCTATCTGATGGACATCGCGATCGGCGAGGAGGACGCCACGGGCAAGGGCCGCTGGCGGCTGCTCCTGCTGGAGGACTGCGACGAGCTGATCCGCGGGGAGGCCAAGCACACGGCGGGCCAGGCCCTCTCACGCCTGCTGAACCTGACCGACGGCCTGCTCGGCCAGGGCCGCAACGTCCTCGTCGGCGTCACCACCAACGAGGACCTGGAGCGCCTGCATCCCGCCGTCGTCCGCCCCGGCCGCTGCCTGGCCCGCATCGAGGTCGGCCCGCTGACCCGCCGGGAGGCGGTGGACTGGCTGGGCACCGAGGAGGGCGTCGGCCCCGAGGGGGCCACCCTGGCCGAGCTGTACGCGCTGCGCCGGGGCACGTCCCCGACGTCACTGCCGGAGCCGCGGGGCCGCGCGGACGCGGGGCTGTACCTGTAGGTGCCCGCGCACGGTGCTTTGATGGATGTATGACCCTGTTCGTCGGTACGTCGGGGTGGCAGTACAAGGACTGGCGGGACGTCCTGTACCCGGCCGGCACACCCCTGCGGCTGTGGCTGGAGGAGTACACGGCGCACTTCGCCACGGTCGAGATCAACAACGCGTTCTACCGGCTGCCGTCCCGCGAGACGTTCGAGTCCTGGCGGGACCGGGTGCCCGGAGACTTCGTGGTCGCGGTCAAGGCGAGCCGCTACCTCACCCACATCAAGCGGCTACGGGATTCCGAGGAGCCGGTGCACCGCCTGATGACCCACGCGGCGGGCCTCGGCGCCCGCCTCGGCCCGGTGCTGCTCCAGCTCCCGCCCAACCTCCAGGTGGACGCGGCACTGCTGGACACCTGCCTGTCCCACTTCCCCTCCGGCACCCGGATCGCGGTCGAGCCACGCCACGAGTCCTGGTGGACACCCGAGGTGCGGGCCGTCCTGGAGTCCCGCGGCGCGGCCCTGTGCTGGGCCGACGTCCGCGCCCGCCCCGCGACACCCCTCTGGCGCACCACCGACTGGGGCTACGTCCGCTTCCACCAGGGCCGCGCCCGCTCCTGGCCCCGCTACGGCCGCCGCTCCCTGGAAACCTGGATCGACCGCATCGCCACGACCTGGCCGGACACCGGCGAGGTCTACACCTACTTCAACAACGACCCCCACGGCGCGGCGGTGGCGGACGCGGTGGTGTTCGGGAGGGCGGCAAGAAGGGCGGGCTTGACAGTGACGAGGACACCGGAGTCGGTGCCGACGGCAGGTTGACCGTCCCTCTCCGCCGCAACGGCTCTCCACCACGACGACACACTCCGGCGGTGCCGAACCCGGCTCAGCCCCACCCGACGACGCACCGCACCTCACCCCTCCCGGTAAGCCGCCCGCAGGGCATCCCGCACAGCGGCAAGCGCCGCATCCTCCCCGAGCCCCAGACGCCGGACACGCTCGGCATATCCCTGTGCAGCCAGCGCGGCTTCCCGCTCCGCCGCCGACCCCGCCGCCGCGACGAACGTCCCGTTGCGCCCCCGCGTCTCGATCACCCCGTCGCTCTCCAGCGCCCGGTACGCCTTGGCGACCGTGTTCGCCGCCAGCCCCAGCGACTCGGCCAGACCCCGCACCGTGGGCAACCGGTACCCGACCGGCAGCGCCCCCGACCGCGCCTGCTCGGCGATCTGCGCCCGCACCTGCTCGTAGGGCGGTGCGCTGTCATTGATGTGGATCTTCAACGTCACGGACTGATTCTCCCGTACCCGCGGGAAAATGGGAGGCACCCGAGCACGCCCCCCACGTAACGTGCGCCGTCATGACCGTCATCGTGCGCGATCTGCGCCCCGAGGTACCGGCCGACGCCGAGGGCTTCGTCAGAGTCCGGCGGCTGGCCCTGCCCTTCATGGTGGCCACCCCGGAGTCCGTGGTCCACAACCTCACCCATGCCCACCCCGACGCCCGCTTCCGCCAGCTCCTCGCCGAGGCGGACGGCGAGATCATCGGCACGGCCCAGGTCGGTCTCGCCCATGACAGCCCGGAGCCGGGCAGGGGCTACCTGAACGTGTACACGCACCCCGGGCACCTTCGGCGGGGCGCGGGCAGCCTCCTGACCCGCGTCGGCGAGGAGCACCTGGCCGCGCTCGGGGCCACCCGGCTGTTCGCCTGGGTCCTGGACGAGCCGGGCAACCGCGCCTTCGCCGAAGGGCACGGCTACAAGGCAAGTCGCTCCGCCCACTTCCTCCGCCTCGACCTGGCGAACGGCACGCTGCCGCCGCTCCAGGACCCGCCGCCCGGTGTCGAACTGCGCATCGCCGCCGACTTCGCGGACGACCCGCGCCCCCTGTTCGAGCTGGACGCGGAGACGACATCGGACGAACCGAGCGACATCGGCGCCGAGTTCACGGACTACGAGGCGTGGATCGAGGAGGTTTGGAAGCACCCGCTCCTCGACCGCGAGCTGACCACGGTGGCCGTCGCCGAGGGCCGTCCCGTCGCCTTCACTCTGGCCCGGACGGACGGCGCGACCCGCTACTCCAGCGGCATGACCGGCACGGCCCGCGCCTACCGCGGCCGGGGCCTGGCCAAGCTTGCCAAGACCCACTCCCTGCACCGCGCCCGCGCCCAGGGGTACACGGACGCGTACACCGGCAACGACACCGGCAACGACCCCATGCTCGCCATCAACAAGTGGCTCGGCTACGAGATCTGCGCGACGGAGGTGCGCTATGCCCGCGAACTCGCCTGACCCGTCCGCCCCCGCCCCGCTCATCGACGTCGTCCTCGTCAAGGCCGGCCGTACGAAGATCCGTTACCCCGCGGAACTGCTCCGGGACGACGGCACGCGGATCGTCGTCCGCGCGCCCTTCGCGGGCGGCTCCGTCCGCGACTTCGGCTTCGTCCGCTTCGAGCCCGGTGACGTCTTCACGGAGTACTACTGGCGGGACCGCTGGTACGCGGTCATGGAGGTGCGCGACCCCGACGGCGTGCTGAAGGGCTGGTACTGCGACATCGCCCGCCCCGCCACCCTCTCCGGCGGCGAGCTGGTCGTCGAGGACCTCGACCTGGACCTGTGGCGCTCCGCCGACGGCACGGACGTACGACGGCTGGACGAGGACGAGTTCGAGGAGAGCGGCCTCACGGAGACGGACCCTGAGGCCGCGGCCGCGGCGGTGGCGGCCCTCGACGAACTGGAGACGCTGGCGCGCGGGACGGACTTCGAGGCACTGCTGGCGTAAGCCGAGGGGGCAGGGGGCACCCTCAGACCGTCGCCACCACCGCATACCGCTCGTCCTCCATCGCCTTCCCCCACAACCGCGCGTCGTGCGCCAGCGGCTCCACGCGCACGTCCTCGGCGAGCGGCGCGACCAGTTCGGTGAGCCGGTCGGCGGGTATGCCGACCGGGCTGACCGTCCCCCACACCCCCTCGACCAGGACGAGCCGCCCTCCCGGCCGCAACAGCCCGCGCCAGTGCCGGAGCACGCGGGCCGGGTCGGGCAGCGTCCACAGGACGTGCCGTACGAGCACCACGTCGAAGAGCTGCTCGCCCACCGGCGGTGCCGCCGCGTCACCGCACAGGAACACCGCGTCACGACCGGCGAGCTTGGCGCGGGCGAGGTCCACCATGGCGGGCGACAGATCCACTCCGGTCACCCGGTGCCCGCGCTCGGCAGCGAGGAGCGACAGGCTGCCGGTACCGCAGCCGAGGTCGAGGAGGTCGCAGGGGCGCTCGGGAAGCCAGGCCCGGAGCCGATCCGCCCAGGCGGCGCGCACGATCGGGTCGCGCAGACCGTGGTCGGGCTCGTCGTCGAAGGTGATGGCCTGGGCGTCCCAGTCCACACGCACCGTACTCGTTACATCACTGTCGTCACTCATACGACAAGAGTGCCTGCCACCACTGACAACCGGTTGAACCCCCGAATCCACAGCCTAATCGTGACAACCGCCACTGACAGAACAGGGGTCGATGAGGAACCCTCCCGGAAAGGGTCTACCTCCGTGACAGCGCGGAACCCGGTAGCCCCTGAAGGAGGCAGCCATGCGCCGCATGACAGTGCAGAAGCCCCTGAAGAAGACGGAGAGCCGCCGGGTCCGCGAGGAGGCCGACGAGCACCCCGCCGGGCGCCCCGAGGTGCGCAAGGACATCGCACGCACCTGGTGGCCGGACGGCTGACCCCATGAGACGGGTCAGCCCAGTCGCTTGCGGTAGTGGATCCGGTCGTAGGGCCCGTCCACGCGACGCTCCACGACCTCATAGCCGTACTTCGGGTAGATCTTCTGGTTTTCCCACATCATCGCGTTCGTGTAGAGCCTGACTTCAGGTAGCCCCGAGGCCCGCGCCCGCTCGTCCACGAACCCCAACAGCCGCCGCCCGACGCCCTTCCCATGGGCGTCGGGCCGCACGGCGATGCTGTCGAGGAACAGGTGGTCCTCGAACTCCTCCACCACGACGAGCCCGACCACGCCCCCGGCCGGGCCCTCTTCCGCGACGAACACCTTCCCCGCGGCCACGTTCGCCGCGTGGTCCGCCTCCATGGGCACCGGAACGCGCCCGATGCGCTCGATGTAGTGCCGGTAGGCGGCATCGGTGATGTCCTTGACGGCCTGCACGTCGGCGGCGACGGCCACCCGGATCTCCACGTCGGTCATGCTCAGCACCGTACCTACCTGAGGGCAGCCTGAGCCCTCCCTTAACGCGACCATAAGGATCTCCACCACCCGCCCTCAGCAGGCGATTTCGCGGCTCCCCGAGGCTAGTTTCGTCTCGCCCCTCCCGTATCGAAGCCGTCGAGGAGTCCCCGCATGCCCGCATCCCGCAAGGTCGCCGCTGTCGCCGTGCTCGGTGCCGTCCCGCTCGCGCTCGGTGTGTCGGCTGCCTGGCCGGCGTCCGCGCACGGGTCGATGGGGGAGCCGGTGAGCCGGATCGCACAGTGTTACGGGGAAGGACCGGAGAGCCCGAGGTCGGACGCGTGCAGGACGGCGGTCGCGGCCGGTGGGACGCAGGCGCTCTACGACTGGAACGGCGTGCGGATCGGCGACGCGGGCGGGCGGCACCGGGCGCTGATACCGGACGGCACGCTGTGCAGCGCGAACAACGCCGAGTTCAAGGGGCTCGACCTGGCCCGCGCGGACTGGCCCGCGACCGGCGTGCGCAAGGGCTCGTACACCTTCAAGTACCGCGTGACCGCCCCGCACAAGGGCACCTTCAAGGTGTACGTCACCAAGGCCGGGTACGACCCGACGAAGCCGCCGGCCTGGGACGACCTGGACCTGACGCACCCCGTGGCGACGGCCACCGACCCGGTCGCGTCGGGCGGCTTCTACACGTTCTCCGGCACGCTTCCCGAGCGCTCCGGCCGGCACCTGCTGTACGCGATCTGGCAGCGCTCGGACAGCCCGGAGGCGTTCTACTCCTGCTCCGACGTGACCTTCGGCGGAACCGGTCCCGCGGGCGGCTCCGCACCGGCCCCCTCCATCCCTTCCGCACCTTCCGCTTCCGCTCCCTCCGACGAGCAGATCGAGGCAGGCGCCGACAAGTCATCGACCGGGCACGGCGGTCACGGCGACGACGACACCCGTACGTCGGCGAAGCCCACGGCGACGGCCGCGGCGAACGCCCCCTCGGCGGCCGGCGCCGCCCACCTCGCCGAGACCGGTGGCGACGGCAGCACCCCGTACCTCGCCGTCGGCGGTGCGGCCGCGCTGGCGCTCGGCTCGGCGGCGCTGTTCGCGTCGGTGCGCCGACGCGCGGCAAGCGGCGGTCGGCGCGGTCGCTGAACGGACTCCGGGGCCTGACCGGCGGCTCAGGCCGGTCAGGCCCCGGCGATACACCGCCCGTCGGTCAGCCGACCGCCGACCCGCAGGTGGTGGGGGTGGCGTGTGCCGGATCGAGCGCGTTGGCCACCTCGTGGAAGGCGATCCGGTCGGTCAGGCCGATCAGCGCGTGCTCGGACAGGTCGAGCGGGCACAGGTCCTGGATCAGGACGTTCTTCACGCCGGGCCCACTCAGGAACTGTGTCCGGTACGGGGTGACCACCTCGTCGTACTTGGTGGCGATGACCGTGTAGTGGACGCCGGGCACGGTGTCGCCGCCCGCGTTGAGCCGGGTCATGAAGTCGGACCCGACGATCTGCTGGGCGAGCGCGGGCGTGGCGGCGGTGAGCAGGTCCTCGGCGCCGGGGAAGTACGGCAGCAGCTTGGTGAGGCCGGACAGGGTGGTGCCGTGGTTGTTGGGGGCGATGCCGACGAGGGCGTTCACCTTGGCGGCTCCGCCGAGGAACTTGAGGTAGTAGCGGGGCATCATGCCGCCCTGCGAGTGCCCTACGAGGTCGGCCTTGGCGGTGCCGGTGGCGGCGAGCACCTTGTCGACGAAGGCGGACAGCTGCTCGGCCGACTTGTCCATCGGGCCGAGGGCGTGGAAGAACGGCACGCCCGGCAACTGGCCGTAGTCGAGGGAGAAGACGCAGTAGCCCCGGTGCTCCAGGTACGGCGCGAGGGCCAGCCAGTTGTCGACGGAGTTGGCGAGGGTGCCGTGGACGAGGACGACGGGGCGGGGGTGCGCGGCGGACGGCTTGCAGGAGTAGTCGTTCCAGCCTCCCGCGCTCTCGGCGTCGCTCGAGCGGGGGGACCCCCAGCTGGGAGCGGCGGCCGCGTTGGCTGCGGTGGCGGTGGAGGGGACGGTGACGGCGGCGGCGGCGGTCAGCAGCAGCACGGCCAGGGATCTGAGCGCTCGTTTCCAGGGCAGCATCGGGTGATCTCCTTGCGGCTCAAGGGAGTGCGACGGCTCTACGCCCTGTGATCCGGATCACGAGGATGCTGTTCTCTCGTCAAGTTACGGACGAGTAGCTGACGGGGGAAGTTACGTGTCGGTAAAAACTTCCAGCGATAGGCAGGGACACGCCCGAGGCGCCTGACGAGCCATCACCAGGCGGGCCGGATGGGCCCGTGGGGCGCGATGCGCAGCAAATGCTCGCGCAACACCCGCACTTGCCCCTCCCCCAGCAGCTCGACCCACCCCCGCACCGCCTCGGCGGCCGCCTCCTCCGCCGCTCGCGTGCAGGCCCAGCCGCGTTCGGTCAGCACGATCAGCCGCGCCCGCGCGTCACCGGGATGCGGCCGCCGCTCCACGTACCCCTTGCGCACGAGTTCGTCCACGAGCTGACTGGCGGCCTGCTTGGTGACTCCGAGATGGGCGGCGACGTCGGTGACCGTCGCGCCGCCGGGGGCCAGCCGCGCGAAGACGAATCCGTACGCGGGCCGCCCCTCGAATCCACGGGCTTCGACACCGTCGTGAATGCGTTGCGTGAGCTCACCGGCGGTGGCGAGCAGGGCGGCGGTCAGGGCCAGGGCCTCGGAGTTCTGCACGACTGCATTGAAACACCCTTGACCGATTGGTCAAGCACCTGGACCATGTAGTCAAGTTACTTGACTACATGGTCCAGGGAGGCCCTCACACATGCCCGTCATCCGCGCGACCGACGCCGTGACCTTCGAGATCCACGGCGCCCGCTTCGTCTCGTACGCCAATCCCCTCCTCGGCAGCAAAGAACTGTGCGCCTGGCGGGGCGAGATCCCCCCGGGGACGAAGGCCCCCGTGCACACCGTCAACCGGGAGGAGATCTTCCATCTGCTCGTCGGTGAACTGGTCCTCACGCTCGACGGCCGCGCGGAGCGGATCAGGGCCGGCGACACGGTCATCGTCAACCCGGGAACGGCCCTAGGCGTCGAGAACCCGACCGATCACACGGCGCTGTCCTGGGTCACCACGTCCATCGGCCTGGAGGCGGAACTGGCCGACGGAACGCGGATCACTCCCCCGTGGGCCAACTGACCCTGTCGGCAAGGAGTTCGGCGCGGATCAGCTCCAGGAGCCGGCCTGTCCAGTTGCGGCCGCGGTCATCACGGGTGTCCCTCCAGTACGGGGACTCCTCGTAGCCGGTGTAGCTGAGTCTCGCGTCCCCGGTGGCGAGGAGGATCTCCGCGAGCCCGGGGTGCTGGGTGAACTTGGCGCGCAGCAGGCCGGCCATGACGGCGAGGCGTACGTCCGGCCAGTCGTCCCTGCGTGCGGCCCGGCCGCCCCTTTCCTGGGCCTCGTCGGCGCTCGGGGCGTCACGGACGGCGGTGCGGTCGGCCTCGTCGGCCGTGGACAGGGCCCAGTAGCCGTGCAGGACGGAGGGGTAGGTGTCGCCGGCGTAGCGGACGGGGGCGGGGAAGTCGTTGCGCAGGGCGGACAGGCCGGGGTCGGCGGGGCGGCCGTTCGGGAAGCAGGTCTGGTGCAGGACGACGGCCGGGCGTCCCGGCGCCGTCGGCTCGTCCGCGTGCCGTACGGCCCGCTGTTCCCGCTCGTGCGCGACGGCCTCGTCCCCGCGCCGGAAGTAGTCCAGCGCTTCCCTGTGCATCTCGGCCGTCACCACGGGCCCGTCGCCGTCGGCCTGTTCGCCGATCTCGGTGAGCAGGACGCGCAGGGGGCGGTCCTGGAGGTCCATGTCGCCGAGGCAGTAGACACGTCGGTGCGGCGGAATGGCCAGGTAGGCGTCCCGGAGCAGGGCCCGGTTGCCCTCGGTGGGCGCCTGCTGGAAGCTGCGGATCAGCTCCCAGCAGCGCTCGTCGGTTCTCGGGCAGCCCGCCAACTCCTCGATCACGTCCGCGACTTCGAGAAGGAAGCCCTCCGGGGTCAGCGGTTCCGGGTAGCGGGCGCTCCACTTGTTCTCGGGTGCCTCATGGGGAGGCGCCCCCGGGTCCGTGACCGCGATCCGGCCCGACTCCAGCATCCGCTCCAGGCCGGCCAGGTCCGTCGGCCGCCCGCAGGTGATCGTTCCGTCGGCGAAGACAAACAGGTCCTCGACGGAGTACGACGTGTCGGACAACAGCTCGTGCCGCCGCCAGACATGGCACCACCTGCCGTCGATCTTCTCCCCGTCCACCGTCCGATACGTCGGCCCCCGCCATGTCATGGTGTGACCCTATGCCATACGAGGCCGGCTTCCCCGGGGCCCAGGACGTGTTGTCCCGCAGCGTTTGACGCGGCTGATCGGGGGCTGGCCGCCGAGTGCGGTGGGGCAGCGGTGGTGGTGCAGGCCCCAGCACCTCACGCCGCCAACGCCCCCGGCTTCACCGCCCCCGGCCCGAACCTCGCTCGCGCGCGGTCCGCGGCCTCCTCGAGGCGGCGGAGCTTGTCGTCGGTGGGGTCGAAGGTGAGCTGGTGGGTGGCCTGTTCGGCGGGGGCGAGGCCCTCCGCGCGCAGGGCGATCGCGCGGACGCGGGCGCGCTGGAGGCCGAGGGCCTCGTACATGCCGTACGCCGTCCTGGTCAGCGCGGCGGAGTGCGCGGTCGCTTCCTTGAGGGTGCGGCTGCGGGTGGTGGAGGAGCGGTCGGCGTAGCGCACGGTGAGGGTGAGGGTGCGGCAGACCTTCTCCACGGCGCGCAGCCGACTGCCCAGTTCCTCGGCGGCGGAGAGCAGCGCGCGGCGATGCCGGTCGGGGTCCAACTCGTCGCGAGAGAAGGTGCGTTCAGCGGCGAGGGAGCGGGAGACGGCGTTCGGGACGACCCGGCCGCGGTCGATGCCGTTCGCCTTCTCGTGCAGCTCGCGGCCGGTCTTCGCGCCGACCAGGCGCTGGAGCGTGGACAGGGGCGCGGCGGCGACCCGGCCGAGGGTGTCGAGGCCGTAGTCGCCCAGTGTGCGGGCGGTCGTGGTGCCGACTCCGGGCAGCGCGGCGACGGGCTTCTCGGCGAGGAACTCCGCCACGGCGTCCTCGGGGACCGCGTACGTCGTCCCGGGCCGGGCGTCGTGCAGCGCCATGCGGGCCAGCATCGGGCCGGGCCCCGCGCCGATCAGGCAGTCGACCCCGTACAGCGCGAGGGATCGCACCCGGATCATGGACGCCAGCTCGACGGCGTCGCGTCCGAAGTACCGTTCGGCGCCGCGCAGATCGGCCAGCGCCCCGTCCGGCGGCAACGCCTGGACGACGGGCGTGAAGTCCTCCAGGAGCCCGAGCAGTCTGGGCAGGGCGGCCTCGTACATCGGAGGCAGCTGGAAACGTACGCAGAGGATGGTCATCCCGCACTCCCCGGACTCTGGTGCCACATCTTCCGTACCTTCGCGGGCTCGTCGCCCGCCGGGCACAGATCGGCCCAGGGGTGCATCTCGTACCCCGTGGACATACGAATCGTTCGAGCCGCCGCCGGGCCGCCGTCCCCGGCCCCCTCCGGGACGGGCTCCGCCAGCCGTGCCGCCACCTCGTCGAGCCCGCCCTCGACGCGCAGTTGGACCAGTTCGGCGAGGTTCCAGGCGGCGGACCCCACCACGCTGAGGCTGCGCGGGCCCCGGCGCTGCACCACTCCGCGCACCAGCAGCAGCCAGGAGTGGAAGACGGTGTGGGCGCAGGCGTCGTGGGAGTCGTCGAAGAAGGCGAGGTCGACCAGGCCGGTGCCGTCGTCCAGGGTGGTGAAGATGACCCGCTTGCCGGAGCGGATCGGCGGGGTCTGGGTGGCCGCCTTGGCGCCCGCGACCAGCACCGTCTCCCCGTGCCTGGCCTCGCGCAGCCGCCGCGCCGAGACCACGCCCAGCTCGTCGAGGAAGCCGCGGTGGTCGTCCATCAGGTTGCGGGAGGCGTCCATGGACAGCACGCCCAGCTCGGCGCTGAGCCGCTCGGCGGACGACAGGTCCGGCAGCCCGGCGGGAGCCGTCTTCCGCCCGTCGGCCAGCGGGAGTTGGCCCCCGCCGCTGCCCGCGCCCCGGGCGCCCCGGTGCAGTTCGGTCAGGTGCAGTTGCAGGTCACGCCGATTGGCGCCGAACGCGTCCAACGCGCCCACCTGGGCCAGCCTTTGAGCGATCGGACGACTGGGCCGCGCCCGCTGCCAGAAGTCGAGCAGCGAGGCGTACGGCTGTCCGTCGGCGATCCGCGCGGCCTCGGCCTCGCTGATGCCGTGCACGTCGGAGAGGGCCAACCGGAGCCCCCACACCTCCGATTCAGACACCAGTTCGATACGGTGGGCGACGCCCGACTCGTTCACGTCCAACGGCAGGATCGGCACTCCGCGCCGCCGCGCGTCCGCCAGCAGCAGCCGCTTCGGATACATCCCGGGGTCGTGCGTGAGCAGGCCCGCGTAGAAGGCGGCCGGGTGATGCGCCTTCAGCCACGCCGACTGGTACGTCGGTACGGCGAAGGCGACCGCGTGCGCCTTGCAGAAGCCGTAGCTGCCGAAGGCCTCGACGATCTCCCAGGTCCGCTGAATCGTTTCTGCGCTATATCCGTTCGCCGCCGCCCGCTGCGCGAACCACACCTTGATGCGCCCCTGCGATTCCGGGTCGGAAAGACCGCGCCGCACCCGGTCCGCCTCGCCGCGTCCGCAGCCGGTCATGATGGCGACGATGTCGATGATCTGCTCGTGGAAGACGACGACCCCGTACGTCCCCTTCAGCGGCTCCCGCAGATCGGGGTGCGGGTACCGGACGGGCGCCCGCCCGTGCCGTGCCTCGATGAACGGCCGCACCATGTCGGCGGCGACCGGGCCCGGCCGGAAGAGGGAGATGTCGACGACCAGATCGTGGAAGGTGGCCGGCTGGAGCCGTCCCACCAGGTCGCGCTGGCCCGGCGACTCGATCTGGAAGCAGCCCAGCGTCTCGGTGGAACGGATGAGTCGGTACGTCGCCGGGTCGCCCTCCGCGACCGAGTCCAGGTCGATCCGCTCGCCCGTCGCCCGCTCGACCTCCGCGACCGCGTGCGCCATCGCCGACTGCATCCGCACCCCGAGCACGTCCAGCTTGAGCAGCCCGAGGTCCTCCACGTCGTCCTTGTCGAACTGCGACATGGGCAGGCCCTCGCCGCTGGTCGGCATGACCGGCGTACGGGCGAGGAGCGAGGCGTCGGAGAGCAGGACCCCGCAGGGGTGCATGGCGACCCCGCGCGGGAGGGCGTCGAGGGCTTCGACCAGCTCCCACAACCGGCCGTATCTCTCCTTCTCCTCCGCCAGTCCCTTGAGTTCGGGCAGCTCCTCCAGCGCCGCGCGGGCGTCGCGGGCGCGGATGTGCGGGAAGGCCTTGGCGATGCGGTCGATGTCGGCCGGGTCCAGGGACAGGGCCGCGCCGACGTCCCGGATCGCGTGGCGCACCCGGTACGTCTCCGGCATCGCGACCGTCGCGACCCGCTCGGTGCCGAACCGGTCGATGATCGCGCGGTAGACCTCCAGGCGCCGCGCGGACTCCACGTCGATGTCGATGTCGGGCAGGACCACCCGCTCCTTGGACAGGAAGCGCTCCATCAGCAGCCCGTGCTCGATCGGGTCGGCGTGCGCGATGCCGAGGAGGTGGTTGACGAGGGAGCCCGCGCCGGAGCCGCGCGCGGCGACCCGGATGCCCATCCCCCTCACGTCGTCCACGACCTGAGCGACCGTCAGGAAGTAGGAGGCGAAGCCGTGGTGGGCGATGATGTCCAGCTCCTGGTGCATCCGCTCCCAGTACTCACGGCGCCCGTCGTAGCCGCGCAGCACCATCCCGGCCGCGACCCGCGAGGCCAGCGCGCGCTGGGCGGTGCGGTGGCCGGCGCCGACGAGGTGCGGCTCGGGGAAGTGGACGGTGCCGATGCCCAGGTCGTCCTCGGGGTCGACCAGACACGCGGCGGCCGTCGCCCGGGTCTGCTCCAGCAGGCGGTGGGCGGTGTCACGCCGGTAGCCCGCGGCCTCGACGACCCGCTCGGCCACATGCAGCATGGCGCCCGCGTCCTTCAGCCAGGCCTCACCGGAGTCCAGCCCCTTGGTGGGGTCGACCGGAACCAGCCGGCGGGCGGCGTCCAGGACGTCGGCGACCGGGCCGAGGCCGGGGTCGGCGTACCGGGCGGCGTTGCTGAGCACGGGCCGGATCCGCTGCTCGGCGGCGAAGCCGACGGTGCGGGCGGCCAGGCGCAGGGAGCCGGGTCCCGTGCCCTCGCGGCCGTGCCAGACGGCCTCCAGGCGCAGGGCGTCGCCGTAGACCTCTCGCCAGGGGGCGAGCAGCTTCACCGCGCGGTCCGGGCGCCCGGCGGCCAGGGCCCGGCCCACCTCGGAGTCGGGGCCGAGCAGGACGGTCAGGCCGTCCGCCGCGTTGTCCGCCCAGGGCAGCAGGGGTGTGGTCTCACTCGTGTGCGCCGCCGTGACGATCCGGCACAGGTCGGCCCAGCCGCGAGCGCCGTCCCGGGCGAGGAAGGTGGCCCGGGGTGTCGACTCGTCGATGAAGGCACCGCCCCGCACGGGGGTGCGACGCCTTTCCCGTCGTACGTCACCTTCCTGGCGTACGGGCCCGGCGACCGCCAGGTCCACTCCGAACAGCGGCCGTACGCCCGCCTTCGCGCAGGCCTTGGCGAAGCGGACCGTGCCGGCGAGGGTGTCGCGGTCGGTGAGGGCGAGGGCGTCCATGCCCCGCTCGGAGGCGCGTTCGGCGAGGCGCTCCGGGTGCGAGGCCCCGTACCGCAGGGAGAACCCGGAGACGGTGTGCAGATGCGTGAATCCCGGCACACGCACCTCCCGTACCCTGAGTCCCGCCGGACTCTCGAACATCAGTTCCCTACTCCCTCACCCCCACCATACCCCCATCCCCGAACATCTGTACGACATCCGTTCGAGCGCTCCCCACCTGCGCAAACGCCCGTCCACCAGGACCGTGGGGGCATGACGCAGACCGCCGGTGCCGGTACGCCCCGTACGTCCTTTCTGGACGAGGTGAAGGACGCCGTCACCCCGCGGGCCACGCTGCTGGTCCTCGGCGTGGTCGCGCTCAGCCTGCTGTTCATCGCCTCCTACGTGGGGGCGCTGCACGACCCGAAGCCCAAGGACGTGCCCTTCGGAGTGGTCGCGCCCCGGGCCGCCGCCCAGCAGGCGGTGGCCCGGCTGGAGCAGTTGCCCGGCGAACCGCTGGACCCACGCGCGGTGGCCGACGCGGCGACGGCCCGCCGGCAGATCCGGGACCGGGAGATCGACGGCGCCCTGATCGTCGACCTGGCCGGCACCACCGACACCCTTCTGGTCGCCACCGGCGGGGGCAGGGTCCTGGCCGCCACCGTGGAGACGCTCACCACCGGGCTGGAGAAGGTCCAGGGACGCACGGTGCGGACCATCGACGTGGCCCCGGCGGACAAGCACGACGCCAACGGGCTGTCGTCCTTCTATGTGACCGTCGGCTGCTGCGTGGGCGGCTATCTGTGCGCGTCGATCATGACGATCAGCTCGGGCTCCGCGCGCACCACCCCGAAGCGGGCGGTGATCCGGCTACTCGCCCTGGTCCTCGTCGGCATCGTCGGCGGACTCGGCGGCGCGCTGATCGTCGGGCCGATCCTGGGTGCCCTGCCCGGCTCCTTCGCGGCCTTCTGGGGGCTCGGCGCGCTGATCGTCTTCGCGGTCGGCGCCGCCACCCTCGCGCTCCAGGGGCTCTTCGGGCTCGCCGGCATCGGGCTGGTCATCCTGCTCGTGGTGATCCTGGGCAACCCGAGCACGGGCGGCGCCCTCCCGCCTCCGCTGCTCCCGCCGTTCTGGAGGGACATCGGCCCCGCGCTGCCGCCGGGCGCGGGAACGTGGTCGGCCCGCTCGATCGCCTACTTCGAGGGCAACGACATGACCACCTCGCTGCTGGTGCTGTCGGCGTGGGCGGTGGGCGGCGTGGTGGTCACGCTGCCGGCGGCGGTGCTGCGCGACCGACGGCGGACAGCCTGAAGTCCCGCCCCTCGCGCGCGGGACGGGACTTCAACCGTGGGGGGAAAGGTCAGCCGATCTTCGTACCCGTCGCCGACAGCGCCTCCGTCACCGGCTGGAAGAACGTCTCCCCGCCGGAGGTGCAGTCGCCGCTGCCGCCCGAGGTGAGGCCGATGGCGTTGCTGCCCGAGAAGAGGGAGCCACCGCTGTCACCGGGCTCGGCGCAGACGTCGGTCTGGATGAGGCCGTTGACGATGTCACCATTGCCGTAGTTCACGGTGGCGTCCAGACCGGTGACCTTGCCCGAGTGCACCTGGGTCGTGGAGCCGCTGCGCGTGACCGACTGGCCGACGGTGGCCGCGGCCGCGCCCGTGATCTGCTGCGCGGAGCCGTTGTAGAGGTTGACCTCGCTCGGGTGGTCCACGCCGGCGGCGTACTTGACGAGGCCGTAGTCGTTGTCCGGGAAGCTGGAGTCCTCGTTCGTGCCGACCTGCTTCCCGGAGGAGTCCGTCCAGGTGGAGATGGCCTCGGTGCAGTGACCGGCGGTCAGGAAGTAGGGCTCGCCGCCCTTGACCACGTTGAAGCCGAGCGAGCAGCGCCCGCCCGAGCCGTTGATGGCGTCGCCGCCGGCGACGAAGGGCTTGAACTCCCCCTTCGTGCGCTGGACCTCGGCGACGGAGCCGAGACCGTCGACGACCTTGGTGAGCTTGGTCCACTCGGCGTCGGAGACGGTGCGGTCGGCGGTGACGACGACCTTGTTGGTCGTCGGGTCGGTCACCCAGGAGGTGCCGGGGATGGTCGCGTCGGCCTTGAGCGTCGTACGGGCGCTCTTCAGCTGGGCGAGGGAGTGCTCGACGACTCTGGCCTTGGCGCCGGCCGCCTCGACGGTCTTGGCGGCGGCCTCGTCGAGCACGTTCACCACGAGCGCCTTGGTCTTTGCGTCGTAGTACGTTCCCGCCGCGTCGGTGCCGAGGTCCTCACCGAGCGCGGAGGCGAGCTTTCCGGCCGCCGCGATCGACAGGGTCTGAGGTGCGGCGGCCTTTACGGGCTCACTGGCGTTCGCAGTCTGGAAGGTGACTCCCGCGGCGACCAGTGCGGTGATGCCCGCTCCTGCCACGGCTATACGGCGCCTGGATATGCGTCGGTGCTTCAACTCGCGTCCTCCTGTGGGGGGTCGGCCCGGGGGATTGTGGGGATCTCCCGGACCGGAAGGCTCATTGACGAGCGCCTACTCTTCCGAACCCCCCAGGGAGCACACAAGGGTGACTTCAGGACGCGCGTAGAACGGCAGTTGTGCGCCCCCTTCGTCTTGACTGTCCACGGTCACACCAGGGGTCTTCACATTGCAAACACTACGTGTGGGTAACTCTTCACAGGCCGCCCAGGATCCGGGAGGACTAGTCCTGTCTTGAAATCACCCCTCCGGAATCCTGTGACAACAGAGGTTCGACGGGCACACGTTGCTCCCGCACCGGTTGCTGCCCCACCGGCTGCACCGGTTGCGGCGCCACCGGCCGCACCGATTGCTGCGCCTCCTCCAGGAACCGCAGCAACTCCACCGGGAACGGCGGCACCAGCGTCGAGTTCTTCTCGACGGCCACCGCCACCACCGTCTGCAGCAGGCGCAGTTGCAGCGCGGCGGGCTGCTCCGGCATTGCCCCGGACCGCTTCACGGTCTCGGGCAGAGAAGAGGGAGCCCCCGCACGACGGTTGTCGTGCGGGGGCTCCCGTCCGCTGTCGGCTGCTGCGTGGGCCGTGCGGAATCCGGTGTGACCGGTGGTGCGGACCGGCCTAGAAGACGCTGACGCCGTAGGCGTTCAGGGCCTCCACCACGGGCTGGAAGAAGGTCGTGCCGCCGGAGCTGCAGTTGCCGCTGCCGCCGGAGGTGAGGCCGTAGGCGACACCGTTGGTGCCGTACAGCGAACCGCCGGAGTCGCCGGGCTCGGCGCAGACGGTGGTCTGGATCATGCCGTAGACGATGTCACCACCGCCATAGTTGACGGTCGCGTTCAGGGCGGTGACGCGGCCGCTGTGGATGCCGGTCGTCGAGCCGTCACGGGTGACCGTGGTGCCCACGCTGGGCGTGCCCGCGCTGGTGATGTCCGTGTTGCCGGCGGTGCCCGACTTCGTGACCGAAGAGTTGGTGTAACGGACGAGGCCGTAGTCGTTCGTCGGGAAGCTGGAGCCCGCCGTGGTGCCGAGCGTGGTGGTGTGACCCGAGTTGGACCACCAGGTGCCCGCGCCGTCGGTGCAGTGACCGGCGGTCAGGAAGTAGTAGTTCCCTGACCTGTCACGCACGTTGAAGCCGAGCGAGCAGCGCCAGCTACTCGCATAGATGGCGTCGCCGCCCGCGATGTACTTCTGGAACTTGCCCGGGGCGCGCTTGATGGTGAGGGCGTCGGCGTTGGTGCCGGCCTGCTCCTTGATCTTGGCGATCTCGGCCTGGGAGACCGTGCTGTCGGCGGTGACGACGACGCGGTTGGTCTTGGCGTCGACCGCCCAAGCGGTACCGGGGACATCCGCCTTGAGCACCGAGGCGCTGGCGCTCTTGAGCTGGGTGGTGCTGAAGGTGGCTGCTTCGTTCGCGCTCGCGTGGGGGATCGCGATCGCGGCGGCGGCCACGAGTCCGGTGGAGACGGCGATCAGCCGGGTCCGTCTCGTGATGCCGCTGGTGGGGGTGGTGCGCTTGATCCTCACGTTTCGTTCCCTCCCAGGGGAAGTCGGGGGCCCCGCGTGGGGTGGGGGCCCGTGAGGCGCAGTCGAGGGAAACGGCCGTCCGGATTCCGGACGCGCCGTGCCCCTGACAAGCGCTGGTGGGAGTATTCGGCCGAACGGACGGTCGACACAAGAGCGCCTTTCGGCCGTCACCGGTTCCACAAAGTGCGGTACTTGGCCAGTTAGCGCCGATCTGTGACCGGATTCCGCCCTCGCTCTCCTCGCTCGCGGTGTTGAGCCGGTTGCCGGGCGGCGGTCATGGCCACCGTGGCGAAGGGTCACATTCCGGGCGGCCGCTCCTTCGCGCGGACGGCCGTCGGCGGGGAGCCGGGCATCACGGCGTCCCCGTCCGCCACCCCTGTCCCGTGGATGTCCGGAAGTCGCCCCTCCGGATGATCCTCCGTCAGCCTTTCCACACCGGGTCGGGAAGCCCGAGGTGTGAACGCAGCGTGGTCCCCGCGTACTCCGTGCGGAACGCGCCGCGTTCCTGGAGCAGCGGCACGACCCGGTCCACGAACTCGTCGAGACCGCCGGGCGTGAGGTGCGGGACGAGGATGAAGCCGTCGGCGGCGTCGTGCCGTACGAACGAGTGGATTTCGGCCGCGACCGCCTCCGGGGTACCGATGAAGGACTGCCGGCCGCTCGCCTCGATCACCGTCTCCCGGATGGACAACCCCTTCTCCTTCGACAGCGCCCGCCACTTCTCGGCGATCGCGACAGTGTCACCGCGCCGGGTGCGTCCCTGGGTGATCGACGAGTCGGCCACCGGGTCGATCTCGGGGAGCGGCCCGTCGGGGTCGTACGAGGACAGGTCGACGCCCCAGATCTGCTCCAGCGCGAGTATCGCGTTCTGCGGCGAGACCTGTTGCCGTCGGATCCCGGCCGCCCTCTCCTGCGCCTCGGCGGCGTTGTCACCGAGGACGACGGTGACCCCGGGCATGATCTTCAGGTCGTCGGGCGTACGGCCGTACTTCTCCAGGCGCCTCTTCACGTCGGCGTAGAAGGCCCGCCCCTCCGCCGGCCCACCGTGCCTGGTGAAGATCACGTCCGCCGTGGAGGCGGCGAACTCCCGCCCCTCGTCGGAGTCCCCGGCCTGGATCACCACCGGGTAGCCCTGCGGGGAGCGCGGCACGGTGAACTCGCCCGCGATGTCGAAGTGCTGTCCCCTGTGCGCGAACGGCCGGGGCACCCCGCCCGGAGTCCAGGAGTCCCACAACTCCCGTGCGGTCGCGACGAACTCGGCCGCCCGCGTGTACCGGTCGGCGCGGTCGAGGAAGCCGCCGCGCCGGAAGTTCTCCCCGGTGAAGGCGTCGGAGGAGGTCACCACGTTCCAGGCCGCCCGGCCCCCGCTGAGGTGGTCCAGCGTGGCGAACCTGCGGGCGGTCTCGTACGGCTCGTTGAAGGTGGCGTTGACCGTGGCGGCGAGGCCGAGCCGCTCGGTGACGGCGGCGAGCGCGTTCAGCACGGTGATCGACTCGGGCCTGCCGACCACGTCCAGGTCGTGGATGCGGCCCTTGTGCTCGCGCAGCCGCAGCCCCTCGGCGAGGAAGAAGAAGTCGAACAAGCCGCGCTCGGCGGTCCGCGCGAGATGCTCGAAGGAGGAGAACTCGATCTGCGACCTCGAGCCGGCGTCGGCCCAGACGGTGGTGTTGTTGACGCCGGGGAAGTGCGCGGCGAGATGGATCTGCTTACGCGGTGCTGCGGTTGTCATGAGGCTCCCCCTGCCACGGCGTACTGGTTGACGGGCTTGGCGAGGCCCAGGTGCTCCCGGAGCGTGCTGCCCGGGTAGAAGGTGCGGAACAGGCCGCGGTGCTGGAGCAGCGCCACGGTGCCGTTGACCAGCCGCTCCAGGTCGCGGCGGGGCTCGACGGGCCTGAGGTGGAAGCCGTCGGCGGTGCCGTCCGTGTGCCAGGTGGCGATCAGTTCCGCGAGGTCGACGGGTCCGCCCCGGTACAGCGGTCCCCGCGCGGTCTGCCGGGGTCCGCCCCCGCCGTGGCCGGGCTCGGCCGCGTGTTCGCCGTCGCCGAGGTCCACGAGGAGGCTCACCAGGACCCGCAGGGTGTCCGGGTCCCGACCGAACTCGGAGGCGAGGCCCCGCAGTTGGTCTCGTACAGCCGAGGCCTGCGCGGAACTCGCCGCGCGGACGAGGGCGACGTCGGCGTACCGGGCCGCGGTCCGCCGGGCGTGTCCCTCGGTGGCGTCGACGACCCGCACCGGGTGGCCCTGCGGGGGCCGGGGAACGATCGAGGGGCCCTTGACGGAGAAGGCCGAGCCGGTGAAGTCGACGTAGTGCAGCTTGTCCCGGTCGATGAAGCGGCCGGTCGTCACGTCCCGTATCTCGGCCTCGTCCTCCCAGCTGTCCCACAACCGCGCGGCCACGTCGGCGACTTCACCGGCCTCCTGCCACAGCGCGTCGGCGGGCGCCGCGTGCCGGCGGCCGAAGAGGCGGGCCTCGCCCTCGGTGGCCGACACGTCGATCCGCCAACCTGCCCGGCCCCGGCTGACCCAGTCGAGGGTCGCGACGGCCGCCTGGACGTGGAAGGGCTCGGTGTGCGTGGTGGTGACGGTCGGGACGAGACCGACGCGGTGCGTGGCGGGCGCCACCCGGGACAGCACGGCGAGCGCGTCGGGCCCGGGGCGGGCGAAGGAGTCGTCCAGCGTCACGAAGTCGAGGCCGCCGCGCTCGGCGAGCCGCGCCGCCTCGACGTGGGGGCCGGCGTCGAAGGCGGTCGGCTGATCGACGGCGGCGGCCAGGTGCAGCAGGCCCCGGCCGTTCGGTGCGGTCATGTGGCGAAACCTTTCAACGGTGAACCATTCAGAGAGCCTTGGGCGTTCAGAGGGCCTTGGACCTTCAGAGGACCTTCAGAGGACTTCAGAGGACCTTGGAGAGGAACGCCCGCGTGCGCGCCTCCCGCGGAGCGTCCAGTACCTCGCCCGGCGCGCCCCGCTCGACGATCCGCCCGTCGTCCATGAACACGACCGTGTCGGCGACCTCGCGTGCGAACCCGATCTCATGGGTGACGACGATCATCGTGGTGCCCTGCCGGGCCAGGTCCTTGATGACGTCGAGAACCTCACCGACCAGCTCGGGGTCGAGCGCCGAAGTCGGCTCGTCGAACAGCAGCAGCTTCGGTTCGAGGGCGAGCGCCCGCGCGATGGCGACCCTCTGCTGCTGCCCGCCGGACAGCTGCCGGGGATAGACGTCCGCCTTGTCTGCCAGCCCCACCCTGGCCAGCAGCCGGCGTGCGCCGTCCACCGCCTCAGCGCGTGGCCGCCTCAGCGCGGACACCGGTGCCTCGATGACGTTGTCCAGCACGGTGAGGTGCGGGAACAGGTTGAAGTTCTGGAAGACGAAGCCGATCCGCGTGCGTTGCCTCAGCACCTCGCGCTCGCGCAGCTCGTGCAGCTTGTCCCCGGAGCGCCGGTAGCCGACCAGGGCACCGTCCACGCTGATCGCGCCCCGGTCCACCTTCTCCAGGTGGTTGATGGTGCGCAGCAGCGTGGACTTGCCGGAGCCGGAGGGCCCGAGGATCACGGTGACCTCGCCGGCGCGGACCTCGAGGTCGATGCCCTTGAGCACCTCCAGCGGACCGAAGCTCTTGTGGACGGACCTGATGTCGACCATGACGCTCATCGCGTGAAATCCCTTGGTGAAGTGGCGTGGGGGACCCGAGTTGGCTTACGCGGCGACGCGACAGGCCAGGTCCCGCAGGAACGCCAGCGCGGCGCGCGCGGTGGCGTCGTTCTGCCGGAACGCGGGGCCTCCGGTGCGCGGCCGGGTGAAGGCGCCGGGGGTACGGCCGTCGGTGTAGGGGCCGAGCGCGAAGCGCCGGGGGTGCGGCCGCCCGGACTTGTCGAGGATCCGCCCGTCCGCGGGGTCCACGCGCAGCAGTCCTTCCGGCGTCTCTGCGGCTCCGTCGGCGTGCAGTCGGCGCAGCAGCGGGTCGCGGACGCGGCCGATCGTGGGCTCGGGCAGCCGCGCCTCGACCAGCGCCCGCGCCTCGACGAAGGAGCCGGGCACGGTGGCGCTCGACGCCCGGAAGACCCCGCCCCGCGTGGTGACGGTCATGTCGGCGCCGACGAACTTCAGCAGGCCCGCCCGGGACAGCGCGAGCATCTGCCGCAGCCGGGGCCCGGGCGGTCCGGAGGCGAGGTAGCTGAAGAAGCCGTGCCACCAGGGGCCCACGTCACCGAGCCGGATCAACTGCCCGTAGACGGACAGCAGTCCGAAGAACACCGACTGGTCGGCGCTGTGCGCGGGGTCGTGCCGACGGCTCAGGTCGTCCTCGATGTAACCGCGCAGCCCCTCCTGGAACTCCTCGTGCGTCGCGTACCGCACCCCGTCCAGCGGACGGTCGAGCGCGGCGAGGTCCAGCCGGTCGGCGGTGTCGGGCACGGCGGCGGCGACAAGTACCCGCCGCTCGACGGCGTCCGCGGTCGCGTACTTCCCCTCGAAGTCGACCCAGTCCATGGCGGTCCGCTCGGGGTGCGCCGTGAACAGCCGGTGGTAGTGCGCGAACCCCAGTTCCTTCTCCACCAGCGGCCACACGTCCCGCCGGAAGTCGAAGCCCTCCGGCCGGGCGAGCAGCCCGTCGACCTCGGCGGGCCCGAAGAACCGTGGCAGCGGGGGCCGTTCACCGCTGAGGTCGTAGCCGATCTTCGAGTGGTACGGCACGCCGCGCCGCGACCCGACATGGAGGACCGGCTCGCGCCCCGAGGGAACGTAGGTGTCGCCGTCGTAGCGCCCGCCCCGCCCCTCGAAGAGCAGCACCATCAGGTCGACGAAGGCGAGCCCGAAGCCGCGGACCAGGACGGGCTCCCCGGCCTCGATCGCGGACAGGTCGCTGTCGGCGGTGAAGTCCGGTGGGAGGTGGACCAGGTCGTGGGTGCGCGCATACGAAGCCAACTCACGTTGTTCGTCGTCGAGTTCGGCGTCGAGGTGGCCGATCGCGAGGACGACGAGGTCGGCCGGGAGCGGACGCGGACGCCCCTCCAACCACACCTGCTGCCGGCCCTCGCGGGGCCCGCTGACGCGCAGGGCGCGCCGGGGGTGGTGGTGGACGGTGACGCCCTCGGGCAGCGCCGCCACTGCCTGCTCGTGGACCCAGCGCAGATACGCGCCCTGCGTCTGTCGGTCGGCGAAGACACGTCCGTCGATGCCGGCCCACTCGTGCAGCGAGGGGCCCTCGCGCACGGGTCCGGCCATGCCCACCGTCTCGTCGGTGAACATGGTGGTGTCCTCGGCGTGCGAGTTCATCCACAGCAGCGGCGACTGGGCCGCGCGCCAGATCCGTCCGGCGCCCGGCGGATAGGGGTCGACGAGATGGATGTCGAGGCCCGAACCGGCGTACAGCTCTGGCGCATTGGCGCCGATCCGCTCGATCAGACCGGTCCCCCGCGGACCGGCCCCGACGATCACGAGCGAGCGCCTCATCGGGTGGGCTCCGAACCGCGCGCGTAGTGCCGCTCGACGTAGTACTGGCCGACGCCGAGAACGGAGGTGACGACGGTGTACCAGATCGTGGCGACCATCAGCAGCGGGATGACCTGGTAGGTCCGGTGGTAGATCAGCTGCACGGAGAAGAGCAGGTCGCTCACGGCGATGACGCTGACGATGGAGGTGCCCTTGAGGGTGCCGATCAGCATGTTCGCGGCGGGCGGCACGATCGAGCGCATGGCCTGCGGCAGCACGATCCGCCACCAGCGGCGCCACCGGCTCAGACCGAGCGCCTGCGCGGCCTCGATCTGACCGCGGTCCACGGAGAGGATGCCGCCGCGGACGACCTCGGCGGCGTAGGCGGCCTCGTGCAGCGTCAGGCCGATGATCGCGACGGTCACCGGGCCGAGCAGGTCGACCGTCTTCACGCCGAGGATCTGTGGATACAGCGCCCCGATGTTGAACCACAGCAGCAGCTGGACCAGGATCGGGATCGAGCGGAACAGCCACACGTACCCCCAACTCACCGCGCGCAGGACGGGGTTGGTGGACAGCCGGGCCGCCGCGAGCAGCGTGCCGAGGGCGAAGCCGAGGACCATGACGACGGCGGTCAGCCAGAGGGTGAGCCACAGCCCGCGCAGCACCGAATCGGTGGTGAAGTAGTCGGCGACGACATCCCACTGGAACGCCTCGTTGCGCACGACGGAGTTGACGGCGAGCCCGAGCAGGACGAGGACGGCGACGGCGGCGGTCCACTGGCCGTAACGGCGCCGGGGAACGATCAGCAGGGTGTCCGCGGGCTCCGGCAGGACGGGAGCGGCGCCTTTGGCGAGGGTGTCGGAGGACATGTGAAGGCTCCGTGACGGGTGGGGGCCCCTCCCGCTCGAGCGAAGCCGAGAGTGGGGGACAGTCGAACACGGTGACGCCTTCACACGGTCGCGCCCGGGGGCGCGGTGCGGCCGAGCCCCTCAGCAGGGCCGCTCGTCGACTGTACGGCGGCGTTTCCCCTCGCTGTCAAGGCTGTCCACAGTGTGAGCCGTACGTCTCAGGTCAGTTGACGCGGAACCGGGGACCTGTTCCACTTGGCCCATGCATCCACAGCAGTGGCTGGTCACGCGCTCCCACATCGACTTCGGTCGTGTGTGGTCCTCTTCCTGTTGAGCCTGTCGAACTGACCCCCTGCATGCTCCCGCCCACCGGCGGGCGCCTCGCGTTCTCCGCTTCGCCTTCACGCGCGCACCCTCCCCTCATTCAGCGCTCTCTCACCCTCCGCTCTTCAGGAGACCCTCCACCATGCCTCGCGCGCCCAAGCATGCCCTTTTTGCATCTTTTGCCCTGATTACTTCGGCCACTCTGCTCCTCACCGCGTGCGGATCCGGCTCGAACGACGCGGCCGGCGGCGGCACCGCGCAGGCCGCGGCCGCAGCGGACGGGATTCCCACCACGGATGTCGTCTCCGGTATCCAGAAGGACAAGGCGGCCGCCGAGCTGCTGCCCGCCGGCACCACGAAGCTCACGGTCGCGGTCAGCGTCGGCGGCACCCCGCCCGGCACCGGCTACCTCGACGACGGCAAGACCCTCACGGGCCAGGACGTCGACTTCACCAAGGCGGTCGCCAAGGTGCTCGGCATCAAGCTCAAGACGGAGCAGGCCGGTTTTGAGGCGATCCTGCCGGCGCTCGACAGCGGCAAGTACGACTTCGGCGCCAGCAACTTCGGCGTCACCGACGAGCGTCGAAAGACCATCGACTTCGTCACCTACATCAACGACGGCCAGGGCTTCGCCACCCGCAAGGACAGCAAGCTGACCAAGGTCACCGACCTGACCCAGCTGTGCGGCCTGAACGTCGCGACCGGCGCGGGCACCACCTTCGAGGCCACGCTGGAGGACAACAAGCACGTCTGCACGGACGCCGGCAAGAAGGCGTACCAGGTGCAGACGTACAACGAGCAGGGCGCCATCTGGTCCTCGATCCAGCAGGGCCGCAGCGATGTCGTGATGTCCACGATCAACGGTTTGCGTTACGCCGTCGCCCACCAGTCCGGCCTGAAGTTCCTCAACGAGTACCACCGCTTGGACGTCGGCTTCGCCTTCAAGAAGGGCACGAAGCTGGCCCCGGCCTTCCAGGCGGCGGTGAACAGGCTGATCGCGGACGGGACGTACGACAAGATCCTGAAGAAGTGGGGCACGACGGGTTCGGCGATCGACAAGTCGCAGGTCTCTCCGCCGGAGCTGAACAGCTGAGAGCTGAAGAGCTGAGAAGCACCTCGGGGGCCTGGCCCTTGACGTCGGGTCAGCAGCCGTCGCAGGGGCAGCAGCAGTCGCAGCAGTCACAGTCGCAGTCGCGACAGCAGCCCTCCCGCTTCTTCCGCGACCATGGCCCCTCGTACTCCTTGGCGCAGCACAGTTTGCAGGTGCAGCACAGCAGCCAGAACATCCCGCAGCCCGCCCAGAACCCACGCCGGCCCTTCGGCGGCTCGGGCGCGGGCCCGCCACCGAAACCACCGAACCCGCCGCCGTCGTGGGAGCCCCCACCGCTGCCGTACGGGTTTCCGCCACCGTAGGGGTTCCCGCCGCCGTACGGCTGCTGCGGTGGGCCGTAAGGGCCCTGCTGCGGCGGCTGTCCGTAGGAGCCGGGCTGGTGGGAGGAGCACATCGGGACGGTGCCGAAGGCCCGGTCCACCGAGCGGCGCAGCTCGTGGACGAGCAGCAGGTGCGCGAGCTTCGCGTCCGCGAAGGCGACCTCGCGCAGCGCGAGCCGGATCCCGTGCAGGGCGTCGTCGGCGAGCCGCCGGGCCTCGGCGCGCGAGGTGCCGGTCGCGGTGAGCGGGTTCCACGCGCCCGACTCGGCGTCGGCCGCCTGGTCCTCCACGGCGTCCAGGAGATGCGCGAGCCGACCGAAGAGGCGCCCGGCCTCGGCGAGCGGTTCGGCGTTGTGCGGGCGTCCGGCGAGGACGGCGGTGTGCGCGAAGGCCGCGGCGGTCGCGGTCTCGGTCGGTTCGGTGACGGTCAGGATCGGCGTCCCGAGCCCGGCGAGCGTCTCGATGCCGACCTGCCGGTCGACGGCGTCGACGAGGAGGGCGGTGTCGAACCCGACGGCGGACCCGCTCCGGGCGCCCGCACGTCCCCAGCTCCGCGCGACCCTGCGGGCGGCGACCGCGACCGGCCGGCGTGCCAGCAGCCCGTCGCCGTCGGCGACATGGTCGCGCACCTTGGCGGAGGCGAGCACCAGGGAGACGGCGGCCGCGAGCCGCGCCCCCTCACCGTGGGCGACGGACGCGGTACGCATCCCGCGCAACGCGCACGGTCCGGCCGTACGCCGCCACCCGGTGTCACCGTCGGCGCGGTCGGCCTGAGCCTCCGTCAAAACGGATATCAGCAACCCGTCGTAGTTGGTCACGATCCGGGCGAGCTGCCCGTGGTCGGAGCGAAGAGCGAGACACAGGCCGCACAGGTGCGCCATCCACTGGGCTTTGAGCCCCTCGCCGAGACGGTGGGTGCAGGGCCTGACCATTCCGAACACGACGATCCCCCGTGGCTCGTACGACGTTTGGATTCGCATCGTATCGGCCAGTTGTCATGTCGCGGTGGCCGCCCGGTTCACCCGTACGCCGCGCCCATCACCCGTACGCCAGGAGAAATCATATTTCACTCACAGTCAGCAGCTGTGTACGACAGGAGCCTTGGGGCATACGGACTCTCGACGGATCGCCTGTGCACCAGTACCGTCACAAACCCCCCGCGCGGCGTCTATCCACTTGGCGCGCCGTCCGCATCATGGATGACCATAGGGATGCGGAAAGCAAGAAAGACCGCTGTGAGAGGAGGCGTCCATGGGATCGGTGCGCAAGGCGAGTGCCTGGCTTGGCCTCGTCGACGACAACGATGACGAGCGTTACTACGACGACGACTACTCCGAGGGGACCGACTCCGGGGACGCCTGGGTCACCGACCCCCGGGTGAAGGTCGCCACGGACACGGCCGAGGAAAAGGGCCGTCGGATCGGCACGGTCACCCCGGACAGCTTCCGGGACGCTCGTGCGATCGGCGAGATGTTCCGCGAGGGCGTTCCCGTGATCATGAACCTCACGGCCATGGATGCCGGCGACGCCAAGCGTGTCGTCGACTTCGCGGCCGGGCTGATCTTCGGCCTGCGCGGCTCGATCGAGCGCGTGTCCACCCGGGTGTTCCTGCTGACCCCCGCCGACACGGAGATCGTCAACGGGGAGTCGGCTCCGCACCGGACGGACGGCTTCTTCAACCAGAGCTGAGGCAGGGCCGCTCACCGGCCCTGCCCCCTCCGGGGGTCGGCAGCAGGCGTCAGTGGAGACGTCGAGTTCGGTGAGCGCCTTGCCCAGCACGAGCCGGTGCGTCTCGACGGCGGAGTCGGCCGCCGACGGCGAGTACGCCCCACGGAAGACGTCCACCCCCTCCTCCAGGAGTCACAGGTGGTGCGTGGGTGGGAGACAAACGCTCACACCGAGACGCGGGACTCCGCGACCTCCCGAGGCGCAGGCACCTCCACGGCCGCAGAGGACTCGCACTGCATGTTCCGCGGCAACCGCAACGCCATCACAGCCCCCAACAACAACAACACCGCACTCACGAGCAACGTGACGTGCAGGCCGTGCACAAAGCACTCCCGAGCCGTCCGCCGCAGGGCGACCCCGGCGGAGCCCCCCAACTGCCCGGCCACCTCATAGGCCTCGCCCAGCGAATGCCCGGCCGCCCGCGACGCCGACTCCGGGACCCCAGGAACGGACGACAACCCGGGCGCGTACGCCGCGTTCATCACCGTACCGAGCAGCGCGATCCCGATCCCGGCCCCGAGCTGGTACGACGTCTCCCCGATCGCCGCGGCCCCACCGGCCTGCTCCGGCGGTGCCTCGCTCAGCATCGACTCGTACGCCCCGAACAGCGTCGTCTCGAGCCCGAACCCCAGCAGCACGAACCCGGCCAGCATCAGCCCGGCGTTGTCCGACGCGCCCATCGCGGTCAGCAGCAGCACCGCGACCGCCGTGAGACAGAACCCGAAGCACACCATCCGGCGCGGCCCGAACCGCCGTAGCATCCGCGCACCGGCCAGCCCCGCCGCCATCGCCGCGAAGGTCAGCGGCAGCAACCGCAGCCCCGTCTCCAGCGGCGACAGCCCCAGCACCAGCTGCAGATACTGCGCCGCGATCAGCTCGAGACCCACCAGGGCCAGCATCGCCAGCACGATGCAGCCCACCGACGTACTGAACGCGGGCCGCGCGAACATCCGCAGGTCCACCAGCGGATGCGTCCGGCGCCGCTGACGCCGTACGAAGAGAACGATCAGGGTCGCGCCCACCACCAGCGGCAGCACAGTGAGCACACTGCCCGCGGGCTCCCCGCCGCCGAGCCGCTTCACGCCCAGCACCACACCGAACAGTCCGAGAGCCGCCATCAGCGCGCCGACGACGTCCCAGGGCCCCCGCCCGTCGCCCGTCGACTCGGGCAGCAGCAGCCGACCCACCGGCAGGCTGACCAGCATCAGCGGGATGTTGACGAGGAAGACCGAACCCCACCAGAAGTGCTCGAGCAGGAAGCCGCCCAGCAGCGGCCCGACGGCCGCGCCGACCGCGGCCACCGCGCTCCAGATGCCGATCGCGAGCGCCCGCTCGCGCCGGTCGGGGAAGACCTGCCGCAGGATCGACAGCGTCGCGGGCATGATCATCGCGCCGCCCACGCCGAGCAGCGCCCGGGCCGCGATCAGGGTCCGGGCGTCGGGCGCGAAGGCCGCGAGGGCGGAGGCGACTCCGAACAGGGCGTAGCCGAGGAGCAGGATCCGTCTGCGGCCCACCTTGTCGCCGAGCGTGCCGAACAGGATAAGGAGCGAGGCGCAGATGAGCGGGTAGACGTCGACGATCCAGAGCAGCTCTATCGCGCCGGGCCTGAGGTCCTCGGTGACAGCGGGCACCGCCACGTGCAGCACGGTCGCGTCGACGGCGACCAGGAGCAGGCTCACGCAGAGGACGACGAGTACGACCCAGCGGTTGGCACCGGCCCCGGCCGCCCGGCGGCGCAGCGCGGCGGCAGCCGTGGTCGTCCCGGACATGTACGTACCTCCCAGGTGTCGCGTTCGGCGGGCTCGCGGGGTGGGGGGTTCCCCGCGACTTCGGCCGGAGAGGAGCGGTGGTCTCCGGCCCGCGCAACGAACGGCGAGTGACACGTCAGCGTACGCGAGTCCTCGTCGAGGTCACGTGGCGGAGCTCTCACACTTGGGTGGAAGCTGTGTGGCGTACGCCACTCCTGCACCGCTTCCCCGCCGCCCCTCCATCCCTCCTCCACCTGCTGGTACGGCGGTCGGCACGCCCCGACACACCGTCCGGTTTTCGCGCAGGTCGATAATCGAGCCCGTGACCGATCTTGATGCGCGCGAGGCGCCGCCCGGTGCCGGGGCCCTGCGCCGGGCCGCCCCGGCGCTTCTCGGGTACGCGGCCGTGCGGGCTCTGGGGCTGCTCGTGCTGGCCCTGTGGAGCGCCGGGCGCGGCAAGAACGCGTACACGCTGTTGACGGCCCGCTGGGACGCGCTGTGGTACACGCGGGTCGCCGAGCTGGGGTACGGCTACGAGGTGCGCCTGCCCAACGGCGACGTGCACTCCAACCTCGCGTTCTTCCCGCTGCTGCCCTGGCTGGAGCGGGTGCTGCACACGGTGACCCCGCTGTCGTACGCCGACGGGGGTTTCGTCGTCAGCCTGATCGCCTCACTCGCCGCGGCCTGGGGGATCTTCGCGGTCGCCGACCACGTGTACGGGCGTCGGGCGGGGGTGTGCGCGGTGCTGCTGTGGGCCGTGCTGCCGGTCGGGATCGTGCAGTCGATGGCGTACAGCGAGTCGTTGTTCACGGCTCTCGCGGCCTGGGCGCTGTACGCCCTCCTCACCGGTCGCTGGCTGACCGCCGGGGTGCTGGCGTCGTTGTGCGGACTGACGCGGCCGGTGGGGCTGGCCGTGGTGGCGGCGGTGTGGGCGGCGGGCATCACCTCGTTCGTGCGAGACCGGAGCACGGCACTGGCACCCGGCGCGCGAACCGAGGAACACGCCTCCCCGATCCTCGGCGACCGGGTGGAACAGCGCGCTCCGCGCCGACGGCGCACTCTCGCTCTCCTCCTCGCGCCCCTCGGTGCCGCGGGATACGTCCTGTGGGTCGGCCACCGCACCGGCCGGGGTCCGTTCGGCTACCTCGACGTCCAGGCGGGCTGGCGCAACGGCTTCGACGGCGGTTACGCCTTCGCCCGCTTCGTCGCCGACAAGTTCACGTCGGTCCCGGGCGCCCTCGCGGGCCTGGGGCTGATCGTCGGCGTCGGCCTGGTCGTCCGGCTGTACGTCGTCTGCGTCCGGCAGCGCCAGCCGCTCCCGCTGCTGGTGTACGCGGGGGTCGTCACCGCACTTGCCCTGTGCGCGTCAAGCTACTTCGGCTCGAAACCGCGCCTGCTGCTGCCCGCCTTCCCCCTGCTGCTGCCCCTCGCCCTCGCCCTGTCCCGGCTGCGTACGCCCAGGTCAGCGCTGATCCTGGGCTCGGTCGCGGTGGCGTCGGCGGTGTACGGGGCGCTGTGGCTGAACGGTTCCGGTCCGCCATGATCGCCCGTGATCGCCAGGGTAATTCCATCCCATGATTCGGTGAACGAATTCATAAGGTAGCCAAAACTACTCGCACAGGATGATCAAAGGAATTGAAGGGAACAGCGTTCCGGCATTGCGGATTCCTCGGAATTAAACCCGCCGCTGAGAGCAATCCCACATCACATCGTCATCACAAACCCGTGGATTCGCCCGGGAACTGAGCTCACTCGCTGTAACGTCGATTGGGTGCGTACCGAACGAAACCTCACCCGTCTGGACCGGGTGTTCGCGAGACTGGACCGTGAGCCGGAACGACCGGCCCACCTCGACATGCCGAGGATGAGCCGGCACCGGGTCGCTCTGCTCGCCGGGACTCTGTCCTTCTACCTGGCGATCGTGTGGCTCGTGGTCATCACCTCGTGGCTGGTCCGTCTCGACTGGCAGGTCATGTTTTTCCGGCCGTACCAGCAGTGGTCCGGGATCCACTGGTTCGTGGACTACTACGTGGTGCTCGGCCAGCGCGGCCCGACGGCCGTGATGGTCGCGGCCTGGCTGGGCTGGCGCTCATGGCGCCAGCACACGCTCCGTCCGCTGCTGACCCTGGGCGCGTCCCTGCTGCTGCTCAACATCACGGTCGGCGCCGCCAAGATCGGCATGGGCCGTCTCGGCCCGCACTACGCGACCACGATCGGCTCGAACGAGATGGGCCTGGGCGGCGATATATTTCCCAGCGGCCACACCGCCAACGCCGTGGTGACCTGGGGCATTCTGGCTTATCTGGCCTCCACCCCGAGAGCGCGCCGCTGGCTGTCGGCACTGTCCGCGGTGACCTCGCTCGGCGTCGGGATGGCCACCGTCTACCTCGGTACGCACTGGCTGAGCGACGTCCTGCTGGGCTGGGCCGCGGGTCTGCTGGTCCTGCTGGCGCTGCCGTGGTTCGAGCCGTTGATCGCCCGCGCCGAGGTCGGGATCCTCGACCTGCGTGACCGCTGGCGTACCCGCCAGAGCGGTACGGCAACGCTGCCCGCGCCGGCCTCCCCGGTCACCTCGCCGATACTGCTCCCGTCGCGTGCCACGGCCGAGGAGGAGGCTCCGGCGGCTCATGACACGTCCACCGCGGCACGCTCGCCCAGGGCCTCGATCTACCTCGCTCCGGGCCCGCACGGCGGGCGCTCGGAGCGTACGCCGGTCACCCCGGTCGGCAGCCGCCGGCCACCGCACCCCGACCGCCTCCCGCGCGGCACGGCGGCCTCGGCGGCCCGCCCCCTCACCGGCGGCTGACGCCCACGACCGCGGGGCCGGTACGCACAGCCACCCCCGCACGACGAAGGCCCCGGCTCCTGGGAACAGGAGCCGGGGCCTTCGCATCGGATGTCTCAGCCCTTCCAGGCCCGCGCCACGCGGCCGTCCTTCACCTCCAAGTTCAGCCGTCCCACGCGGTACTCCATGGTGATGATCGTCCCCGGCGGCAACGCACGCACCGTCGACCACCCCCGCTCCCGCGCGAGCTGCTCGGCCCGGGCGGCCTCGAGGCCGACGTACCCGTCCGGATTGTCCTGGGGCTCCGCTGGTGGAGTGGGAATCGGTGCCATGCGGCCACGCTAGGCCGTGGTCGCCGACCGGGGAAGTCGACAGGCGTCCTGGATCACTCCGGTCACACTTCTGTCACAGGACCACGACACGCGTTTCGGCCCAACTCCGTCACACTTACGAGCGGTTCCGGACGCCTTCCGCACGCTTTCGAGCGTAATTCCCGTGTGTCGCGACAGCCCGCCGAATAACCGGACGGAAAGCGCCCGGAGAACCGCACCCTTACCCCGGCTCCATTCCCTTTCCGTGCCTGATCGTCGGGGCTGACGCCGCATAGGAAATACACCGATCCGCCACATAATCTCCGTACGCCCCGTGTGGGGCGCGCACGCCTCATGACGGGAGCTCACGCCGGCGCCCACGGCTCGGGTGAGGCTCCGCGGCCCGGGCCAGAGCGGCATCGAGCCGGTCGCGAACGGTTCTGATCGACTCCACGAGTTCGACGGGCTCCAGCACCTCGAAGGGGAAGCCCATCATCATCACGTGGATCACCATGACGTCGAGGTTCGCGGCCCCGGCGCGCAGGACGCAGGCGTCCTCGCCGTCCGCCTCCAGCGTCCCGGCGGAGGGGGAGACCCGCTCGGCCGCCTCCTCCAGGGGCACCAGCAGCCGCACGGCGGCGTGCGAGGCGTACGCGCGTGTGGAGACGCCCCGGGAGACATAGGCGGCGAGGTCCTCGGCGGGGGGCTCGCGCGGCTCGAAGCGCGGACCGTGCGGCGGCCTGGGCGTGACGCGGTCGACGCGGAACGTACGCCAGTCGTCGCGGTCGAGGTCCCAGGCGACCAGGTACCAGCGGCGCTCGGTGCACACCAGGCGGTGCGGCTCGACCGTGCGCCGGGTGGAGGCGCCGCCGTGGTCGCGGTACTCGAAGCGCAGCCGCTCGGCGTCGCGGCAGAGGTTGGCCAGCTCGGTCAGGACGCCGGGGTCGACGTTGGAGGGCAGGGTGTTGCGCATCATGGGCACGGTGAAGGCGTTCAGGGCGCCCACGCGGCGGCGCAGCCTGCTGGGCAGCACCTGCTCCAGCTTGGCCAGCGCGCGTACGGAGGTCTCGCCGATGCCGTCGATGCCCTGCCCGGCGGCCGTGCGCAGTCCGACGGCGACGGCGACCGCCTCGTCGTCGTCGAGGAGCAGCGGTGGCAGCTCCGCTCCCGCGCCCAGTTGGTAGCCGCCGCCCGTGCCGGGGCTGGCGTTGACGGGGTAGCCCAGCTCGCGCAGCCGGTCCACGTCCCGGCGTACGGTGCGCGCGGTGACGCCGAGCCGTTCGGCGAGATCGGCCCCGGACCACTCGCGGTGGGCCTGGAGCAGTGAGAGCAGACGCAGCAGTCGTGCGGAGGTCTCCAACATGGGGCCGAGTCTGCCAGCGGTCGCGGACAGGGACTGTCCTCGACCGTCAGGGCTCGTAGGGCAGTTGCGGCACGTCGAAGCAGGTGCTGTTCATGTCCCCTTGCGCGACCCATCCCTGGCCGTCCCGCCAACGCGCCACCGACAGACATGTCCTACGGCTTTTCGGCGGCTCGGGGAGCCTCTCGAACCGTACGGGGATCAGCAGTCCGTCGGCCGTGAACCCCTCGCTGCGGTTCATGAAGGCGTCGACACACGCGCGCGTGATGCCCGTGCGCGCACAGGACCGCGCCGCGTCCGTGAACCACTTCGCCGCCGCCCAACCCTCCAGCTGCCACTGGGAGTGCGTCTGCAGACCCTCGGTGGCGTCGCGGAACTCCCGTACGGCGGGGTGGGAGGTGTCCTCGTAGTCGCGGCTGCTTCCCGTCGCCCACAGGGCGTTGCGGCAGCGCGGGGAGTCCTTGTAGTCGTCGGGGACGGTGGACGTCCAGTTCTGCACGTTCGTCACCTTGGCGACGACGTCGGCGCCGACATCGTCCATCGCCTCGCACAGCCGCGCGTTGCCGTGTGTGTCGAGGGCGTCGAGGACGAGGTCGGCACCCTGGTCCTTCAGGTCGGCGGCGACCGCGCGGAAGTTGGGCAGGGCGAAGTCGACCTGCTCGGCGACCACCTTGTAGCCCTCGGCTTTCAGGCCACGCTCGACGAGCCGGGCGTAGGAGGCGGACGCGGACTGGTTGTAGGAGACGACGGCGGCCGTGCGGGCCCCGTGCTCGCGCTTGAAGTAGCGGTAGACCTCGGTGCCGCCGTACAGCTTGCCGTCCCAGCCGGGGGTGCCGTCACGGGGCGCGAGGCTGCCGTAGATGCCGTAGAGGTGCGGGTAGGTGTCGTAGGCGGCGCCGATGGGCTGGCCGCCGATGTCGGGCACGCGCGCGCGGGAGACGCGGGGGGCGCCCGCGTAGTCGAGGGCCGTGGTGGCGACCAGGGCGACGACCTTGTCCTCGTCGACCAGCCGGTGCACGCAGGTGTTGTTGCCGACGCCGCTGCCGCCGTCGTCGCACAGCCGCACCTCGACGCGGCGGCCGTCGATGCCCCCGCGCGCGTTGAGGCGGTCGAACCATGCCTTGGCGCCGTCGCGGGGGCCGGTGAAGGCGGCGCCGCCGACCGGGCTGGTGGCGCTGGTGATGATGCCGACACGGACGGCCTGTGCGGCCTGCGCGGTTCGCGTGTTCCGTGCGGGCACGCGGGTGTGGTCCTCGAAGTCGCTCTCCGGCAGGCGGCTGCCGCAGGCGGTGCCCAGGACGAGCAGCAGCGCCGCGACCGCCGTCTCAGCAGCCCGGTATCGGCGACTGCGAGGCATCGCCGCTCATCTGGACCAGTGCGCACAGCACCCTGACGGACACCTTCCAGGTGCCGTCCTCCTCGACGGACGTGCCCGCGGCGTTCGGCAGGGCGGTGGCGCCCTTCAGCAGCAGTGTGTACGTCACGTTCGCCTCGGTCGCCTTGGTGAACTCCACCTTCTCGACCTTCGCCTGGACCTGCCTGCCGCGCTCGTCACCGCTGAACGCCTGGAGCACCGGCGCCATCCGGTCGCCGTGCTCCAGGAGGGCCTGCTTCTCCTCCAGCGGGGTGCCGGGGTTGAAGAACTTCTCCCAGTTCTGCCGGATCTCCTGCTCGGCGGCCGCCGGATCGGCGGGCGCGGTGGCCGTCTGCGCGGACCTCGTCCTGGTGGGCGTGCTCTCGCTGCCGCCGCCGTTGTCGTCGCTGCAGGCCGCCAGGGCCGGGACGAGAACGAGGACCAGGGTGGCCGCCAGTACCGTCCCCCGTCCCGCCGCACGTGCGCCGCTCCCCCGCTGTGCGTTCCCCCGCCTGAGGTCGCTCCCGAGAACCATCTGGCTCACCACCGGGTGTCGGTCCGGGCGATGAGCGCCCGGTGCTTTCAGGGTCAGCTCCCAGAAGGCATAGTGCAAGCCATCGGCCGTCATGGACAGGCACATGCGCAGCACACGACGTGCGGGAGCCAGAGATGCCAACGACGCCTCCGACGCCGACGAGGCGGACCGCCCGCCTGCGGACCGTGCACCCGGTCCTGTGGGCCGGCTGGATCGCGCTCGCGGCCGGCGCGGTGCTGTGCGTCATCGGCTGGTACGGCGTCTCCGGCGAGCGCTACGCCGCACGTCAGCTGCCCTATCTCGCCTCCTGCACGGTCCCCGGCGCCGCGCTGATCATCGCCGGGGCGGTCCTGCTCACCCATGGGCGGGGCGCGCTCGCGGCTGCCCGCGTGGAGGAGCTGTACGGCCTGCTCGTGGCCGCCGAACCCGCCGACGCCGATGGGTCGGGGCGGGCCGCGACCGCGCCGGTCGCGGTCAGCGGCGAGCTGCGGATGGTGCCGGGCGGCACGCTGTGGCACCGCGCGGACTGCCCGTTGGTGGCGGGGAAGGCGGAGGCGGTGCCGGTGGACGGCAGGCTGCTGGCGACCGGTGACCTCGCCCCGTGCCCGATCTGCGAGCCCGACTCCGCGGACGACTGATGTCCTCCCTGACGTACGACCTCACGCTCGCCGGTCTCTCGGTGGGCGCCGCCGCCGCGCTCACCGGGATCGGCCTGGTCGTGACGTACCGCGCGACCGGTGTGCTCAACTTCGCGCACGGGGCGATCGCGATGGTGTGCGCGTACCTGCTGCGGCAGTGCGTGGTCGCGTGGGGGTGGCCACTGTGGCTCGGGGCGGCCGGGACGCTGCTGGTCGTGGCGCCGGCCATCGGGGTGCTGTTGGAACGGTTCGTCTTCCGTCCGACGGCGGTCCGGGGCGGTGATCCGGCGCAGACGCTGGTGGCCTCCCTCGGGGTGTTCGTGCTGCTGGTGGGCGGGGCCGCGCTGGTGTGGGGGCTGGGGGCCCGCGACGACGTCCCGGAGCTGGTGTCGGCGGACCCGTGGGGGCAGCTGGCTGTGGTGGTCGTGTTGGCGGCGGGGGTGGGGGCGGTGATCCGGTGGACGCGGTTCGGGCGGGAGCTGCGGGCCGTCGTGGACGACCGGGAGCTGGCCGTGCTGGGTGGGATCGACGCGGACCGGGTGGCCGCGGCGGGCTGGGCGTTCGGCGCGTTCACGGCGGGGCTCACGGGTGTGCTGTTGGCGCCGTACGTGCGCCTGGACCCGTACGGGCTGCCGCTGCTCGTCATGGAGGTGGTCGCGGTCGCCGTGGCCGCGCGGATGCGGAGCCTGCCGGTCGCGGTGGTCGCGGCGCTGGGCATCGGGGTCGCGCAGAGCCAGCTGACGCGCCTGCACCCCTCCGGCTGGGGCGAACCGCTGCTCCAGGCCGTCGGCGCGAACCTGTTCGTGGTGGCCCTGCTGGTAGCGGCCCTCGTCCTGCCCGGCATCGGCACGCGGGACGCGCTGCCGCGCACGGCCGTCGCGCGCGTGCCGACCCCGCCGGGTGCCTGGCTCGTGGCCGTCGTGCTGTTCCTGCTCCCGCTGGGCTTCGCGGGCACGGACCTGCACACGTCGGTCCAGGTGCCGGCACTGGGCGTGATCCTGCTGTCCCTGGTGGTCGTCACCGGCCGCGGCGGTCAGATCTCGCTGGGGCAGGCCGCGTACGCCGGCCTGGGCGCCCTCTTCACGGCGCTGCTCGCGGCGGGCCGTTTCCCGGGCCTGCCCCGCCTGCCCGAACTGGCGGCGCTGGCGGTGGCGGTGCTCCTCGTGGCGCCCCTCGGCCTGCTCACCGGCTGGCCGGCGATCAGCCGCCGGGGCCTGGCACTCGCCCTGGCGACCTTCGCGGTCGGCGTCGCGGTGAGCCGCTTCGTCTTCGCCCAGCCGTACGCCACGCACGGCCTCCTGCTGGGCCGCCCGGCGGGCTTCGACGGGGACCGCGCGTACTACGTCCTGGAGCTGGCCCTCCTCGCGGTCGCGCTGCTGGCGACGCACGCGTTGCGCCGGGGCCGTATCGGCCGGGCCCTCGCGGCCATGCGGGACCACGAGCCGGGGGCGTCGGCTGCGGGCGTCCGCGTCCCCTCCCTCAAACTCCTCGCCTTCGTCGCGGGCGCCGCCCTCGCCGCCCTCGGCGGCGCCATGCTCGGCATGGGCCTGCGCGCCTTCGACCCCGCCGCCTACGACCCCGTCCGCGCCCTCCTCTGGTTCGCCGCGGTCGTGGTCCTCGGCGCCGACAACACCCTGGGCGCCCTCGCCGCGGCCGCCCTGCTCGTGGGCCTCGACGCGGGAGCACGCGGCGGTGTGGCGGCGGCACTGGTCGGCGTGCTGGCCGTGTTGGTGGGCCGCTTCCCCGACGGCCCGTACGAGGCCCTGCGCACGGCGACGCAGAGGCTGCGCCCGCGCCGGACGGCGGACCTCACGCCGCTGGGGGCCCGGCTGCGGGAAAGGCTGCACCTGGCAGAGCGGCAGCCGGAGGGCGGCCCCGCGGCGACGGGGGCAACGGCACTGCGGGCTGCCGCGCCCAGGCGGGGCCCAGCCGAGGAGACCCGGCACCGCCCGGAGCACGCCGGCCCGGACACACGGCGGAAGACGCGGGCCCAGCCGACGAGCCCACCGCAGGACCTCGGCACGTCCCAGGACACACGGTCGGCACCCGGAGGACCGGACCACAGCCCTACTGCCCCTCCCGGGTCGACTGCCCCGCGGCCTCCGCAACCCGGCCGCCGAGCCGAGCCGGTGGTCCGGTCACGTTCGGGGGCGGGCGGCTCATCCGGGCCGGTCCGGCCGGCCTCCAGCCCGGGCGAGCAAGCCGAGCCAGTTCGGCCACGACCGGAGCCGGGACGCCCCGCCGAACCCACCCAGCCACCGTTCGGCCCGAGCAGCCCGGCCGAACCAGTCCAGCCACCCCCCGGCCCAGGCCGTCCAGCCGAGCCGCTCGACCCCACCCCCGCCGCCCCCGCCGGGGCACGGCCGCGCCCGCGCCGCACCCCTGCCTCCCCTCTCCTGGTCGCTCGCCGGCTCCGCGCGCGGTACGGCGGCTTCGTCGCTCTCGAGGGAGTGGATCTCGATGTGCGACCGGGGCAGGTCACCGCTGTGGTGGGGCCGAACGGGGCCGGGAAAAGCACCTTGTTCCACTGTCTGGCCGGGACCCTGTGTCCCGCGCGTGGGCAGGTGCTGCTGGGTGGGCGGGACATCACACGGCTGCCCGCGCACGCGCGGACCCGGCTCGGGATCGCGCGGACCTTTCAGCAGCTGGCCGTCTTCCCGTCGCTGACCGTGGCCGAGAACGTCCGCGTCGGCGCCGAGCAGGGGCGGATCATGGACCCGGACGCTGTGGAGCGGGCGCTCAGGCTGCTCGGGCTGGACGGACCGGCTCGTGCCCTGCCCGCCGCCGGGCTGCCGACCGGCACCCTGCGCCGCGTCGAGCTGGCCCGGGCCGTCGCGGGCGGCCCGAACGTACTGCTGCTGGACGAACCCGCCGCCGGACTCGACACCGCCGAGGTGACCGCGCTGGCCCGCGTGCTCAGGGCCCTGGCCGCCGACGGGACCGCCCTGCTCGTCGTCGAGCACGACCTGGACCTGGTCACGGACCTCGCCGACGTCGTCCACGTGATGACAGCGGGCCGGATCGTGCTCTCCGGGCCGCCCGCCCACGTCCTCGACACCCTCCGCGCGCAGGAGACCGCATGACCCTCTCGCTGCGCCACGCGCGCGTGCGCTACGGCCCCCTGGAAGCCCTGCACGGCGTCACCCTGGCCGCCCCCGGCCGGGCCCTGACCGTGCTGCTGGGCCGCAACGGCTCCGGCCGTACGACCGCCCTGCGCGCGCTGGCCGGGACCGTGCCGCTGTCCGGCGGGGCGGTGGTGTGGGACGGCGCGGACGTGACCCGTATGCCCGCGTTCGAGCGGGCGCGGCGCGGACTGTGCCTGGTCCCCGAGCGGCGGGCCGTGTTCGGCTCGCTCACCGTCCGCGAGAACCTCGACCTCGCCGCTTCCGCGCACGGACTCACCCACGAACCCGCCCTCGCCGCCTACCCCCAGTTGGAGCCGCTGCTCCCGCGCCGCGCCGGCACCCTCTCCGGCGGCGAGCAGCGCATGCTCGCCCTCTCCCGCGCCCTGCTGGCCCACGCGCGCGTGGTCCTCGTCGACGAGCCCGCCCAGGGCATGTCACCCGCGGTCGCGGCCCGCACGTACGAGCTGCTGGGCTCCCTCGACGCCTGTGTGGTCGTCGCCGAGCAACGACCACCGCCTGCCCTGCGCGACCGCCCGGCGTTCGTGTACGAACTGCGGCGCGGGGCCGTCGTGTTCGCCGGGGAGGCGGGCGAGTGGAGGCGACGGGAAGGACGGAAGTGAGGCGCTCGGTCTCGACCCGCGCACGCGCGGGCCCCGCCCTGTCGACCGGGCGGGGCCCTTCCTCCCTGGGAGCCCCAGGCAGGTGGCTCAGAGCGCCAGACGCTGCCCGGGCACGATCAGGTCGGGATCACCACCGATGACGGACTTGTTGGCGGCGTAGACCTTCTGCCAGGTCGTCCCGTGCCGGGCGGCGATCTTGCCCAGCGTGTCGCCCTCGCGGACGGTGTAGTCGCCGCGGGAGGCCCCGCGGTTGGTGTGCACCGACGACCGCTCCGCCGACTTCGACGCCGTCGAGGGCGCCGCGTTGCTGGACCCCGAGCCCGAACCCGACCTCGAAGCCGAACCGGAGCTCACGCCCGAACTCGATCCCGAACCCGAACCCGAGCCCGACGACGCCGCCGGTGCCCCGCCGGACGCTCCCGCCCGTGCCGAACACGTCGGCCACGCGCCCCACCCCTGGGCCCGCTGGACCTTGGTGGCGACGGAGATCTGCTGTGCCTTGCTGGCCTGGTCGGCGGTGGACGCGTAGGCGGTGCCGCCGTACGCGCGCCAGGTACCCGCGGAGAACTGGAGTCCTCCGTAGTAGCCGTTGCCGGTGTTGATGTGCCAGTTGCCGCCGCTCTCGCACTGGGCGATGCGGTCCCACACTCCGCTGTCCGCCGCCGCGGCGTTGCCGGTCGCGGCCAGCAGTCCGAGCGGGGCCAGCAGGGCCGCCCCGGCGAGGACCGCCGTCGTACGAGCCTTGCTGGTGCGGCTGTTATCGGCACATTCGGACATGAAGATCCCTCTCTGCAAACCCGGGCTTCCCCCTGGACGGGGCGCCGCCTCCACGCGTCGACGTGGGGGTGGCGCTCCGTCCCGCCCGCCGACGGTCGTGCTGCGCGGTGTCTGGCTCTGCGCGGTCGGCGGACGTACCCGAGCGGTGCTCGCTGCACACGGCGGAGCAATCTATGGATCCTGACGAGCCGTTATCAACCAACTCCCCGTTGTCGCAGGCCACTTGGGGGTTACCGCAGGTAGCGAGAGAATTGAAACACCCACTTCATGCGCGTATTACGTCATTTGTCGGGCAGTGACTCGGGTAAACAGTGAGCCAGCTCACGGACCCAACTTCCGTGACCTTCCCGTGACTTGACAATGAGTGCCCGATTACGCACTCAGCGTGACCGCCCGCGGCCGATGGTTCGATTCCGTTCGCCGTACAGCGTGACCCTGGCCACAGATCGCCCGTTGTCTTCTTCATGAGCCGGGGACTCACCCGGCCCCCGCCAACGCACCACATCCGAGGGAGCCACCCGTGCCGCGCATGCTCGACGTCAGCGACGAGGTACGCGCCGAGATCGGCAACGAAGAAGCCGACCGGCTGCTCGCCGGAGAGAACGCCCCGGGCAGTTACGACTGCACGTCCTGCCGCACCCCGGGCGACTCCGAGCACGAGCGGACCAGCACCGTCCTGTTCATCGGCGAGGAGACCGCCGTCCTCGCCTTCGCCCACGCCGGCTGCCTGCCCTCGCAGGTCGTCCAGGTCACCGAGGAACAGCTGCAGGGCGCCGTCCGCTCCATCAGCGGCGACACCGTCGACCTGGAGCCCGACAAGATCGTGCCCGAGCAGGCCGTGCTCGGCGTGACCAGCGGACTCCTCCTGATCGCCGGGGAGTTGCACCCGGCCCTGGTCGTCGAGCCCACCGCGCCGGTCGTGCGCCCCGGCACGACCGGCGCCGGCGACGACTTCCTGCCGCTGCTCATCGAGCAGGGCTTCATGCCGCTGTCCGAGCTGAGCTCCGTACCGCCCGTGCAGCACGGCTGGTCGGTGCTGCTCGCGATGGGGCAGCTGCACGCGGTGCTCCAGCCGGGTGCGCACGGCAGCCAGCCGGTCGCCTGGTGGCAGGCCCACCAGCCGCTCCAGGTGACGGAGGGGTGGCGTGCGGCCGCCAACAAGCACCAGCAGGTGCTGATGTTCGCCGCACCGGTCGGGTCGATCGGGCGCCAGCCGCGAGAGGACCTGCTGCGGGACGCGCTGGACAAGGCCGCGGCGGGCGGACAGCTGGTCGGAGCGGCGCTGCCTCTCGCGGGAACCTGAGCACAGCCCCCGCGCCTCAACACGGCACTCCGCAGCCGCATCCCTTCCAGTTCGGGGTCGTTTGGACATACGTGCACGCATACGACGTTCCTCGCCGCCCCTCCTTCCAGTCGATCCCTTCCGCGCGACCGGGTCAGGATCCTCAGGGGGGCCCATCGGCCACGCCGATCTACGACGCGCTCTACGCGGAGTACGTCAAGTCGTACCGCTCGCTGCCGGGTGATCGCAGCGGCGAGGAGGGGCTGGGGTTCACCGCGTTCGGGAACATCCCGCACAGCGCGGGGTCGTACGTGGAACACCGCTCGGGGACGTTCAGCAGCTCCTACAGCGCCTACAGCGCGGGAGCGCACAGCGCGCGGCACGGCGGCTCCTCGGGGCAGCAGTCGCAGTGGCAGCGCGTCGGACAGCTCGGGCAGCCCGCGCAGCAGCACCCCACGATGCACCACATCCCGGCGCTGCCGCCGGGCCCACGAAGGGGCCTGTGAAGCAGGAGAACAGTGAAGAGAGGGGCGGCCCGTCGGGCCGCCCCTCTCTTCACCTGTCCGGTGTTACTTCCTCTTCGCGCCGCGCTTCTCGCGCACCCGCACCGAGATATGGATCGGCGTCCCCTCGAAGCTGAACTCCTCGCGCAGGCGGCGCTCGATGAAGCGCCGGTAGCCCGCCTCGATGAAGCCGGAGGCGAAGAGCACGAACCGCGGCGGCTTGGTGCCGGCCTGAGTGCCGAACAGGATGCGCGGCTGCTTGCCGCCCCGGATCGGGTGCGGGTGGGCGGCGACCAGCTCGCCGAGGAAGGCGTTCAGACGGCCCGTCGGAACCCGGGTCTCCCAGCCCGCGAGAGCCGTCTCGATCGCCGGGACCAGCTTCTCCATGTGCCGGCCGGTGCGCGCCGAGACGTTCACCCGGGGCGCCCAGGCGACCTGGCCGAGCTCGGTCTCGATCTCCCGCTCCAGGTAGTAGCGGCGCTCCTCGTCGAGGGTGTCCCACTTGTTGAACGCCAGGACGACCGCACGGCCCGCCTCGACGGCCATGGTGACGATGCGCTGGTCCTGGACCGAGATGGACTCGGAGGCGTCGATCAGGATGACCGCCAGCTCGGCCTTCTCGACGGCGGCCGCGGTACGCAGCGAGGCGTAGTAGTCGGCGCCCTGCTGGAGGTGGACGCGCTTGCGGATACCGGCGGTGTCGACGAACTTCCAGGTGACGCCGCCGAGTTCGATGAGCTCGTCGACCGGGTCGCGGGTGGTGCCGGCGAGTTCGTTGACGACGACGCGCTCCTCGCCCGCCACCTTGTTCAGCAGCGAGGACTTGCCGACGTTCGGACGGCCGATGAGGGCGATGCGGCGCGGACCGCCGATCGCGGCGCCGAAGCTCTGCTCGGGCGCCTCCGGCAGCGCCTCCAGGACGGCGTCCAGCATGTCGCCGGTGCCACGGCCGTGCAGCGCGGAGACCGGGTGCGGCTCGCCAAGACCCAGGGACCACAGGTACGCCGCGTCGGCCTCGCCACTCGGGCCGTCGACCTTGTTGGCGCACAGCACCACCGGCTTGCCGGCCTTGCGCAGCAGTCGTACGACCGCCTCGTCGGTGTCGGTCGCGCCGACCTTGGCGTCGACGACGAACACGACGGCGTCGGCGGCCTCGATCGCGTACTCGGCCTGCGCGGCCACGGAGGCGTCGATGCCGAGGACGTCCTGCTCCCAGCCGCCGGTGTCGACGACCTTGAAGCGGCGGCCCGCCCACTCCGCCTCGTAGGTGACGCGGTCGCGGGTGACGCCGGGCTTGTCCTCGACGACCGCCTCGCGGCGGCCGATGATGCGGTTCACGAGGGTCGACTTGCCGACGTTCGGGCGGCCGACGACGGCGAGGACCGGCAGCGGTCCGTGTCCGGCCTCCTCGATGGCGCCCTCGACGTCCTCGAGGTCGAAGCCCTCTTCCGCGGCGAGCTCCATGAACTCCGCGTACTCGGCGTCGCCGAGCGCCCCGTGGTCGTGCTCGTGCTCGGCCGAGCCCTCGGGCTGGATGTGGTCGTTCATGAAGTCCGTACCTCGTCGTTCATCGTGGTGATCGGTGGAACGCCCGGATTCCCCGGGTCGATCCACTACTCATGGTCGCCTAGCGGCCGGTGAACCGCCTGGCGTTTTCCAGGTGTGCGGTGAGCTGCTTCTGGATGCGCACGGTGGCCTCGTCCAGCGCCTTGCGCGTACGCCGTCCGCTGCCGTCGCCCGCCTCGAAGGGGTCGCCGAAGACGACGTCGACGCGGCTGCGCAGCGGAGGCAGCCCCTTTATCAACCGTCCTGGCCGGTCGGAACTTCCCAGCACCGCGACCGGCACGATCGGGGCACCGCTGCGCACCGCGAAGTAGGCGAGTCCGGCCCGCAGGGAGGCGAAGTCGCCCTCGCCCCGGGTGCCCTCGGGGAAGATGCCCAGCACTCCCCCGTTCTGCAGCACGCCCAGCGCCCGGGTGATCGCCGTGCGGTCGGTGGTGTCGCGGTCCACCTTCAGCTGGCCGATGCCGGTGAGGAAGGGGTCGAGCGGGCCGATGAACGCTTCCTTCTTGATCAGGAAGTGCGTCGGCCGGGGCGCCACGCCCATGACCATCGGACCGTCGATGTTGTGCGAGTGGTTGACCGCGAAGATCACCGGCCCGGTCGCGGGCACCTTCCAGGCGCCGAGGACGCGCGGCCGCCACAGGCCGTACATCAGGCCGACGCCGATGCGTCGCCCGACCTCGGCACCTCGCGCCGATGGCAGCTCGGTCACTTCGCGGCCCGCTTCTCCTCGACGAGGGTGACGACACACTCGATGACCTGCGCGAGCGTCAGCTCGGTGGTGTCCACCTCGACCGCGTCGTCCGCCTTGGCGAGCGGCGAGGTCTTGCGGCTGGAGTCGGCGGCGTCCCGCTTGATCAGCGCCTCGCGGGTGGCGTGGACGTCGGCGCCCTTCAGCTCGCCGCTGCGGCGGGCGGCACGTGCCTCCGGCGAGGCGGTGAGGAAGATCTTCAGGTCGGCGTCCGGCAGCACGGTCGTGCCGATGTCACGGCCCTCGACGACGATGCCCTTCTCGGCGGAGGTGGCCAGGGAGCGCTGCAGCTCGGTGATCCGCGCCCGCACCTCCGGTACCGCACTCACCGCGCTGACCTTGGAGGAGACCTCCTGGCTGCGGATCGGTCCGGAGACGTCCACGCCGTCGACCGCGATGGTGGGGGCGGCCGGGTCGGTGCCGGAGACGATCTCGGGCTTGCCGGCCACGGCAGCGATCGCGGACGGGTCGTCGAGGTCTATGCCGTTGTTCACCATCCACCACGTGATCGCCCGGTACTGGGCACCGGTGTCCAGGTAGCTGAGACCGAGCTGCGCCGCCACGGCCTTCGACGTGCTCGACTTGCCGGTGCCGGCGGGGCCGTCGATGGCGACGATCACGGGCTGGGCGGCTCCGTTTTCCACGGGGGGACACCTTCCTGGTGCGGTGCGGCGGGGTGTGCGGGGCGCGAACGTGCCCCGCACAAGGTTACTGGGTACGCATCACTCGTCCGGCCGCACGCCTTACTGCCGGATCGCCCACCCGCGCTCGCGCAGCGCGGCCGTCAGGACCGCCGCCGCCTTCGGCTCCACCATCAGCTGCACGAGGCCCGCCTGCTGGCCCGTCGCATGCTCGATCCGTACGTCCTCGATGTTGACCCCGGCCCTCCCCGCGTCCGCGAAGATGCGGGCCAGCTGACCGGGCTGGTCGTCGATGAGCACGGCCACGATCTCGTAGGCCCGCGGAGCGGACCCGTGCTTGCCGGGGACACGGACCTGGCCGGCGTTGCCGCGGCGCAGGACGTCCTCGATGCCGGCGGTGCCCTCGCGCCGCTTGTCCTCGTCGGAGGACTGCAGCGCGCGCAGGGCCCGGACGGTCTCGTCGAGGTCGGCGGAGACGTCCGCGAGGAGGTCGGCGACCGGCCCCGGGTTGGCGGAGAGGATGTCGATCCACATCCGGGGGTCGGAGGCGGCGATCCGGGTCACGTCCCGGATGCCCTGCCCGCACAGCCGTACGGCGGCCTCCTCCGCGTTCTCCAGGCGGGCGGCGACCATGCTGGAGACCAGGTGGGGCATGTGGGAGACCAGCGCCACCGCGCGGTCGTGGGCGTCGGCGTCCATCACCACCGGGACGGCCCGGCAGTGCGAGACCAGCTCCAGGGCGAGGTTCAGCACCTCGGTGTCGGTGTCCCGGGTCGGCGTGAGCACCCAGGGCCGGCCCTCGAAGAGGTCCCCGGTCGCGGCCAGCGGGCCGGACTTCTCGCGCCCCGACATGGGGTGCGAGCCGATGTACCTCGACATCACCGACGGGTCGAGCCCGAGCTCCTCCAGCTCGCGGCGTGGGCCGCCCTTGACGCTGGCCACGTCGAGGTAGCCGCGGGCCACGCCCCGGCGCATGACGTCGGCGAGCACCCCGGCGACATGGGCGGGCGGCGCGGCGACGAGCGCGAGGTCCACGGGGCCCTCGGGGGCCTCGTCCGTGCCGGCTCCGAGCGCGGCCGCCGTACGGGCCTGCTCGGGGTCGTGGTCGGCGAGGTGGACGACGACGCCCCGCTGGGCGAGGGCGAGGGCGGCGGACGTACCGATGAGCCCGGTTCCGATGACGAGTGCGGTCCTCACTGGGCGATGTCCTTGCGCAGGGCTGCGGCGGCGCCGAGGTAGACGTGGCTGATGTCGGCGCGGGCCCGGTCGGACTCGATGTGCGCGAGGACACGGACGACGCGGGGCATGGCGCCCGCGATGTCGAGTTCCTGGGCGCAGATCAGCGGTACGTCGGCGATGCCGAGCTTGCGGGCGGCGGCGGCCGGGAAGTCGCTGTGCAGGTCGGGCGTGGCCGTGAACCAGATGCTGATCAGGTCCTCGGCCGTGAGGGAATTCCGGTCCAGGATGGCGGTGAGCAGGGCTCCGACCTGCTCGTCCATGTGTCCGGCCTCGTCCCGCTCCAACTGGACGGCCCCCCGGACCGCTCGTACCGCCACGGCACCGCTCCTTGCTCCCGTACGTATCGGCTCTCTCGTCCAGCGTAGTCAGCCTGGCCCCACCGGTGGGCATCGCCCGCCCGCTGAGACGGCGGAACGAGTCGCCGGAAACAGGGAGAACGCCCCGTGCGCCTCTTTGAGCCGGACCGTACCCGTGGCCGTACCCGTCGCGGTGCACTGTTTGTACGCGTTGGTCTATCAGACGTATGAAATGCGCGTTTTGTGGCATTCTCTCGTGGGTTGCTTCTTCTGCGGGGCCTTCAGCGCCAAGATGCTGCTGCTCCGCTCGGAGCGACTTCCGGGATGGCTGCTGCCGATCGTCGGCGGGCTGGTGTTCGCGTGCTCACGGTCGTCTGGCTGACCTCCGCCCTCTGGTTCTTCCGCACCTTCGGAGTGACGACATGACCCATCCTGCGACACGGCGCACGGTTCTCCTCGCGACGGGCGCGGCGGCGTTCGCCATCGGCTGCAGCAACCAGGGTGAGGGGGACGGCTCCTCCGACTCGTCGTCCTCCTCAGCGAACGCCACAGGCGGGCAGGAGCTGGCCAGGACGGCCGACATCCCGGTGGGCGGCGGCAAGATCTTCAAGGACGAGAAGGTCGTGGTGACCCAGCCGACGAAGGGTGACTTCAAGGCTTTCTCGGCGATCTGCACGCATCAGGGCTGCACGGTGGGCACCGTGGCGGACGGCACCATCGACTGCCCCTGTCACGGGAGCAGGTTCCACATCGAGAACGGCTCGGTGGCCCACGGCCCGGCGACCAGGCCGCTGCCCTCGAAGCAGATCGCGGTCGAGGGCGAGTCGATCCGCCTGACGTAGGTCCTCAGAGGTCCCGGAAGTCCTCAGAGGTCCTCAGAGATCTTCAGAGGTCCCAGAGCGCCCCGAGCGTCACCAGCTCGCCGTGGTACTCGATCCGGTCGGCCCACTCCGTCGGCCATGCGTCGGCGCCCAGGTAGGCGCCCGCGAAGGCGCCGGTCAGGCAGGCGATCGAGTCGGAGTCGCCGGAGGTGCAGGCGGCCCGGCGCAGCGCGGTGAGCGGTTCGTCGACGAAGAGCAGGAAGCACAGCAGCCCGGTGGCCAGGGCCTCCTCCGCTATCCATCCCTCCCCGGTGGCCAGGCACGGGTCGGTCTCGGGCGAGACGGTGCGCACGGCGCCCTGGAGCCGCTCCAGGATCTCCAGGCACTCGTCCCATCCGCGCGCGATGAAGTGCTCGGGGGTGGGGTCCTGGCTCCGGGTCCACAGGTCGCCGAGCCAGGCGTGGTGGTAGTGGGAGCGGTTGTCGAGGGCGTACGACCGCAGCAGCCCGACGAGCCCGGCCGGATCGGCCCCCTGGGCGAGCAGCCGTACGGCGTGCGCGGTGAGGTCGGAGGCGGCGAGCGCGGTGGGATGGCCGTGCGTGAGCGCCGACTGCAACTGGGCGGCGCCCGCGCGCTGCTCGTCGCTGAGTCCGGGCGCGAGGCCGACCGGCGCGACGCGCATGTTGGCGCCACAGCCCTTGGAGTGGATCTGGCTGGCGTCCTGCCACGCTCGCCTCTCGTCCTTCAGCAGATTGCAGGCGACCATGCAGGTTCGGCCCGGCGCCCGGTTGTTCTGCGGCGACTGGTACCAGTCCACGAACTCTTCCCGGAGCGGCCGCTCGAACCGCTTCGGTCCGAGGACGCCCCGGTCCATGGCCGTACGCAGCCCCTGGCCCACCGCCAGGGTCATCTGCGTGTCATCGCTGACGATCGCGGGCGTGACCAGCTCCATCCGCTGCCAGGGGCCGCACTTGGCGAGGATCGACGGCACGTCGTTGAACTCCGTCGGGAAGCCCAGCGCGTCCCCGAGGGCGAGACCGAGCAGCGTCCCGGTGGCGGCGCGCTTGCGGACGGTGGTGGAGGCGGTCATGCGGGACGTCCTTCCCGGGACGGTCGGAGCAGGGGCGGATGCAGGGCGGTGGCGGTGCCCGCGCGGTACAGCGCGGCCGGTTTGCCGCGGCCGCCCGTCAGCCGGGCGGCACCGGGGACGGCTTCGACGAAACCGGGCGTGGACAGCACCTTGCGGCGGAAGTTGGGCCGGTCGAGCCCGGTGCCCCACACGGTCTCGTAGACCTCCTGCAGTTCCCCGAGAGTGAACTGCGGCGGGCAGAAGGCGGTGGCGAGGCAGGTGTACTCGAGCTTGGCACCGACGCGTTCGTGGGCGTCGGCCAGCATCGTGTCGTGATCGAAGGCGAGCGGCCCGGCGGAGTCGTACGGCACCCAGCGGGCCTCGCTCGCGTCACTGCCGCCGTGCGGCTCGGGCGGGTGGGGCAGCAGTGCGGCGAACGCGACGGACACGACCCGCATACGGGGGTCGCGATCGGGTTCGCTGTAGGTCCGCAGCTGCTCCAGGTGCAGCCCCTGCACGTCCGACAGGCCGGTCTCCTCGGCGAGTTCACGCCGGGCGGCCGTCTCCGCGGACTCGTCCGGCTGCACGAACCCGCCGGGCAGCGCCCAGTGCCCGGCGTACGGCTCCTGTCCGCGCTCGACGAGCAGCACGTGCAGGGCGCCCTCGCGGAGGGTGAACACGGCGAGGTCGACGGTGACGGCGAAAGGTTCGTGGGCGTACTTGTCGTAGCCCTGCATGACCTCCACCCCCTTTTATAGTCATCACGACTATAAAAGGGGGTGGAGGTTCTTCACAAGCTCTTGGGCCTCGCAAGCCCTCAGAGGCCTTGCAAGCCCTTGGAGCCTTGGAGTCCTTGGAGTCCTTAGAGGTCGACTTCCTTCATCAGCATCCCGACCTCGGTGTTCGACAGGCGGCGCAGCCAGCCCGACTTCTGGTCGCCGAGGGTGATCGGACCGAAGGCGACCCGCACCAGCTTGTCGACCGGGAAGCCGGCCTCGGCGAGCATGCGGCGGACGATGTGCTTGCGACCCTCATGGAGGGTGACCTCGACCAGGTAGTTCTTGCCGGTCTGCTCGACGACCCGGAAGTGGTCCGCGCGGGCGTAGCCGTCCTCCAGCTGGATGCCGTCCTTGAGCTGCTTGCCCAGGTCACGCGGGATGGGGCCCACGATGTGCGCGAGGTAGACCTTCTTCACGCCGTACTTGGGGTGGGTCAGCCGGTGCGCCAGCTCGCCGTGGTTGGTGAGCAGGATGACGCCCTCGGTCTCGGTGTCGAGCCGCCCGACGTGGAACAGCCGCGTCTCGCGGTTCGTGACGTAGTCGCCGAGGCACTGGCGGCCCTCGGTGTCCTCCATCGTGGACACGACGCCGGCCGGCTTGTTCAGCGAGAAGAACTGGTACGACTGCGTCGCGACCGTCAGCCCGTCGACCTTGACCTCGTCCTTCTCCGGGTCGACCCGCTTGCCCTGCTCCAGGACGATCTCGCCGTTGACCTCGACCCGCGCCTGCTCGATCAGCTCCTCGCAGGCACGCCGGGAGCCGTAGCCCGCGCGCGCGAGGACCTTCTGCAGCCGCTCGCCCTCCTGCTCGGCACCGGGGAAGGTCTTGGGGAGCTTGATGTCCTTCTTGCCCGCGTACCGGTCGCGGTTGCGCTCCTCGACCCTCGTCTCATACTCACGCGAACGCGAGGGAGCCGTACGCCCGCCCTGCTGGGGCTTCTTGGGCCCGCCCTTGGCACCGCCGCGCGCCGCGCCGCCCCGCCCCGACTTGGGGCCCTCCGGGGAGGCGCCCGGGCCCACGTCGTAGCGGCGCTCCTCGGGCCGGGGCTTGCGGGGACGGCCCTGACCCTGACCCTGGCCCTGACCCTGCTTCTGGTCCCTGTTGTTGCCGGCCCCGCGGTGGTTACCGCGCCCGCCGCTCTTGCCGCTACCGCTGCTTCGCATCAAATGTCCGTCGTCGTTGTATTAGGCATGTGCATCCCTGGACCGTCGTCCGGGTCCGGGGCGTCCGGATCGAACGACGGTACGGCTTCCTGGGTCTCGGCCTCGATCGCCTCCGCCTCCGGGAGGAAGGGCGCGAGCTCCGGGAGCTCGTCCAGACCGCGCAGGCCCATCCGCTCCAGGAAGTAGTTCGTCGTCACGTACAGGATCGCACCTGTTTCGGGTTCCGTGCCCGCCTCCTCGACCAGACCGCGTTGGAGGAGGGTGCGCATGACCCCGTCGCAGTTGACCCCGCGCACGGCCGAGACGCGGCTGCGGCTCACCGGCTGACGGTAGGCGACGACCGCCAGCGTTTCCAGCGCGGCCTGGGTGAGGCGGGCCTGCTGGCCGTCCAGGACGAAGCCCTCTACGGCCGGGGCGTACTCGGCACGGCTGTAGAACCGCCAGCCGCCCGCCACGTACCGCAGCTCGAAGCCGCGGCCCTGCACGGTGTACTCGTCTGCCAGCTCGCGCAACGCGTCCGCGATCTGCCGCCGGGGCCGCTCCAGTATCTTCGCCAGATGCTCCTCGGTCGCGGGCTCGTCCACGACCATGAGCACGGCCTCCAGGGCGGGCTTGAGGTCGAGATCGGCGACGGCACGCAGCCCGGCCGGGGCGTCGACGACGGCGTCGGTGGTGGCCTCGAGGGTGTCCTCACTCACGCCTTCTCCTCCTCCTTGGGCTTCTCGGGCGGCCGGTCGAACTCGTCGGTCACCATGGGCTCGGCTTCCCCGTCCCCGCCGGTCCACCGCACGATCAGCTCACCGAGCGCGGTCTCCTGATCGAGAGCGACGGCCTTCTCCCGGTACAGCTCCAGCAGGGCGAGGAAGCGCGCTACGACGGTGAGGGTGTCGTCGGTGTCCTCCACCAGCACCCGGAAGCTGGCCTCTCCCAGCTCCCTGAGCCGCGCGACCACGATCCCGGCCTGCTCCTGCACACTGACCAGCGGCGCGTGAATGTGGTCGACGTACACCTGCGGCTTGGGCTTGGGCTGCATCGCCTTGACCGCCAGCTTGGCGAATCCTTCCGCCCCGATGCTGATGACCACTTCGGGCAACAACTCGGCATGGTGCGGCTCCAGCCCGACGGTACGCGGATACCGCCTGGCCTCCTCTTCGAGCCGCGCGTTGAAGATGTCCGCGATCTGTTTGTACGCCCGATACTGCAACAGCCGCGCGAAGAGCAGGTCCCGCGCTTCGAGCAGCGCCAGATCGGCCTCGTCCTCCACTTCGGCGGCGGGCAGCAGCCGAGCGGCCTTCAGATCGAGCAACGTGGCGGCCACGACGAGAAACTCGGTCGTCTGATCCAGGTCCCAGTCCGGCCCCATGGCCCGGATGTGCGCCATGAACTCGTCGGTCACCTTCGACAGCGCGACTTCGGTGACATCGAGCTTGTGCTTCGAGATCAGCTGGAGGAGCAGATCGAACGGCCCCTCGAAGTTGGCGAGCCGAACCTTGAAGACACCGTCGGGGGCTTCCTGCGGAGCGGGTTCCTGCGGAGCGGGTTCCTGCGGAGCGGGTTCTTGAGGAACGGGTTCGTGAGAAACCGGCTCAGGAACCGGCTCCGGTGCGACCACCTCGGGCTCCGGCTCGGCGGGCGCCGCCCCCGGCCCCCGCCCCAGCACACGCCGACGACCGCCGGGTACACCGGACCGGGGAGCGTCGTTCGAGGTCATAGCCCCCGCAGGCTACCGCTACCGCCCACGCAGCCGTCGTACGAGGATGCTCGCGTCACCCCGCGACTCCAGATCGGCCAACACCACGGCCACCGCCTCACGCACAATGCGCCCCCGGTCGACGGCCAGCCCGTGCTCACCCCGGAGCACCAGCCGCGCATGCTCCAGATCCATGAGTTCCTCGGCGGACACGTACACCGTGATCTTCTCGTCGTGCCGCTCCCGCCCACTGGGCCGCCGCGAGGCCGCCCGGCCCCGCTTCTTGGGGGCCGCCGCGGCAGAACCTTCCTGCGCCGCTCCCTGCCGCCGTGGTGACCGCTCAGCGGCAGCGGCGGCGGACCTGCTGCGGGACTCCCCCGCGTCGCCCGCCTCCGCCTCCACCGCCACGTGCTCCGCGCCCTCGCCGTCCCCGCCCTGCGCGGGCACGGCCTGCGGCGCGTCCTCGGACGAGGGCGACGCGGCGGCCACCCCGTCGCTCTCCCCCGCGGGAGCCGGCACCCGGGCCTCACCGTTGGCCCCTCGCCGGGGAGTGGACGGCTGGAGCGCCATTCCCCCTGTCGTACGGAAAAGTTCGTCGGCCCCCGGCAGACTCACTCGGCGTGACACCGGGCGAGCACCTCCCTGGCGAGCTGGCGGTAGGCGGCGGCACCGACGGAGTTGGAGGCGTACGTGGTGATCGGCTCGCCGGCGACCGTGGTCTCCGGGAAGCGGACCGTGCGCCCGATGACCGTGTGGTAGACGTGGTCGTCGAACGCCTCGACGACGCGCGCGAGCACCTCACGGCTGTGCACCGTGCGGGAGTCGTACATCGTGGCGAGGATCCCGTCGAGCTCCAGCTCGGGGTTGAGCCGCTCCTGGACCTTCTCGATGGTCTCCGTCAGCAGCGCCACACCGCGCAGGGCGAAGAACTCGCACTCGAGCGGCACGATCACCTTGTGCGCGGCCGTCAGGGCGTTGACCGTGAGCAGGCCGAGCGAGGGCTGACAGTCGATCACGATGTAGTCGTAGTCGGGCAGCAGCGGCTTCAGCGCCCGCTGCAGCGTCGACTCGCGCGCGACCTCGCTCACCAGCTGGACCTCGGCGGCGGACAGGTCGATGTTGCTCGGGAGGAGGTCCATGTTGGGGACCGCCGTCTTCAGGAGCACCTCGTCGGCCGCCATCCCCCGCTCCATGAGCAGGTTGTAGACGGTGAGGTCGAGCTCCATCGGATTGACTCCGAGTCCGACCGACAGCGCGCCCTGCGGGTCGAAGTCCACGAGCAGCACGCGACGGCCGTACTCCGCGAGCGCGGCACCCAGGTTGATGGTCGACGTCGTCTTGCCGACGCCACCCTTCTGGTTGCACATCGCGATGATCTTCGCGGGGCCGTGGTCGGTCAGCGGGCCCGGGATCGGGAAGTACGGCAGCGGGCGGCCGGTAGGGCCGATGCGCTCGCGGCGCTGGCGGGCAGCGTCGGGCGCGAGCGTGGCCGCGTACTCCGGGTCCGGCTCGTACTCGGCGTCGGGGTCGTAGAAGTGCCCCTCGGGCAGTTCGTCGTAGTCGGCGAAGTGGTTGTGGGGCGCGCCACTTCCGTCGCCGGCCATGGCGTTCACGTGATGGCCATCCATGCTGTGGTGTGTCCGAGTCGCCTGCGGACTCTGGTGGGCTGCGAAGGTGCGCACCGCGACGGAGCCGACAGCCTCGAACCCCGCGGGACCCTCGGCCTGTGCGGGCATTCCTGGTTGACCACCCCCGGGAGAAAATGTCGACTCATTCACAAGTCGTCTTACCTCCTTGGTGACCAGGAAACTTCTAGACAGGTCAGCGTGGCACCATGCCGACGATTGGCGACTCTATGGCGTGTCGGCGGTCCGCAGCAACACAATCCGCCGGACCCGGCAGGATGTGTCGGCAATGAAACATCCCGCTGTCAAGGGCGTACGGCCGTCGCACGGTAGGTTTCGCCGGTGTGCGAATCGGTCGAAGGGTTACGTTCGAGGCGAGTTGACCGAGAGTCGCAAAGTGACCATACACACATCCGGCCGGACCTTATCGGGCAAGGTCCGGCCGGGTGCGTGGCGTTGACGACCTCTGTTGACGTATCGCCTTTTGCCTGTGAGCGACTTGGCGACTCAGCCGAGCAGCGACGCCAGCTCGACGTGCTCCAGGCCGTGCGCCTCCGCCACCTCGCGGTAAACGACCTTGCCGTCATGGGTGTTGAGACCCTTGGCCAGCGCCGGGTCGCGGCGCAGCGCCTCCACCCAGCCCTTGTCGGCGAGTTCGACGATGTAGGGCAACGTGGCGTTGGTGAGGGCGTAGGTGGAGGTGTTGGGGACCGCGCCGGGCATGTTGGCGACGCAGTAGAAGACCGAGTTGTGGACCCGGAAGCTCGGCTCGGCGTGGGTGGTCGGACGGGAGTCCTCGAAGCAGCCGCCCTGGTCGATCGCGATGTCGACAAGGACACTTCCCGGCTTCATGCGTGACACGAGCTCGTTGCTGACCAGCTTCGGGGCCTTGGCACCCGGGATGAGCACGGCACCGATGACGAGGTCGGCCTCCAGGCACGCCTTCTCCAGTTCGAAGGCGTTGGAGACGACCGTCTGGATCTTCGTGCCGAAGACCCGGTCGGCCTCCTTGAGCTTGTTGATGTCCTTGTCGAGCAGGGTCACGTGGAAGCCCATGCCGATGGCGATCTGTGCGGCGTTCCAGCCGGAGACACCGCCGCCGATGACGACGGCCCGGCCGGCCAGCACGCCGGGGACACCGCCGGGCAGCACGCCGCGTCCGCCGTTGGCGCGCATCAGGTGGTAAGCGCCGACCTGCGGGGCGAGCCGGCCCGCGACCTCGGACATGGGGGCGAGCAGCGGGAGCGCGCGGTTGGGGAGCTCGACGGTCTCGTACGCGATCGCCGTGGTGCCGGACTCGACGAGCGCGTCGGTGCACTCCTTGGAGGCGGCCAGGTGCAGGTAGGTGAAGAGCGTCTGGTCCTTGCGGAGGCGGTGGTACTCCTCGGCGATGGGCTCCTTGACCTTCAACAGCAGGTCCGCGGCGGCCCACACCTCGTCGGCGGTGTCCAGGATCTCGGCACCGGCGGTGACGTACTCGGCGTCGGGGATGGAGGAGCCGACACCGGCGCCCCGCTCGACGACGACCTCGTGGCCGTGGCGCACCAGCTCGTGCACACCGGCGGGGGTGATGGCCACCCGGAACTCGTTGTTCTTGACCTCGCGGGGAATGCCGACCTTCACGTCGATCACGGTCCTTGGCTCAGAGGGTGTGGGGCATAGCAATACATACCCGGGCATGCACGGGCACACCGGGAGAACCGCAGGAGAACGTGCGGCAGAGCCAGTCTAATGAAGGTGTACTCGCTGTCTAGCCTTCCATTGCATCAATCTTCAGTGGATGCATTGCGGATTTCGCAGGCGTTGGCGTCCTGTTCCGGGGCGGAATCATGTTCCTGAGCCTCCTCACCCAGCATCCGCGCGGCGGCGCCGCGGTGCATCCGAGCCGCCGTGGGGTCGCCGAGGTGCTCCAGGGTGTCGGCGATCCGCAGGTGCAGCGCGGCCTGCAGCCGTACGTCCTCCGCGCGCCGCGCCCACTCCGCGGCCTCCTGACAGGTGCGCAGCGACTCCTCGGGCCTGCCCGCGTACTCCTGGACCCGCGCCAGCTCGCTCAACGCCCGCGCATGGGCCGCCACATCGCCGGTCCTGCGGTATCCGGCGAGAGCGGCCCGCCAGGCCCGCTGTGCCTCGCCGTAGCGGCCCGCGTAGGTGTGGGCGGCGGCGATCCGCCCGTACAGCCGGGCGGCCTCCGCGCGCTCGTCACGGGCCAGCCGCTGGGCGAGGGCCCTGCCGAACCAGTCGGCGGCCCGGTCGTAGTCCCCGAGCTCCAGGTGTGCGCCCCCTACGGATTCCATCGCGCGCCCGGTCGCGTACGGGTCGTTCGCCTCCCGTCCGGCGTCCAGCGCGGCCCGGTAGCGCACCAGCGCGTCCGCCGTACGACCGGTGCGGGCGTCGAGGTCGGCGAGGTTCAGCAGGGCGGCGGCCCGCTCGCGGTGCAGGCCACGGCGCTCGGCCACGTCCAGGACGAGCCCGTGGATGTCGTAGAGGTCGGGCGCGGCCGCCTGGGTGCCGACGTGCGCGACCATCGCCCTGACCAGCTGGGACATCAGGCGGCGCGCCAGCGTGTCCACCTCGCCGTCGGCGACCGCGAGGCGGGCCGCGGCGAGCAGGCTGGGCCTGCGGATGCGCAGCCAGTCGGCGGCCGCCCTGGGGGTCGGGAAGCGCAGGGCGCGCGGCATGTCCTGGAGCTTCTCGCGCGCCTCGGGGTCGTCGGTCTCGGTGATGGCCCTGCAGGACTGCAGCAGCCGCACCGTCCGCTCCAGCATGCGGGCCCGGGCCAGTTGGAGCTCGGCCGGGCGCTCCTGGGTGTGGGCGAGGGGCTTGAGCAGCGGATACAGGCAGCCGGGCACCTCGTACTGCGGCAGCGGTGAGTCGACGGACCGCAGCAGGCCCAGGGCGACGAAGTCGTCGAGGGTGGTGCGGGCGCTGCCGACCGAGCAGCCGGCGAGCGCGGAGGCGGTGTGCGGCTCGACGAGTCCGGCCGGGGCGAGGGCGAGCAAGCGCAGTATCCGGGCGGCGGGGGCAGGCAGCAGCCCGTGGGTGAGCCGGAAGACACGGCTCAGGGGCGTGCCCTCGTTGCCGTCGGAGCGCAGCTGTTTGGCGAGGTCGGAGACGGCGGCCTTGGGGCGGGCTGCGAGCCAGCCGCCGGCCAGCGTGAGGGCGGCCGGCTGGCCCTGGCACTCCTCGACGAGTCCCTCGGCGGCCCGGGGGTCGACGGTGATGCGGACCGAGCCGGTGTAGCGGGTCAGCAGCTCCAGGGCGGACTTGGTGTCCAGCCCGCCCAGCGTGCACGGGCGGACGTCGGAGATCCCGGTCAGCGGGCCTGAGGAAACGGCGACGACCAGGCAGTCCGGTGCGTCCGGCAGCAGCGCGTCGACCTGTTCGGCGTCGGCCGCGTCGTCCAGCAGGAGCAGCATGCGCCGGTCGGCGAGGGCGTCGCGCAGGGCCGCCGTGAGGTCGTCCTCGGCGGCCCCGGCGGCGGTCGGCAGTTCCAGGGCGGTCAGCAGCTCACGAGCGGCCCGTCCGACGGGCACGGGCGTGCCGTCGCTCTCGCTCAGACGGGCCCGCAGCACCCCGTCCGGGTAGCGGTCGGCGACCTGTCGTACCAGCTCCTCGGCGAGGGCCGTGCGGCCGGAGCCGGGGCGGCCCGCGATGAGGAGCACGCGCGCGCGTGGGGCCTTCTTTCCGGACAGGGTGTCCAGTCCCGCGCGTTCGATGTCGGCGCGCAGCTCCTTCAACTCCCGTGTGCGGCCCAGGAAATGGGGCTCCGCGGCCGCGTGTCCCGACAGCTGCACTCCGTCCGTGTCCACCGCCTGATCCGTCACGGGCCACACTCCCGTCCCACCGCACGCGCAAACCCGCCGGGACTCCGGTCCGGGCTGTTTCCAGAGCCTAGTTCACGCTCTGCGACGTTCCGTGAGGAGCGCGGCGGGGAGGTCCCCCGATCGGATCAGGCGATCGTCACACCGGCAGTGGGGAACGGTGTCGCGCCCCGCCGCTCACGCCTCGAAGGGCCGCGCCGGCCACGGTGCCTCCGCCGGGCGCAGGGCCTCGAGGCCGTCGCCCCTCTGGGCGGCGACGAGCGAGAGGACGCCGACGACGAGGCAGTTGTTGTGCAGCTCGCCCGCGAGCACGCCCCGGACGAGTTCCTCGACGGGCACACGCGCGTGCTCCATGTCGGCCTCCTCGTCCTCGACTTCGAAGCGCTGACCGTCGGCCGCGGACAGCCCCCGGGCGAGGAAGATCCGTACGGCCTCGTCGCAGCCGCCGGGGGTCGTGTACACGTCGGTCAGGACCCGCCAGTCCTCCGCCTTGACGTGCGCCTCCTCGTACAGCTCGCGCTGGGCGGCGTGCAGCGGGTTCTCGCCCGGTACGTCGAGCAGACCGGCCGGGATCTCCCACAGCTTGTGGCGTACGGGGTGCCGGTACTGCTTGATGAGAAGGACACGGCCCTCCTCGTCGAGGGCGAGGACGGCCACGGAACCCGGGTGGACCTGGTAGTCGCGGTGGGCAGGCTCACCGTTCGGCATGACCACCTCGTCGGTGCGCACGGAGGTCTTGCCGCCCACGAAGGGGGTCTCCGTCGCCCGGATCTCCCATTCCTCGGGGGTGTCCTTGATCGTCATGCCACGTCCTCCCACAAGCCAAAACAAAACCGGGGTGCCCACCTTTGAAGGTATGCACCCCGGCCACCGTACAACCGGTTGTGTTACTTGGAATTCTTCCGCTCGACCGATGCCTTCACCAGGCCGGCGAACAGCGGGTGCGGCCGGGTCGGACGCGAGCGCAGCTCCGGGTGCGCCTGCGTGGCGACCAGGTAGGGGTGGGTCTCGCGCGGGTACTCGACGTACTCGACGAGCTTGCCGTCGGGCGAGGTGCCCGAGAAGAGGATGCCCGCCTTCTTCTCCAGCTCGGCGCGGTAGGCGTTGTTCACCTCGTAGCGGTGCCGGTGGCGCTCCTCGACGTACTCCTTGCCGTCGTACACCTCGCGCACGATGGAGTCCTCGGCCAGCTTGGCCGGGTACATGCCCAGGCGCATCGTTCCGCCCATGTCGCCCTCGCCGGCGACGATGTCGAGCTGCTCGGCCATGGTGGAGATGACCGGGTGGGCGGTGGCCGCGTCGAACTCGGTGGAGTTGGCGTCGGGGATGTCGGCCAGGTTCCGCGCGGCCTCGATCACGATGCACTGCAGGCCGAGGCAGAGGCCGAGCAGCGGGAGCTTGTTCTCGCGGGCGTACTTGATCGCACCGACCTTGCCCAGGACACCGCGGTCACCGAAGCCGCCCGGGATGCAGATGCCGTCGACGTCACCGAGCTGCTGCGCGGCGCCGGCCGGGGTCTTGCAGTCGTCCGAGGTGACCCACTTGATCTTCACGCGGGCCCGGTTGGCGAAGCCGCCGGCACGCAGGGCCTCGGTGACCGAGAGGTAGGCGTCGGGCAGGTCGATGTACTTGCCGACCAGCGCGAGGGTGATCTCGTGGTCGGGGTTGTGGACGCGGTCGAGCAGGTCGTCCCAGGTCGTCCAGTCCACGTCACGGAACGGCAGGTCCAGCTTTCGGACCACGTAGGCGTCCAGGCCCTCGCCGTGCACGGTCTTCGGAATGTCGTAGATGGACCGCGCGTCCGGGCAGGCCACGACCGCCGCCTCGTCGACGTCGCACATCAGGGAGATCTTGCGCTTGATCGCGGTGGGGACCTCGCGGTCGCAGCGCAGGACGATCGCGTCGGGCTGGATACCGATGTTGCGCAGGGCCGCGACCGAGTGCTGGGTGGGCTTGGTCTTCAGCTCACCCGACGGACCGATGTAGGGCAGGAGCGAGATGTGAACGACGAAGACGTTGTCCCGGCCGACCTCGTGCCGCACCTGGCGGACCGTCTCCAGGAACGGCAGCGACTCGATGTCGCCGACGGTGCCGCCGACCTCCGTGATGACCACGTCGACCTCGTCGGTGGCCATACGGCGGATGCGATGCTTGATTTCGTTGGTGATGTGCGGGATGACCTGCACGGTGTCACCCAGGTACTCGCCGCGCCGCTCCTTGGCGATGACGGTCGAGTAGACCTGGCCTGTAGTGACATTGGCGGAGCCGTCCAAGTCGCGGTCGAGGAACCGCTCGTAGTGTCCGATGTCCAGGTCGGTCTCGGCGCCGTCGTTGGTGACGAAGACCTCACCGTGCTGGAACGGGTTCATCGTCCCCGGGTCGACGTTCAGGTACGGGTCGAGCTTCTGCATCACGACACGCAGGCCCCGCGCCTTGAGCAGCATGCCGAGGCTGGAGGCGGTGAGACCCTTGCCGAGAGAGGAGGCGACACCCCCGGTGACGAAGATGTGCTTGGTCGTCGTAGATTTGGGCGGCATGGCCAAGAGGGGGCTCCCGTGGTCGCGGTCTGGGGGTGCGGTACGGCTCCCGGCCGGAGATCTCCGGGGTCGCCGTCGCTGCGGTTCGGGGGTTTCGAGCCCACCGGTCCACGGGCTACCAGGGTATCAGCGACGGCGGGGGATGGCTTCCGGCCACGCTCCGCTCACGGGTCGACACAGACACGCGTCGAGCACGCGTTTCTCACCTGTCGCTCACCCGATCGGCCCATCCGCGTTGCACGGAGCGGCACGCAGATCATCTACGTGCGTCGTATCCTGCTCGGACACTCGCTGCCGAGCCCGGCCGGGTAACACGGCACCACCCCCGCCGATACACACCGGAACAACGAGAGCTCGTCAGTTCGTTGAGCAGTAATTGTCGTTTTGCCACACGGCACGGGCGACTGCTTTGCTTCACCGCTCAACGACGCATACCCAAGACCCCTTGACCGCATTAGCGAATGCCCCCGTTTTTCCCGGGGGCGACGTGGCCGTTCGACTGGAGTTGCACGTGGCCGGGCGCATCGAAGACTACGCACTCATCGGAGACATGCAGACAGCGGCGCTGGTCTGCCGTGACGGCACGGTGGACTGGCTCTGCCTGCCGCGCTTCGACTCGCACGCCATCTTCGCCGGTCTGCTGGGCACCGAGGAACACGGCTTCTGGCGGCTGGGCCCGGCGCACGGCTCCGACGCGGAGCCACCGACCGCGGCCCGGCGCAGCTACCGCGGCGACTCGCTGATCCTGGAATCCGAGTGGGACACCCCCCGCGGCACCGTCCGTGTGACGGATTTCATGCCCCCGCGTGACGGCGCCCCGCAGCTGATCCGGATCGTCGAGGGCGTCTCGGGCCGCGTGCCGATGCGCTCGGCCCTGCGGATGCGTTTCTCGTACGGCCGGGTCGTGCCGTGGGTGCACAAGCACGAGGGGCGCACGGTCGCCGTCGCCGGCCCGGACTCGGTGTGGTTCGACACCACGGCCGAGACCTACGGCAAGTCGCTGACGACGTACGCGGACTTCACGGTCGCCCCGGGCGACCGGATCGCCTTCACGATCTCGTGGGAGCCCTCGCACAAGGAGCCGCCCGCGCTGCCGGAGCCCGAGCAGTCGCTGCAGGCCACGGAGGACTTCTGGCGCGAGTGGTGCGAGCACTGCACGTACCACGGCCCCTACCGTGAGGCCGTGGTCCGCTCCCTGATCACGCTGAAGGCCCTGACGTACGCCCCGACCGGTGGCATCGTCGCCGCCCCCACCACCTCGCTCCCCGAGGACATCGGCGGCGTCCGCAACTGGGACTACCGCTACACCTGGCTGCGCGACGCGGCGATCACCCTGTCCTCGCTGCTGCGCACCGGCTACCGCGAGGAGGCCCGCGCCTGGCGCGAGTGGCTGCTGCGCGCGGTCGCGGGCGACCCCGAGAACCTGCAGATCATGTACGGCATCGCCGGTGAGCGCGAGCTCGGCGAGGCGGAGCTGGACTGGCTGCCCGGCTACGAGAACTCCGCGCCGGTCCGTGTCGGCAACGGCGCCGCGCACCAGCTCCAGCTCGACGTCTACGGCGAGGTCACCGAGGCCCTGCACCTGGGCCACATGACGGGGCTGGCCCGCAACGACTACGCCTCCCTCCTCCAGCTGAAGCTGATCCGGTACCTCGAGGACCACTGGGACGAGCCGGACGAGGGCATCTGGGAGGTGCGCGGCCCGCGCCGCCACTTCGTGCACTCCAAGGTCATGGCCTGGGTCGCGGTGGACCGCACGATCAAGCTGATCGAGTCCGGTGACGCGGACGGCCCGCTGGAGAAGTGGCGCGAGCTGCGCGACGACATCCACCGGGACGTCTGCGAGAAGGGCTACGACAAGGAGCGCAACACCTTCACGCAGTCCTACGGCTCCAAGGAGCTGGACGCGTCCTTGCTGCTCATCCCGCAGATGGGCTTCCTGCCGCCCGACGACAAGCGCGTCATCGGCACCATCGAGGCGATCCAGCGTGAGTTGTCCACGCCGGACGGCTTCATCCTGCGCTACCCGACCTCGGGCGGCCACGAGGGCGTCGACGGGCTGCCCGGCGACGAGGGCGCGTTCCTCGCCTGCTCGTTCTGGATGGCGGACGACCTCGCGATGATCGGCCGCGTCGACGAGGCCCGCAAGCTGTTCGAGAAGCTGCTGTCGCTGCGCAACGACCTCGGTCTGCTGGCCGAGGAGTGGGACCCGCGTCTCAAGCGCCAGGTCGGCAACTTCCCGCAGGCCTTCAGTCACGTCCCGCTGATCGACACCGCGCTGCGGCTGACGGCGTCCGGCGCGTACGGCGGCTGACCGGCGTACGACGGCTGAACAGGACCGACCGCCCAAGCCCGCCTAGCCTGGTGACAGACCCAGCCCCTGATGTCGGAAGGGGGCGGCCATGGCTTCCCTCTCGAAGGCGGGCGCGGCCCTCACCGCGCTGCGCGAGGATCTGACCGGCGACGTGTTCGCCCCGGGTGACCCGGGCTACGACGACGCCCGGGCGGTGTTCAACGCGATGATCGACCGGCGGCCGGCGGTGATCGCGCAGTGCGCGGACGAGAGAGATGTCGTCCGGTCGGTGCGCTTCGCCCGGGACCTGGACCTGAAGATCGCGGTGCGCGGCGGCGGGCACAGCGTGGCAGGCATGGCGAGCAACGACGCCGGTCTGGTGATCGACCTGCGCCGGATGCACGAGGTGACCGTCCACCCCGCGGCGGAGGCGGTGCGGGTCGGCGGCGGGGCCACGATGAGCCATCTGGACCGGGCGACCCAGCCCTACGGTCTCGCCACGACCGGCGGCCGGGCCTCCACCACGGGTGTGGGCGGCTTCGTCCTCGGCGGCGGCACCGGCTGGCTGGACCGCTGCTTCGGCCTGGCCGCCGACAACCTGCTCGGCGTGGAACTGGTCACCGCCGACGGCTCCCCGACCCACGCCAGCGCCGACGAGAACCCGGACCTGTTCTGGGCCCTGCACGGCGGTGGCGGCAACTTCGGCGTCGCCACCGCGCTCACCCTGAAGCTGCACGAGCTGCCGGAGTTCTCCATCGCGCTCGTGCTCTACCTCCCCGAGCACGGCCGCGAGGCCGTCCGCACCTACCGCGACCTGATCACGGCCGCACCGAACGAGGCGGGCGGCGCCGTCATCTATCTCACCGCCCCGCCCGAGGAGTTCGTACCGCCCCACCTGGTCGGCACGCTGACATGCGGTGTCCTGCTGACGTACGCCGGCGGGGAGGCCGACCTGCGCAAGCTCGCCGAGCCGCTGCTGGCGCTGCCGCACGAGACGGAGATCGTCGGGGCGATGCCGTACGCCGACGTGCAGTGCATGATCGACGATCCGCCGGGGATGCGGAACTACTGGTCGGCGGAGTACCTCACGGGCGCGCCCGACGCCTTCGTGGACGTCTTCTGCGCCCGCGCCGACTCCATGCCCGTGCCGACCGCCACCCAGCACGTGCTGTTCCCGCAGGGCGGCGCGATCGCCGAGGGCCCGCACGGGTATCCCCTGCCCTACCGGGACGCGCCGTGGGCCGTTCACCCCTTCGGGATCTGGGAGGACCCGGCGGACGACGAGCGGAGCATGCGATGGGTGCGGGACGTCAGGAAGGACGCCCGGCCGTGGAGCACCGGCGACGTCTACCTCAACTTCATCGGCGACGAGGGCCCGGAGCGGGTGATCGCCGGCCTCGGCGGGGAGAACGCCCGGCGCCTCGCGGAGCTGAAGCGGCACTACGACCCGGACAACGTGTTCCGCTTCAACCACAACATCAGGCCGGCCTGAGCGCCGTGAGCGTGCGCTCCCCCGCCGGATCGCCCGCCGTGGCGGGGACCAGGGCGATCTCGTCGAGGCCCGCCTCGGCGTAGGCGTCGATGCGGGCGCGCACGGTGTCGAGGTCGCCGACCAGGCCGACCGCGGTGGCGGCCTCCGGGGGCAGGGCCCGTACGAGGGTCTCGCGGTCGGCGCCCTTGGCGGCCAGCTCGACGGCGGCGGCGAAGCCCGCCTCGACGAACATGTCGCTGTAGCCCGGCACGGTCAGATAGCCGGCGATGCTGCCCAGGACCTGGGCGAGCGACTGCGGATCGGGGTCGACGGCCGCGGGCAGCCAGGAGGCCAGCGTCGGCGGGGTACGGCCCGCCCGCTCGGCCGCGTCGAGCATCTTGGCGCGCAGTACGCGCACCTGCTCCGGGGAGACGATGTCCAGCAGCATGCGGTCGGCGTGCGCGGCGGCCGTTGCGATGGCGCGGTCGCCGAACGCGGCCACGGTGAGCTGCCCACCGGGCGGCGGCAGGCGCCGCAGGAAGGCGCTGCCGGGGACGATCGGCTCGCCGGGCTCTCCGTGCAGCAGACCGCGCAGGGCGGCGGCGCTCTCCTCCATGGCGGCCGCGGGCCGGGCGCGGGGCCTGCCGTGGACGCCTTCGACGACCCGCTTGCTGGACGTGCCGAGTGCGACCCCGACGGGACGGCGGACGAGGGCGGCGCTCGACGCGGCGCCGCGTGCGATCGTGAGCGGGTCCCGCACGTTCACCGGCACCGGCCCGGCCGTCAACACGGCCCGTTCGGTGGCCAGTCCGATGGCCGTCGCCAGGACGAACGAGTCCCAGGTCGCCCCCTCTCCCGCCCAGATCTCGCGATATCCGAGCCGGTCGGCGAGTTGCGCGACACGCAACGGCTCCTCGACCGGGCTGTCGTCCTCTCGTGCCGCGGCGACCACACTGATGTCCATGACGGCGCCGCTACCCGGTGATCGCGGCCGTAAGCCCGCGGAGCTGTCACCAGGGCATCAGCGCAGGTAGCGTCCGCTGCATGGACAGCCGCACGGACCACCGATTCGACAGCCACGGCGCCGGCGTCACCGTTCAGCGGGCGCTGGAGCTGCCCGGCCTGCGCAGCGGGCTCCCCGAGGTCCTGGCGGGCGGCGACCGGCTGGGCCGCACCGTGCGCTGGGTGCACGCGGGCGAGGTGCCGAACATCGCCTCGCTGCTGAAGGGCGGCGAGCTGTTGCTGAGCACCGGCTACGGCCTCGGCACCCGCCCGGCCGAGCAGCGGGCGTTCGTGCGCACCCTGGCCGAGCGCGGGATCGCCGCCCTGGTGATCGAGCTCGGCCCGCGCTTCAGTCGTCTGCCGGCCGCCTTGGTCGAGACGGCGCGCTCGGCCGGGCTGCCCCTGGTCCAACTGCACCGCGAGGTGCCGTTCGTGACGGTCACGGAGGAGATCCACACCGAGATCGTCAACGGCCACTACGCGCTGCTGCAGCGGGCGGAGGAGGTGCACCGCCGCTGCACGGAGGCGCTGCTGGGCGGCGGCGGGATCCCGCAGGTGCTGGGCATTCTGGCGGACTTCAGCGACAACCCGGTGTTCCTGGAGACGACGGACGGCCAGCTCCTGTACGCCGCCGGGTCCGGGCCCGAGGGCGCGGATCCGCTCCAGGTGTGGGAGGGGTTGCGCGGCCCGCGCAAGGACGCGCCGCCGCCTACGGGTTCGGTGCTCGTGGACGTGCCGGGCGGTGGCCCGGGGGCGGGTTCCGTACGAGCCCGGCTCGCGCTGCTGCCCGTGCGCGCCCCGCTCGCTCCCGTGCACCGGATCGCCGCGGAGCGGGCCGCGGGCATCCTGGCCGTCGTGCTGATGCAGGCCCGGCAGGAGGAGGAACTGGCGGCGCGCGGACGCGGCGACTTCCTCACCGACCTCGCCGAGGGGCGCGTCACGGCGGAGGACGCCCCGGCGCAGGCGCGCGTGCTGGGCTTCAAGCCGGGCAACAGCCCGCTGCTGCCGGTGGTCATGCGCCTGGGCGACGCGCTCTCCCCCGCAGGGGGTACCGCCCGCTCGAGCGCGGTCGAGAGCGGGGGAGGCTGGGCGGTGCTGGCGCGGGCGGTCGCGGAGGAGCTGGCGTCGGTGGGCGTCCCGGTCCTCCTTGGCGTACGCCCCGTCGAGGGCCGGGTGCCACTCCTCCTGGGCCTGCGCTCGGAGTCGGAGCGCCCGGCGGTCGCGGACCGGGTCGCGGCGGCGCTGCGGGCGGGGGTGGAGCGGGCCGGGATGCAGCGGCCGGGGGCTCAGCCGCCGGTCGTGGTCGTCGGGGTGGCCGGCGGCTGGGCTGCGGCGGCATCCGGCCTGCGGCACGCGGCCGAGACGGCGACCGCGGCCCAGGGCCTGTCGGACCGCCCCTGGTACGACGCCCGCCGCCTCGACATCGACCTGCTGCTGTGGCGGCTGCGGGACCATCCCGACCTGGCGGCCTTCGTGGACCGGGCGATCGGCCCGGTCCAGGAGCACGACCGCCGCTCCAAGCCGCCGCTGCTGCCCACTTTGGAGACCTACCTCGCCCATGCGGGCCGCAAGGCGGAGACGGCCCGCGAGCTCCACCTCAACCGACAGACCCTCTACAACCGCCTCGCCCGCATCGGCGAGTTGCTCGGCACCGACCTCGACGACCCGCAGACGGTCCTGGCCTTGAGCCTGGCCCTGCGGGCCCGACGGCACGTGTCCTGAGAAGGCGGCTTCAGTGGTCCACGGTGACCACGATCTTGCCGAACTGCGTGTTGGACTCCAGGTGCAGGTGTGCCCGCACGATCTCCTCCAGCGGGAACGTCCGGTCCACGACCGGACGGAAGGCCCCGGTGCGCAGCCCCGACGTCACGTACGCCACCGCGCGCCGCAGCCGCTCCGGGTCCCTGGAGGTCTCCAGCATCGTGTACGTCCGCATGCTCAGCGCCGGCATGCCCAGCTCGAACCCTGGATACGGGGTCGGCTGCCCGCTCTGCGCGCCCCAAAGGATCATCGTCCCGTCTGCGGCCACGGCCCGCGCCAGCTCCACCACCCCGGGCCCGGCGACGGCGTCGAAGACGTACTCGGCGCCCCTTCCGCCGGTCAGCTCCAGCACGCGTGCCGCCACGTCCTCCTCGTCGGAGACGATCACCTCGGCGGCGCCCTCCTCCAGCAGGCGCTGCCGCTTGGCCCGGGTCCGGGTGACGGCGAGCGGCGTGGCGCCCACCCGCAGGGCAGTGTGGATCGCGGCCAGGCCGACACTGCTGGAGGCCGCGTCGATCACCGCCACGTCCCCCGCCCGCAGGCCGCCGACCTCGACCATGCCGCCGTAGGCGGTGAGGTAGGGCATCCACACGGCGGCGCCGGAGACGGCGTCCACCCCGTCCGGGCGGGCCAGCAGCGCGGCCGCCGGGACGATCGTCCGCTCGGCGTACACGGTGTGGTCGTTCTGCGAGAAGACCGGCAGCACGGTCACCGCCTGCCCCACCGCGAACCCCGTCACCTCGGGCCCGACGGACTCGATCACCCCGGCGGCCTCGTAGCCGAGCCCGGAAGGCAGTTGTCCGACCGGCTCGATGTACCGGTCGCTGCGGAACAGCGCCTCGGCCCGGTTGATCCCGATGGCGTCCACCCGGATCCGCACCTCGCCGGGCCCCGGTTCACCGACCGCCACCTCCTCCAGCCGCAACACCTCGGGCCCGCCCACCTCGTGGAACCGCACCGTCCTGGCCATACCGTCTCCCCGTTCACTCGTGCTGAGGTCGGTCGGCCCCACCCTGACGCAGAAGTACGATCGTCGTCAAACTTTGATGCCGGTCGAACTTCTCCCGCCGCTGCCGTACTGTGGGCTCATGGAACGCACGCCACCGCACCCCGACGTGCGGCAGTTCGACCTCCAGAAGGTGCTGGAGGCCCTGGTCGACCCGGTGCGCCGCGGCATCGTCACGCAGCTCCGGGCCGCCGGTGAGGACATCGCCTGCGGTGGCTTCGACATCGCGGTCAGCAAGTCCACCGCGACCCATCACTTCAAGGTGCTGCGCGAGGCGGGCCTGATCCGGCAGTACTACGTCGGCACCTCACGGATGAACACCCTGCGCCGGGCCGAGATGGACGAGGCGTTCCCGGGCCTGCTCGACGCGCTGACGTCGGCCCAGGATCAGCTCAGGGGTCGCGGCTGCGTCAACTCGTCGTAGACGCTGAGGACCTGGGCGACCGTCTCGTCCTCCGTCGGCCAGGTGGCCGCCTGCCGCACGCCTCTCCCCCGCAGCTCCTCGCACCGCTCGGGGTCGCCGAGCAGCCGTATGACGGCGTCGGCGAGGGCGCCCGCGTCGCCGTACGGGACGAGTTCGGCGGCGTCGCCGACGAGTTCGCGGACGCCGCCGACGTCGGTGGCGACGAGCGGCACGCGCGCGTGGAGGGCCTCCTGCGCCAGCACGGACCGCGACTCCCACCGGCTCGGCAGCAGCGCCAGATCGGCGGCGGCGAGCAGCTCGCCCACGTCGTCCCGCCGTCCGACGAGCCGCACCGGCAGCCCCTCGTCCTCGATCCGGCCCTGGAGCACCGCCCGCAGCGGCCCCTCACCCGCGATCACGACCAGCGGCAACGGGTCGAGCTCGCGCCACGCGCGCGAGGCGTCCAGCAGGACGTCGTACCCCCGGTGCCGGTCGAGGGAGCCCACCGCCATCAGCAACGGGCGTCCGATGGCGCCGAGTTCGGCCCGCGCCTTGGGCCGCTGCCGCTCGGGTCCCTCGGGGCCGTCGGACGCGCGGGGCCCGGGCAGCGCCACGGCGGCGAGCCGCGCGTCCCGCGCGCCCGTCCGGCGCGCCCGGTCCACGAGGTCGGAGGAGGTCCCGAGCACCACGGTGGCGGCCTTCGCGACCCGCCGCTCCAGCAGGCGCAGGAGATGAGCGCGCGCCCCCTCGGCGTGCGCGCGGTTGTGCCAGGTGACGACGAGCGGGGTGCGCCGGCCGCTGAGGGCGAGCACCGCTCGGAAGGAGGCGTGCAGCCCGTGCGCGTGCACCAGGTCGGCGTCCGTGCAGGCCGCCCGCAGGGCCGCCACGGAACCCGGGTCGCTGCTGCGCGGCACGTGCACGTGGTCGGCGCCGGCGCCCGCGAAGTCGTAGGCGCGTTCGGCCTCCGAGGGGGCGCAGACCGTGACCCGCACGCCCCGAGCGACGAGCCCCGCGGTCAGGGAGCGCACATGTGCGCTGCTGCCGGCGTTGCCACCGCCCAGCACCTGCACGGTGCGCAGCGACGACTGACCGTGCGGTGCGGGGCTGCTCACGGGGCTCACGCGGCCGGGGCTCCTGGTTCGGCATCGGACGGTCACGAAGAAACGTACAGAGGGAGACCGCGCGCGGTGGTGTTCTGCGCGATTCCTCCCCCTTCTACGCCAAGGATGCCAGGACGTACGGGTGTTCCGGGAACGCCGGGGAGCCGGTGACCGTGCCGGACCCCGTACAGGTCACCCGCACACCACCCACACGAGTGAATCGGTGCACGTCTGCGCGAACGCGGCTCTGCACGCCCTCCCGGATGCCGGCTCAGCACGCCCTCCCGGACGCCGGCTCAGCACGCTGCACTCCCTCCCGTGTCCTCGGCCCTACGCGCCCTCCCGAGCCGTCGCCAGCAGCTCCTCCGCATGCGCCCGGGCCGTCTCCGAGTCCTCCTGCCCGGCCAGCATGCGGGACAACTCCCTGATCCGGTCCTCCCCTTCGAGCACCTTCACACCGGAGCGCGTCACCGACCCGTCGTTCGTCTTCTCGACCAGCAACTGCCGGTCGGCGAACGCGGCCACCTGCGGCAGGTGGGTCACCACGACGACCTGGGCGGTTTTCGCGAGCCGCGCGAGCCGCCGCCCGATCTCCACGGCCGCCTTGCCGCCCACGCCCGCGTCGACCTCGTCGAAGAGATACGTCGGCACGGGATCCGTCCCTGCGAACACGACCTCCACGGCCAGCATCACGCGCGAGAGCTCACCGCCGGACGCACCCTTGGCAATGGGCCGGGGCGGCGCCCCCGGATGCGGCGCGAGCAACAGCTCGACCTCGTCGACCCCGGACGGCCCGTACGCCACGGCACGACCGCCGACCTCCACGCCCTCCGGGTCCTCGGTGTGCCGGATCTCGAACGACACACGCGCGTGCGGCATCGCCAGCGAGGCCAGCTCGGCGGTCACGGCGGCGGCGAACCGCTCGGCGGCCTCCGCACGGGCGTCGGTCAGCGCCTGCGCCAGCCCGCCCAGTTCGATCCGCAGCGCGTCCCGCTCGCCGGTCAGCTCGTCGATCCGCTCGTCGTCGGAGTCCAGCTCGGTGAGCCGGGCCGCACTCCGCTCGGCCCACGTGAGCACCGCGCCGACGTCCTCGCCGTACTTGCGCGTCAGCGCGGTCAGCGCGGCCCGCCGCTCCTCGACCGCCGCGAGCCGCAGCGGGTCGGCGTCCAGGTCGTCGGCGTACCCCGCCAGCTCCCCCGCCACGTCGCCCAGCAGGATCCCGACCTCCCCGATCCGGTCGGCGAGCGCCGCCAGCGCCGGGTCATGCGCCCGTACGGCCTCCAGGGCCCGCTGAGCGCCCGCGACGAGGGTGGTCGCGTCAATTCCCTCGGGGTCCTCCGGATCGCCCGCCAGAGCGCCGTGAGCGGCCGTGGCGGCCGACGACAACGCCTCCGCGTGCCCCAGCCGCTCCGCCTCCTCCGCCAGCTCCACGTCCTCACCGGCACGCGGCTCCACGCCGGCGATCTCGTCGAGCCCGTACCGCAGCATGTCGGCTTCCTGGGCCCGCTCACGCGCGCGTGTGGTGATCTCCTCCAGCTCCACGGACACGGCCCGCAGCCGCCGGTACGCCTCGCCGTACTTCGCCAACGGCACGGCGACGGCATCCCCGGCATACCGGTCGAGCGCCTGCCGCTGCCGGGACAGCTTCAGCAGCCCCTGCTGGTCGGTCTGCCCGTGCACGGCCACCAGCTCGTCGGCGAGCTCGGCCAGCATCCCCACAGGCACACTGCGCCCGCCGACGTGCGCCCGCGAGCGCCCCTCGGCCGACACAGTGCGGCTGATCAGCAACGCCCCGTCGTCGAGCTCGGCCCCGGCCTCCTCGGCCCGAACGGCCACCGAGGCGCCCGAGGGCACGGTGATCCGCCCCTCCACAACCGCCTTCTCGGCCCCGATCCGCACGAGCGCCGCATCCGCCCGCCCGCCCAGCAGCAATCCGAGGCTGGTGACCACCATGGTCTTACCCGCACCCGTCTCACCCGTGACGGCGGTGAACCCCGGCGACAACTCGACGACAGCGTCGTCAATGACCCCGAGCGACCGTATCCGCATCTCCTCCAACACGGAGAAGACCTTACGAGGTCGGGGGCGGACAGTGCGACGGCCCCCGGCCCCATAGTCGGAAGCCGCAGGTGAACGATTGAATATGGGCTGCCCTTGTCACCCGGGGGAGTGGTCCGGCCAAAGGGGCGCGGGGCTGTGTCGACATGCGGCTCCGCCGTGTGGGCGCGACGAGCCACAACCCACCCGCAGCCGCCGACGCTCCCCAGCGCCCCACCGCGAACCGGCTAGTGCGGCGCCCCCCGCCACCCGGAAACCGGCAACGCGAACTTCGCCACCAGCCGATCCGTGAACGAAGCATGATGCAGCCGAGCCAACCGCACCGGCACAGCCCCCCGCCGCACCTCCACCCGCGCCCCGGGCGGCAACTCCACAGTCCGCCGCCCGTCACACCACAGGACCCCCGGCGGGATATGAGGCAGAACCTCCACCGCCAACACAGAATCCGGCGACGTCACCAACGGCTTCGCGAACAGCGCATGCGCACTGATCGGCACCATCAACAACGCCTCGACCTCGGGCCACACCACGGGCCCACCCGCCGAGAACGCGTACGCGGTCGACCCGGTCGGCGTGGACAGCACGATCCCGTCACACCCGAACCCCGTCACCGGCCGCCCGTCGATCTCGAGGACGACCTCGAGCAGCTTCTCCGCCGAGACCTTCTGGACGGCCGCCTCGTTCAGCGCCCAGTCCGTGTGCACGATGTCCCCGTTGCGGTGAACGACGACGTCGACGGTCATCCGCTCCTCGACCTCGTACGCCTTCGTGACCACCCGGTCCACGACCTTGTCGAGATCGTCCCGCTCGGCCTCCGCGAGGAACCCGACCCGCCCGAGGTTGACCCCGAGCATCGGCACCCCGGACGCCCGCGCGAACTCGGCGCCGCGCAGCAGCGTCCCGTCGCCGCCCAGCACGATCAGCAGCTCACACCCGTCGAGGCACTGCGGAGTCGCCTCCTTGACCAGCTCCACCTCGTCCGACAGCGGCAGGTCGCGCGCCTCGTACTCCAGGACGCGCACGCCGATGCCCGAGCGCAGCAGCCCCTTCACCACCAGCTCCGCACTGCGGATGGCGGCGGGCCGCCCCGTGTGGGCGAGCAGGAAAACAGTTCGAGCTCGGTTCTGAGTCAACGCGGCCCCTCCGCAACTGCACGGTCAACATCGGCCGGGTCCAGGGTCGGCGCCCCGGACCGCAGCCAGAGAAAGTACTCCACGTTGCCCGAGGGTCCGGGCAACGGACTGGCCGTCACACCCTTCACCCCTAGACCCAGCTCCCAGGCCTTGCCGGCGACCCCCCGCACGGCCTCGGCCCGCAGCTGCGTACTGCGTACGACTCCCCCGCTGCCCAGCCGTTCCTTCCCCACCTCGAACTGCGGCTTGACCATCATCACCAGGTCGGCGTCCGGCTTCACGCACCGCGTCAGGGCCGGCAGCACCAGCCCGAGTGGGATGAAGGACAAATCCCCCACGACAAGATCCACAGGCTCCCCATCGATCGCTTCAAGCGTCAACTCGCGTACGTTCGTACGGTCCTTGACGGTGACGCGTTCATCGCTCTGCAGAGACCACGCGAGTTGTCCGTATCCGACGTCGACGGCGACGACGTGCGCGGCGCCCGCGCGCAGCAGTACGTCGGTGAAGCCACCGGTGGACGCGCCGGCGTCCAGCGCCCGCCGCCCCTCGACGACGAGCCCCTGCGGCACGAAGACCTCCAGCGCGCCGGCGAGCTTGTGGCCGCCCCGGGAGACGTACTCCGGGTCGCTGCCGTCGACGGCGACCACGATCGCGGCCGCCGTCTCCACCTGTGTGGCGGACTTGGTCGCGACGGTCTTGCCGACGGTGACCCGCCCGGCGGCGATCAGCTGGCCGGCGTGCTCGCGCGAGCGCGCGAGCTTCCGGCGGACCAGCTCCGCGTCCAGACGGCGGCGTGCGACTCCTGCCACGTTCGGTTCAGCTCCTGCTCTCGTATGTCGAGGGGGGCACCGGAGGTCCCGGGCGGGCGTCGAGCGCGGTGAGCGCGTCGCGCAGCCCCCGGTGTACATCCTCGTACACCTCGACATGCCCGTCCGTGGCGAGGTGGTCCGCGTCACCGAGCCGCGCCAGCTGGGCGTCGACCTCGGCGTTGCCGGTGGGGGTGCGGGGCACGTTCAGCGCGGCGGGCGCGGCGGGGTCGCGCTCCGGTTCCTGTGGCTCCGGTTCCCGCGGCTGCGCCTGCGGCGCGGGCTCGGGCTCCGGCACTGTCTCGCTCATGCCCAGACGCTACCCCGAACCCCTGGGGTACCGTCGATCGCGATGGCCACCATTGAGGAGTGCCGTGCGGCACTCGAGAAGCTCTCGGAGAACATGCAGAGCGCCGAAGGGGACGTCCGTACGGCCGCCTCCCTGGACCGTTCGGTGACCTGCTGGATCACGGACCTGGACGTCACGTTCATCGGCCGGATGACGGCCGGCCGGATCGTGGTGCAGGACACCCTGCAGGGCCCTCCTCGGGAGAAGGCCCAGATCAGGCTGACCATGACCGGTGACGATCTGGTCGCGCTGGTCGCGGGCGAGCTGAACTTCGCGAAGGCGTGGGGTTCGGGGCGGGTGAAGCTGGAGGCCGGTCTCAGGGACCTCTTCCAGCTCAGGAAGCTTCTGTAGCGACCGCCTGCCGGCCAGGCGTCCGCGCAGTGCGCGCCGCCGGCACCACCAGCGGGGTACCCGTCTCCGGGTCGTCGATGACCTGGCAGCGCAGCCCGAAGACCTCCTCCACCAGCCCGGCGGTGACGACGTCGTTCGGCGCTCCCTGCGCGATGACCTCGCCGCCCTTCAGGGCGATCAGGTGGGTGGCGTACCGGGCCGCGTGGTTGAGGTCGTGCAGGACGGCGACGAGCGTGCGGCCCTGCTCCTCGTGCAGTTCGGCGCACAGGTCGAGCACGTCGATCTGGTGCTGGATGTCCAGGTAGGTCGTCGGCTCGTCGAGCAGCAGCAGCGGTGTCTGCTGCGCGAGCGCCATCGCGATCCACACACGCTGGCGCTGACCGCCGGACAGCTCGTCGACGTACCGGTCGGCGAGCTCCGCGACTCCGGTCTGCGCCATGGACTCCTGGACGACCCGCTCGTCCTCGGCCGACCACTGGCGCAGGATGCCCTGGTGCGGGTAGCGGCCGCGACCCACCAGGTCGCCCACGGTGATCCCGTCGGGCGCGATCGAGGACTGCGGCAGCAGCCCCAGCGTCCGCGCCACCTTCTTCGCGGGCATCGACTGAATCACCTGCCCGTCGAGAAGCACCCGCCCCTGGGACGGCTTCAGCATCCGCGACAGGGCCCGCAGGAGCGTCGACTTGCCGCACGCGTTCGGACCGACGATCACGGTGAAGGAGTTGTCGGGGATCTCCACCGACAGCTGTTCGGCGATGACACGCTGGTCGTAGGCGAGGGTGACGTTCTCGGCGGACAGGCGGTTCACGGTACTCCTTGGGGTGTTCTTCTTCGCTGAGCCGCTCATATCCGGCCCGCCTTGCGCTCGGTGACCAGCAGCCACAGCAGATAGACGCCTCCGACGACGCCGGTGACCACGCCCACGGGCAACTGGTCGGCTCCGAAGGCCCGCTGCGAGACCCAGTCGGCGGTGACGAGCAGGGTGGCGCCCATGCACAGGGACGGCAGGAGGTTCGGTCCCGGCGAGCGGGTCAGGCGCCGGGCGAGCTGCGGCGCGGTGAGCGCCACGAAGCTGACGGGGCCCGCGGCGGCCGTGGCGGACGCGGTGAGCAGCACGGCGGCGACCATCAGCAGCAGCCGGACGCGCTCCACGCGCACGCCGAGCGCGTTGGAGACGTCGTCGCCCATCTCCATCATCCGTAGACCCGGCGCGTTGGCGAGGACGAACGGCACGAGCACCGCCCACAGGGCGAGCAGCGGCCAGACCTGCTCCCAGTCACGGCCGTTGAGGGACCCGGTCATCCACACGACCGCGCGGGCCGCGTCGACGAGGTCCGCCTTGGTGAGCAGATAGCCGTTGACCGCCGTGGCGATCGCCGCGACGCCGATGCCGACCAGCACCAGACGGTAGCCGTGCACGCCCCGCTTCCAGGACAGCAGGTAGATGGCGGCGCCCGTGACCAGTCCGCCCACAAGCGCCCCGAGGGTCACCTCGGTGGGGCTCCCGGAGAACAGCACGATCATCACGAGCGCGCCCGCCGTCGCGCCCTGCCCGAGGCCGAGCACGTCCGGGCTGCCCAGCGGATTACGGGAGATGGCCTGGAACAACGCGCCACCGAGCCCCAGCGAGGCGCCGACCAGCAGCCCGACGAGGACCCTCGGCAGCCGCAGCTCGTTGACGATGAACTCCTGCCCCGGGTTGCCGTCACCGACCAGCGTCTTCAGCACGTCGGAGGCCGGGATGGGGAAGTCGCCGGTGCCGATCAGCGCCACGCTCGCGGTGAGCGCGGCGAGCAGCAGCAGGACGACGACAGTCAACGCGCGGACGTTCAGCCGGACGGAGACCCCGCCCGGGCCGCGCACGGCCCGGACGGAGACCCCGCCCGGGCCGCGCACGGCCCGGACACCACGCGCGGTTCGGGTGCTCTTGTCCGCGGTCTTCACGTCTTCGGTCTTCACGTCTTCGGTCTTCACGTCTTCGGTCTTCACGTCTTCGGTCTTCACGTCAGCGGTCTTCACAGCTGCGCCGTCCTCCTCCGTCGTACGAGATAGATGAAGACCGGGCCGCCGATGATCGCGGTGACGATGCCGACCTGGAGCTCCGAGGGCCGGACGACGATCCGGCCGATCACGTCCGCGCCGAGCAGCAGCACGGGCGACAGGACGGTCGCGTACGGCAGGATCCAGCGCAGGTCGGGACCGGTGAAGGAACGCACGACGTGCGGCACCATCAGCCCGACGAACACGATCGGCCCGCAGGCGGCGGTCGCCGCCCCGCACAGCACGGTCGCGGCGAGCATGGACAGCGCCCGGGTGCGGTTCAGGTTGGCGCCGAGTGCCTTGGCGGTGTCGTCGCCCATGGCCATCGCGTTGAGCGGCCGGGCGAGCGCGAGCGCGAGGACGGTGCCGACCGCGAGAAACGGCAGCACCTGGCGGATCGTCTCGTCGGTCGCGGACGACAGCGAACCCACCGTCCAGAAGCGCATCTTGGCCAGCGCCGCGTCGTCCATGATCATCACGGCCTGGAGGTAGCCGTAGAGCGCGGCACTGATCGCCGTACCGGCGAGGGCGAGCCGCACGGGCGTGGCACCCCGGCTGCCGCCCAGGAACCAGACCAGCGCGCCGACGGCGGCCGCCCCGAAGAACGCGAACCACACATAGCCGGTCAGGCTCGTGACACCCAGATACGTCACCGCCGTGACGACCGCGGCCGAGGCGCCCGCGTTGATGCCGAGCAGCCCCGGGTCGGCGAGCGGATTGCGCGTCAGCGCCTGGAGCACGGCCCCGGACAGGCCGAGCGCGGCCCCGGCGAGCAGCCCGAGCACGGTCCGCGACAGCCGCTCGTCGACCACGACGTCGCCGTACGTCCCCGAGTTCTCGAACAGGCCGTGCCAGACCTGCGCGACGGACAGCTCCTTCGCGCCGATCGCGATGCTCGCCAGGGCGACGAGCGCCAGGATCAGGACGGAGAGCAGGAGCCCAAGGCTCCGTACCGCCCGGCGTCTTGGGGGCGCGGGGGCGGTCTCCGCGCGCTGTTCGGGAGGACTGTCGACCAACACGTAGTTAGGTTAGCCTACCCTCGCATTTCCCTTCGCTCCCTGGTCGGCACACGGCCTCGGGTTCACAGGCCCGTTGCGGGTCCGTCGCGCACTTTCACAGGCCGGGCACCGACGCGCCTCGCAGCGCTCAGGTTCACCGTCGGGCGCCGGCCCACCTCACGGCGGTCGCGCTCACAGGCCGAGCGCCGACCTACCTCACAGCCCCAGCCGCGCCAGCGCCTTGCCCCCGTCCAGTTCGCAGGTGCCCTCCCCGGCCACCGTCCAGGCCGCCGCGCACAGCGCCCGGAGGCCGTCCAACGCCTCGCCCTCACCGTCGAGTTCGAGCCGCCCGTCGCCGACCGTCGCCGTCCACCCGCCGCACCGGAACCCGCCGTCGGCCTCCGTGACCTCCGGCTGTCCGGTGAGCAGCCCGCGCAGATCCGCGTCGACGTACGTCGGCCGGTGCTGCGGCGGCGCGGCCAGCAACTGCGCGCCGTCGGTGACACCGGTCAGCACCAGCAGCGAGTCGACCTCGCCGTTGAACGCGCCCTCGATGTCCGTGTCCAGCCGGTCCCCGACCACCAGCGGCCGCTCGGCACCCGTCCGCAGGATCGTCTCCCGGTGCATCGGCGGCAACGGCTTGCCCGCCACCTGCGGCTCGGCCCCGGTCGCGATCCGCACGACCTCCACCGCCGCCCCGTTGCCCGGCGCGATCCCCCGCCCGCTCGGAATCGTCAGGTCGGTGTTGGAGGCGAACCACGGCACCCCGCGCGCGACGGCGTAGGACGCCTCCGCGAACCGCCCCCAGGGCAGGTCGGGCCCGCCGTACCCCTGCACGACGGCGGCGGGATCGTCGTCGGCGGACTCCACGGGCACGAGCCCACGCTCCCGCAGCGCCACCCGCAGCCCCTCCCCGCCGATGACCAACACCCGCGCGCGCCTGGGCACCTGCTCACTGATGAGCCGGGCCACCGCCTGCGCCGACGTGATGACGTCGTCCGGCCCCGTCGGTATCCCCAGCTCGCTCAGGTGCTCGGCCACCGTGTCCGGGGTGCGCAGCGCGTTGTTGGTGACGTACGCCAGACGCATCCCGCCCGCGCGGGCCGTGTCGAGCGACTCGACCGCGTGCACGATCGCGTTACCACCCGCATACACCACACCGTCCAGGTCGAGCAGCGCCGTGTCGTATGCCTCGCTCAGGGCCTGCCCACTGCCCTCGGGCCTCGTCCTGACGCTCCGGCTCATTACACATCGCTCCTCGTTCACTCGACTTTCCCCCGATCATCCCGCATGCCACTGACACACGTACGATGCCGGGATGAACTCAGCAGGTCACTCGGAAGCAACGGCGCGCCGAGGCCTGGAACTCACCCCGTTCCGAGGCCTGCGATACGACCCCGACCGGGTCGGCAGCCTGGCCGCCGTGACGTCCCCACCGTACGACGTCGTCGTCCGCCCCGACGGTCTGCACCATCTCCAGTCCGCGGACCCCTACAACATCGTGCGGCTGATTCTCCCCCAGGCCACCACCCCCACCGCCCGCAACGCCCAGGCCGCCGACACCCTGCGCCGCTGGCTCGACGAGGGCGTCCTGACCACCGACCCCGAACCGGGCCTGTACGTCTACGAGCAGCATGACGGCGACGGCATGATCCAGCGCGGTCTGATCGGCGCCCTGCGCCTCTCCGAGCCGTCCGAGGGCGTGGTCCTGCCCCACGAGGACGTCATGCCGCACGTCGTCGCGGACCGCGCGGCCCTGATGCGGGCCACCTCCGCGAACCTGGAGCCCCTGCTGCTGACGTACCGCGGCAACGGCTCGGCGGCCGAGGTGGTGGAACGCGCCGCCGAACGACCCCCGCTCCTCGACACGACCACCGAGGACGGCTTCAGCCACCGCCTCTGGTCGGTCACCGATCCCGCCGAAGTGGCCTGCGTCCAGGGGGACCTCGCCCACCAACAGGCCCTGATCGCCGACGGCCACCACCGCTGGGCGACCTATCGCCGGCTCCGCGCCGAGCACTCCTCCCCCAGCCCCTGGGACTACGGTCTGGTCCTCCTCGTCGACACGGCCCGCTACCCCCTGCGCGTCCGCGCCATCCACCGCCTCCTGCACGGCCTGCCCGTGGCCGACGCCCTGTCCGCCCTGGACGGCCTGTTCCGCGTACGCCGTCTCGACGTGCCCCTGGCGCAGGCGCTCGACGCACTGGCCGACGCGGCCCGCGAGGGCAACGCGTTCCTCCTGGCCGGCGACGGCGCCTTCCATCTCATCGACCGCCCGGACCCGGGCCTCCTGTCCCGCACGGTCCCCGCCGAGCACCCCGCCGCCTGGCGTTCGCTGGACGCGACGGTCCTGCACGCCACGCTCCTCGACCACGTCTGGCACATCTCCGAGGACTCCCCCGCCCACATCGCCTACATCCACGAGACGGCCGCCACCGTCGCGAAGGCGGAACGCGACGGCGGCACGGCGGTGCTCCTGCACCCGGTCCGCGAGGAAGTCGTCCGCGACCTCGCCCGCCAGGGCGTCACCATGCCCCGCAAGTCCACCTCCTTCGGCCCGAAACCGGCGTCAGGCCTGGTCCTGCGGGCGCTGGACCTCTGAGCGAGCCTTCTGACAGGGCCTTCTGACAGGGCCTTCTGACAGGCTCCTCTAGCGGGCATACAAAAGGGGCGGGACCCCTGACCCGGGATCCCGCCCCTTCACTCACCGACGTCAGTCCTCGTCGTACTGACCGTCCTTGCCGTGCGTGTCGACCTGGCCGTCCGTGTCGTCCTTGTCATCCATGTCGACCTTGTCACCCGCGTTGACCTTGTCATCCGCGTCGACCTTGGAGGCGTCGGCGCTCTCCGCCTGGACCTCCCCGCGCTCACGGTCACTCGCGTCCTCGTCGAGGGCGTCGACGAACTCCACCCCGTCCAGCTCGGCGAGCCGGTCGGAGGCGTCCGTGCTGCCGTCCCGGTCGGCCTCGACGGCCTTCGCGAACCACTCGCGCGCCTCGTCGACCCGCTCGGCCGCGAGCAGCGCGTCCGCGTACGCGTACCGCAGCCGCGCGGTCCACGGCTGGACGGAGCCGGAGGCCAGCTCAGGGCTCTGCAGCGTCACGATGGCCGCGTCCAGCTGCCCCATGTCACGCCGGGCGCCGGCCGCGACGAGCCGCATCTCGACCTGCCCGGCCTTGTCGAGCTTGTGCACCTCGGGAGCGCCGGCCATGTCCAGCGCCTTCTCCGGCCGCCCGAGCCCACGCTCGCAGTCGGCCATGACGGGCCACAGCTCCACACTGCCGGTCATCCGCCGCGCGGCCCGGAACTCGGCGAGCGCCTCGCTGTACTTCTGGTTCGCGTACGCGGCGAATCCGGCCGCCTCGCGCACGGCCGCGACGCGCGACGCCAGCCGCAGGGCGACCCTGGAGTAGCCGTACGCGCCCTCGGGGTCCTCGTCGATGAGCCGGGCGACCATCACCAGGTTCTTGGCGACGTCCTCCGCGAGCGTCTTCGGCAGGCTCTGCAGCTCCTGCCGTACGTCCTTGTCGATCTCGTCGCCCGTGACGTCCTCGGGGATCGGCAGCCGCTTGATCGGCTCGCGGTCACGATCCCGCTCCTCGCGGAACCGCCCACCGCCGCCGCCACGCCGGTCGTCCCGGTCGCGGAAGCCACCGGGCCGACCGCCTCGGTCGTCCCTACGCGGACCGCGTCCACCACGGTCGTCCCGACCCCGGAACCCGCCACGCTCACCGCGGTCGCCCCGCTGGTCGTCGCGCCGGAAACCCGTGCGCGCGTCGCCGCCACGGAAACCACGGTCACGCTCACCGCCACGCTCGTCCCGACGGAAGCCACCACGGTCCCCGCGGTCGCCACGGTCGTCACCACGGCGGTCGTCACGGCGACCGTAGCCACCGCCGCCACCACGGTTGTCGTCACGCCGGAAGCCGCCGCGGTCGTCGTCCCGGCGCTCCGGGCGAGCGCCACGGTCGTCACGACGGAAGGTGGGACGGTCGCCCCGGTCACCACGGTCGTCACGACGGAAGGAAGGGCGGTCGCCCCGGTCGTCGCGGCGAGGTCCACGGTCACGGTCGTCACGCTGGAACGACGGACGCGGCCCCCGGTCACCCTCACGTCGGTCGTCGCGCCGGCCGCCATAGCCACCGCCGCCGCCACGGTTGTCGTCACGACGGAACCCACCGCGGTCGCCACGGTCGTCACCGCGGCGGTCGTCGCGACGGTCGTCACGGCGACCGTAGCCACCGCCGCCACCACGGTTGTCGTCACGCCGGAAGCCGCCGCGGTCGTCGTCCCGGCGCTCCGGGCGAGCGCCACGGTCGTCACGACGGAAGGTGGGACGGTCGCCCCGGTCACCACGGTCGTCACGACGGAAGGAAGGGCGGTCGCCCCGGTCACCACGGTCGTCACGACGGAAGGAAGGGCGGTCGCCCCGGTCGTCGCGGCGAGGTCCACGGTCACGGTCGTCACGCTGGAACGACGGACGCGGCCCCCGGTCACCCTCACGTCGGTCGTCGCGCCGGCCGCCGTAGCCACCGCCACCACGATTGTCGTCACGCCGGAACCCACCACGGTCCCCGCGGTCGCCACGGTCGTCACCACGGCGCTCGTCGCGACGGTCATCACGGCGACCGTAGCCACCGCCACCACCACGGTTGTCGTCACGACGGTCGTCACGCCGGGCGCCGTAACCACCGCGGTCGTTACGGTCGTTGTCGCGGCGGTCGTTGTCGCGGCGGAAGCCGCCACGGTCCCCGCGGTACCCGCCGCGGTCGCCGCGGTCACCACTGTCCCGTCGCTGCTGGTCGCGCTCCGGTCGCTCGTCGGGAGAGTTGGTGGACATGGTGACTCCTGTCTTCGGTACCGCAAGTCATTCTCGCGCAGTCGGGTACCCGATGCGCCCTGGCCTGCGCTTGTTTCAAAACACGAAAAGGACCCCTGGTCCCAGCTGAACGCTGGTGACCAGGGGTCCTTCCCAAAGATTGTTCGGCGGCGTCCTACTCTCCCACAGGGTCCCCCCTGCAGTACCATCGGCGCTGTAAGGCTTAGCTTCCGGGTTCGGAATGTAACCGGGC